>NZ_QGMX01000001.1 GCF_003336745.1 Thermus caldifontis | reverse complement strand
TTTTTCCTCCTTTGCCCCTATGCTAACACAAGATGGGCGTATAGTCTAGAGGTCGCAGGTCCCTCTCTTCACCGGGATGTGGCTGCGGCGCGGAACATCCTGGCCAGGGCTTGGGCGGAGCCTGCGGGGATGGGTACTCTTACCTAGAACCGCGAAGCCCCGCTCTAAAGAGCGGGGAGTCGTCACGAGACCCGGTATCCTGCTTGGGAAACCACCTCTTTGGCCCTTGCCCGCTCCTCCCGGCTGGCGAAGCCCAGGCGGATGGCCCCCGCTTCCTCCCGGATGGTGAGGACCTCGATGTCCTTGATGTTGACCCCTGCTTCCCCCAAGGCGGTGGCGATCCGGGCGATCTCCCCTGGGCGGTCGGGCACCTGGACCACCAGGTCGTGCATCTCAGGAAGTAGGCTCCGGCGCACGATGGGGAGGCTATCCCGGGTACGCTTGGCCTCCTCTGCCACCCGTAAGAGGGCCTCGGGTTCGTCCAAAAGCCCCTCCAGTTCCCAAAGGACCCCCCTCAGCTCCTCTATGGCCTCCTTGAGGGCCTCCTTGTTCTCCACCACCATGTCCCGGCTCATGCGGGGGGAGCCGGAGGCCACCCGGGTCAGGTCGCGAAACCCCCCAGCGGCCAAGAACATGAGGAGGTCCCGGTGGGGGCTATGGGCCACCAGGTGGTTCAGGGCCACGGCCAGGAGGTAGGGGAGGTGGGAGATGCGGGCCACCAGCTGGTCGTGAAGCTCTGGGGGGATCTCCAAAGGATAGGCCCCCAAGGCCTCCACCAGCTGGCGGAGGCTTTCCTTGGCCTTGGGGCTAGTCCTTTCCGTGGGGGTGAGGACCCAGATGGCGTTTTGCAAGAGGCCGGCGTGGGCGTTTTCCACCCCGGCCCGCTCGCTTCCCGCCATGGGGTGGCCCCCAAGGAAGTGGGGGAGGAGGCCTTCCAGGGCCCCCACCACCTTGGCCTTCACGCTCCCCACATCGGTCCAGAGGCTTTGGGGATGGGCGAAGGGGGCAAGGGTCTTCCCCAGATCCGCCAGGGCCCCCACGGGGGCGGCTAGGATGCCAAGCTCCAGCTCCCCCACCCAGGGGCCGGGCTTGGGGTGGATCCGGTCCGCCACCCCCAGGAAAAGGGCCTTTTCCAGGGCCTCCGGGTCTTGGTCGTAGGCGTGGACCTCCTCGGCGAGAAAGCGCTCCTTAAGGCCCAGGGCCACGCTTCCCCCAAGGAGCCCCACCCCGAAGACCCCCACCTTGCCGAAAAGCGGCTTCATCCCAGAACCGGCGGGGAAAAGGTCTTGCCCAAGGCTTCCAGAAGCCGCCTAGCCTTTTGCATGAGCTCGGCGAACTCGTGCTCGTGGAGCTGCTGGGCGGCATCGGAAAGGGCCTTTTCCGGCTCGGGGTGGGTTTCCACGATGAGGCCATCCGCCCCCGCCGCCAGTCCCGCCAGGGCCAAGGGGATGACCCATTCCCTCCGGCCTGCCGGATGAGAAGGGTCCACCCAGACGGGAAGGTGGGTAAGGCTCTTGAGCACGGGTACCGCCGAGACATCCAGGGTGAAGCGGGTGGTCTTCTCAAAGGTGCGGATCCCCCTTTCCACCAGGATCACCTGCATGTTCCCCCGGGAGAGGATGTACTCGGCGCTCATCAGGAATTCCTCCAGGGTCATGCTCATGCCCCGCTTGAGGAGAACGGGCTTCTTAACCTCGCCCACCGCCTGGAGAAGGGCGAAGTTCTGAGCGTTGCGGGCCCCGATCTGCAGGGCGTCCGCGTACTCCGCCACCAGTTCCACCTGTTCTGGGGCCAGGACCTCGGTGACCACGGGAAGCGCGGTTTCCCTTCTGGCCTCCGCCAGGATCTTGAGGCCTTCCAGGCCAAGCCCTTGGAAGGCGTAGGGGCTGGTCCTGGGCTTGAAGGCCCCACCCCTCAGCATTCCCGCCCCATGGGCCTTCACGTAGCGGGCGGCCTTGAGGGTCTGCTCCCGGGACTCCACCCCGCAGGGCCCTGCGGCGATCAGCACGTGGCCGCCTCCGGTTTTACCTGTGGGGAACTCCAAGACGGTGGGGAAGGGCTGGACCTCGAGGCTCGCCAGCTTGTAGGGCTTGGAGATGGGGATCACCTCCGCCACCCCGGGAAGGGCGCGGAAGTGCTCCATGAGCTCCGGGGTGGGCCCGCGACCGATGGCCCCCACCAAGGTGGTCTCCACCCCCCGGGAAACGTGGGGCCGGTAGCCCACCTTCTCAATCTCCCGGATGGCCTCTTCTAGCTCCGCTTCCGTGTGTCCTCGCCGCATCACAATCAGCATGCTTCCCTCCTAAAAGCCTTGGGCGCCCCCTTTTGGGGGCGCCCTTCTTGCGGAAATACCTTATGCGGACCGCAGGGCGCCCCCGGCGGGATAATAAAAGCCGAAGTAGCGCCTTGGAGTCCGCATATTGCCTCCAAGCATAGGGAAGGGAAAGGACCCTGTCAAGGGGGGAGTAAAACCACCGCCGAAAAAGTCCTTTAAGAAGCCACGTTCCTGGGCACCCCCAGGGTGCGGCCTAGCCAGAAAAGGTTTAGGCATCCCCGACGAAGGGGCAGGTTAGAAGCCTGGGGTAAGGCGCACCTGCGCACCCGTGGGGTCTTCCAGCTCCATCCTCCGGCCCCAGGGGTCCTGGAGCGTGTAGCCCAAAAGCCCGGTAGCCCCTGGGGGGGCTTTCCGCCTTCCTGCCCAGACGTTGGCCCCTAGGTGGTGGTAGCCATCCCAGGCGAAGAAGAGGGCCCCGGGGTAGGTGCGTAAGGTAACCGCCATGCCCAGTTCCCCCGCAAAGAAGGCCTCAGCCTCCTCGATGCTTCCCACATGGAGGTGCAGGTGGCCGAGGAGGGTTTCGGGGGGAAGGGGACCTGGGCTTTGGGCCTCGGAGAGGAGCCGCTTTAGGTTCAGGGGGGCGGTGAACATGAGGGGGCCGGAGGGCCACGCCCCTTGGGGCCGATCCCGGTAGAGCTCGAGGCCGTTCCCCTCCGGGTCGCGGAAGTACAGGGCCTCGGAAACGCCGTGGTCCGCCGCACCCTCCAAGTGGACCGAGGCCTGGAGAAGCCTCCGGGCCACCTGTGCCAGGGTTTTCCGGTGGGGGAGGAGGAGGGCGAAATGGTAGAGGCCCACCGAGGGGTAAGGCCTTGGGGGAGCCTGGGGGTCATGGAGGATTTCCAGGTGAAACCCTTCCCCTTCGGGGGATAGCCAGTACCGGGGTGGGTCTGGTTCCACCTTTAGACCTAGAAGGTCCCGGTAAAAGGCCAAGGCGGCCTCCAGGTCCCGCACCCGTAGGCTCAGGGAGGAAAATCGCCTGGGAAAGGCCATTACTGGGCCACCGCCTCCGTTGCCTTCACCGCCTCGGTGTCCACGCTGAAGCGCACCTCCTCGCCCACCAGGACCCCGCCCAGCTCCAAGGGGACGTTCCAGGTGAGGCCGAAGTCCTTGCGGTTCAGCTTGCCCTCAAAGTGGGCGGCCACGCGCTCGTTGCCCCAAGGATCCTTGGCGGGGCCACGGGTTTCCACCTCAAAAGCCAGGGTTTGGGTGACCCCCCGGATGGTCAGCTCCCCCTCCACCCGGTACCGTCCCTCGCCCAAGGGGGTGATCCTGGTGCCCTTGAAGAGGATTTCCGGGAAGCGCTCCGCATCCAGGAAGTCGGGGGAGCGCAGGTGGTTGTCCCGGTCCGGCACGCCGGTGTGGATGCTCCTGGCGTCCAGGCGTGCCTCCACCCGGAGGGGCCTGCCCGTTTTGTCGGTTTCCACGAGGCCCTCCTTAAGGTTCAGGGTGCCTTTAACCGTGGCGATCATCATGTGGCGCACGGCGAACTCGATGCTGGTGTGGGCTGGGTCTAAGTGCCAACGCATCTTTGAACCTCCTTGGGCTCGAGGCCCAGGAGTATGGTATCCATAGCGCTTTGGACTGTCAAGTGCTATTGGGGTAGTAGTTAGGGGTAAAGGCGAGGCCCAGGGCTTGGGCGAAGGCCTGGAGACCCAGCCGGTCCGGTTCCTCCAGGTGGTAGCGGAAGTTCCAGAGGTAGTGCTCCACGAGGGCGGGATGGATTCCCAGCCGCCTGGCCTCGGCCTCGGCCACCTCTCCGAGCCGGGCAAGCCCCTGGCGCCGGGCTCTCCTTAAGGCCCGCACCAGCTCCCAGGGGGGAGGGGTTTCCTTGCGGTAGGCCCAGACGGCGAAGACGAAAGGGAGGCGGGTGCGTTCAAACCAGAGCATGGAGAGGTCCACCACCGCCACCTCTCCGAAGCGGGTGGGGAGGGCGTGGGGGGTTTCGGGAAGGTGGTCTAGAAGGTTGGCGTAGGCCCTTATGGCCCTGTCGCCGATGAGGAGGACCCCGTCGTATTCGCCAAGGAGTTCCAGCCCTCCTTCCCGGTTCTCGTACCGGGGGAAGATGCCCCGTTCACCCAAAAGGAGCTTCAAAAGCTCCACGCTGGTGGCGCTTTCCGTGGTGAGGGCGATGCGCCTCAGGTCCGCAAGCTCCCCCTTGTGGAACAGGTTTACCGAATACACCCGCCCCAAAACGGCCACGGAAAAGTCGGGAAGAAGCCCCAGCTCCTCCTGGTGTTCCAGGTAGAAGTAGCTGGAGACCAGGGAAAGCCCCACCTCCCCCGAGAGCACCATGCGGTTGAGCTGGGCGGGAACCCCATAGCACAGCCGCCAGCCCCCTGGCTCCAGAAAGCGGTAGAGGGGGGCGGTGTTGGCGTAGAGGGGAACCCCCAGGGTGTAGCTCATCCGGCCTCTTGGGTAGCCCTTTCTTCCCCAGGCGCCGCCCCGCTATCCCAGACCCGGATCTCCCGGTAAAGGGCGTCCCGTTCCACAGGGATCCGTCCCGCCTTGCGGATGATCTCCGCAAGCTCCCTTTTGGAAAGTCCCTGGGGGGTGGGGCTTCCCGCCATGTGGACGATGCGTTCCTCAATCAGGGTACCGTCAATGTCCGTCACCCCCCAGTCCAGGGAAACCTGGGCCAGTTCCGGGGTCAGGGTGGCCCAGTACCCCTTGATGTGGGGGATGTTGTCCAGGTAAAGCCGGGCCACGGCCAGGTTGCGGAGGTCGTCCAGTCCGGTGGTGAACCCCCGCTTGCCCAGCTTCCTGGCCAGGGGGTTGCCGTCCGGCTGGAAGGCCAAGGGGATGAAGCTCATGAAGCCCCCGGTTTCGTCCTGAAGGTGCCTTAGACGGTCCATGTGGTCCAGGCGCTCCTCGAGGGTCTCTATGTGCCCGTAGAGCATGGTGGCGTTGGTGGGGATGCCCAGCTCATGGGCCGTCCTATGGATGGAAAGCCACCCTTCCGCGGAAACCTTGGCCCGGGCGATCTCCTTGCGCACCCTCTCGGCGAAGATCTCCGCCCCCCCTCCGGGCATGGCGTCCAGCCCCGCTTCCTTGAGGGCCTGGAGCACTTCCCTGTAAGGAAGACGGGCGATCTTGGAGAAGTGGTGGATCTCCGCCGCCGTCCAGGCCTTTACCTGGACCCCGGGGAAGGCTTCCTTCAGGGCCCTTATCAGGTCCAGGTAGTAGGAAAAGGGCCTCTTGGGGTGGTGGCCCGCGGTCATGTGGATCTCCGTGAGGCCGGGCTGGTAGCGCTCCCTTACCCAGGCCACCACCTCCTCCACCTCCCAGTCCCAGGCCCCCTCCTCCCCAAACCTTCTCTGGAAGGCGCAGAAGGTGCAGCCCACGTAGCAGATGTTGGTCTGGGAGACGCGGATGGAATGGACGAAGTAGGTCTTGTGCCCGTGCTTCCTCTCCCGCACCCGGTTGGCCAGGCGCATGAGGCTTGGGAGGTCTTGGGTTTGGTAGAGGACGAGCCCCTCGGCAAAGGTGAGGCGTTCCCCCGCCTCCACCTTCTCGGCGATGGGCCAGAGCTTAGGGTCACGGATACCCTTCACGAGGAGGAGTCTACCCCTTCCCGGAACCTCTGGACTAGGGCCTCCACTTCCCTTCGCCTCCCCCCCACGCTCCTCCCCGGCAGGAGGCCCCGCAGGTAGCGATCCGTGAGGAGGAGGTCCACATAAGGGTAAAGGGTGGCGGCCATCACCGCATCCAATAGGTCCGAAGGCCGGGGCTTGCGGCTTAAGTCCGAGGCCATGCGGGCGAGGAGCTCGGCCAAAAGGCGCACGAAGGGTACCTCCCTAAGCCCGGTGCGGGCCTTGATCTCCTTGAGGGCTTCCTCCAGGGCCTCCCGGTAGGAGAGACCCCGGAGGCTTTCGGAAAGGCCCTGGAAGGGGGAGAGGTCCGCAGGGGCTTCCCAGCTTCCTCCCCTCCAGAGGAGGTCTTCCCGGGAAAGCCCCCCCTCCTGGCGCACGGCCACCTCCTGCCAGGGGCGCACCCAGTAGCCTTGGGAAAGCTCGGCGAAAAGGCGCTTTAGGGCAGGTAGGAGGTAGCCGGCCTTCTCCTCCGGGCCCCGGATGGGGTAGAGGGTTTCCAGCACGTGGAAGGGGCTGGGAGGGGCTAAGGCCTTGCCCCGTAGGGCCAGATAGAGCTCGCCAAAAACCTCGTGCCCCCGCTGGCCCAGGAGGTGCTTGGCCATGCGGCTGGCGTAGTTTTGGTCCAGATAGACCAGCAAGGGCTATTCTTTGGCCTTGGCCAGCCAAAGGGAGGCGGCCAGGAGGGCCACCCCCCCGGCGAAGAGGAGGAAGTCCAAGGAGGTCTGGGGCTTGAAGGCCGAGGCCTTCTCAAAAAACTTCACCACCAGGATCATGATGATCACCTGGCCCAGCTTGCCCTTGAGGTCCGCCAGGCTTTCCACGGTGAGGACGTTTTCCAAGGGGAGCTCCAGCTTGCGGATGAAAAGCTCAAAAAGGCCCAGGCTGAAGATGAGGAAGACGGCGCTCAAAAGGGCCAGGTCCACGGCGCCCACCAGGACGGGAAGGGCTTCGTCCAGGGGTTTTTTCACCGCCACCAGGGTTTCCTCGAGGGCATGCCAGGCGAAGTAGAAGGCCCCGAGGAGCATCCCCACCACGGGCAAAAGCATGAGCCAACGCAACGGGTAGACCAGGGCTTCCGGGCGCATGGGCGCATTCTAAGGCAGGTAGGGGGCCGCAGGGGAAGTGCGGGTGGAGGCCCGTTCTATAAGGAGGGGCTCGAACCGCACCTCCCGGGGAGGGCCGGCATAGCCTTCCATCCTTTCCAGGAGGAGTTGCGCCGCCCGGGCCCCCATGGCCTCCACCGGCTGGGCGATGGTGGAAAGCCCCACCTCCTCGGTGAAGGGATGGCCGTCAAAGCCCAAAACCCGCACCTCCTTGCCCACGGTAAGCCCCAGCCTCTTTGCCTCCTCCAGGACCCCCAGGGCCACCTGGTCGGCGCCGGCGAAGACGCTAAAGGGCGGGGAGGCCTTTTCCAGGAAGTACCGGAGGGCGAGCCTGCCTCCTTCCTGGGAGAGGCGGGTGGTGTAAAGGTGTTCCTCGGGGAAGGGGCGGTCCGTGGCCTTGAGGGCTTCCCGGAAGCCGGCCAGGCGCTCGGCGAAGACCGTGTGGTGGAAGGCCCGGTCGGGTTCCTCCTCTACCTTCACAGCGAAGATGGGCCCGGGGAAGCGGGCCAGGTGCTCCCCGGCCAGGTGACCGCCCAGAAAGTTGTCCAGGTAAACGGAGTCGTACCGGGGATTCTTGGCGTCCACCAGCACCACGGGACGGTCGGTGGGAAGACGGCCCCCTTCAAAATGCTCGCTGAGGTCGTAGGAGGCCAGGATGAGGCCGTCGGTGAGAAAAGCCAGGGTGGAGCTTTCCAAATAGCGCCTAAGCCGGGCCTGGGAGAGGATGGGAAAGAGGGCGAGGTCGTAGCGCTTTTCCAAGAGCACGCTCTCGATCCCCTCCACCAGCCTGCGGTAGAACTCCGTGGCCACGAAGGGGAGAAGGACGGAAACCGTGTAGCTTCTGCCTCCCGCGATGCGCCGGGCATGGGGGTTGGGGGTGTAGCCCAGCTCCTCCATGGCCCTTAGCACCCGGGCCCGGGTTTCCGGCCGCACCGCAGGGTGGTTGTTGAGCACCCGGCTCACCGTGCCCAGGCCGACCCCGGCCCGGGCGGCCACCTCGAGGATGGTGGGTTTCTTCTTCATGGCCTCAGCACCTCAGGAAGTGGAAGCGCTTCATGGAAACTTCCATCCTTAGGATAGGGCAAGCCCCGGCCCTTTGCAAGAATGGGGGTATGGCCTATGTGCTCTTGGCGTACCTTTTGGGTTCCCTGGTGGCAGGCCTCCTCTTCTTCCCCGAGGTGCGGGCCAAAGACCTTCCCGGGGGCTCTGGGGTTTACCGCCGAAAGGGCCCTTGGGCGGCCCTTTGGGTGGTGGCTTTTGACCTGGGCAAAGGGGCGCTGGCCGCCTGGCTGACCCCGCCGGAGTGGCGGGCCTGGGCGGCGGGGGCCGTGGTGGCGGGGCACAACTGGCCCCTCTTCTTCCGCTTCCGGGGCGGGGGTGGGATTGCGCCCTCCCTGGGCTACTTCCTGGCCTGGTTTCCCGGGGAAACCCTCCTGGCCACGGCCTTGGGCCTTGGGGTGGCGGGGGTCTACCACCTTCTTTACTGGGGGAGGCGCCGGAAGGGCATCTACCCCATTCCCTTTGGGGCCATCTTCGGGTACCTGGCCCTTTTGCTCCTGGCTTCCCCCGAGGGGAGGCTTGGGGCTTTCCTGGCGGCCCTTTTGGTGGGGCTCAGGGGCCTGCAAATCCTTAGGGGGAGATGGTAGCTTTAGGGCATGAAGATCCTCCGGTTTAACGAGGGGCGTTGGGGCATACTGGAAGGGGAGCTGGTCCTGGAAACCGATGGCCCGGGGGGCAACCCCACGGGGAAGCGTTATGACCTGGCGGCGGTTCGCCTTCTGGTCCCGGCCACGCCCAGCAAGATCGTCTGCGTGGGGAGGAACTACAAGGAGCACATCCGGGAGATGGGCCACGACTTCGGCCAGGACCTGCCCAAGGAGCCGGGCCTGTTCCTGAAGGCCCCCAACACCCTGGCCCACCCCGGTAACCCCCGGGACCCCTGGAACACGGGGGATGCGGTGCCCTACCCCTTCTTCACCCAGGAGCTCCACTACGAGGGGGAGCTGGCGGTGGTGATCGGGGACCGCATGCGCCACGTGCCCCCGGAAAAGGCCCTAGACCACGTGCTGGGCTACACCATCGCCGTGGACATCACCGCCAGGGATGCGCAAAAGCAGGACCTCCAGTGGGTGAGGGCCAAGAGCGCGGACAAGTTTTTGCCCCTGGGTCCTTGGATTGAGACCGATCTGGACCCCCAGAACACCTGGGTGCGCACCTATGTGAACGATGAGCTCCGTCAGGAAGGGCATACGTCCGCCATGATCTTTTCCGTGGCGGAGATTCTCTCGTACATCTCCAGCTTCATGACCTTGGAGCCCATGGACGTGGTCCTCACGGGCACGCCGGAAGGGGTGGGGGCCCTTAGGCCTGGGGACCGGTTGGAGGTGGCCATTGAGGGCATCGGCACCCTCCACACCCGGATCGGCCCTAAGGAGGAGCGCCCATGGTGAAGGTCCTGGACCTCCACTTCCAGGGAGCGGAAGGGGTGATCGCCAGCTTCCTCCTGGAGTCCAAGGAGGGGCCGGTACTGATGGAAACGGGGCCGGAGAGCACCTACGCCCGCCTCGAGGCGGCCCTAAGGCAAGAAGGGGTGGACCCCAAGGAGGTCCGCCACGTCTTCGTGACCCACATCCACCTGGACCACGCCGGGGCCGCCTGGCGGTTTGCGGAGCTTGGGGCCACGGTGTACGTGCACCCGCGGGGGGCCCCCCACCTGGTGGACCCCTCGAGGCTTCTGGCCTCCGCCGAGCGCATCTATGGGGCCATGCTGAAACCCCTTTGGGGAGAGCTTAAGGGCATTGCCCAGGCGCAGGTGCGGGCTTTGGCGGATGGGGAGGTGGTGGACCTAGGGGGGCTTAGGGTACAGGCCCTGGAAACCCTGGGCCACGCCTCCCACCACCACGCCTACCTGGTGGAGGGCCTCCTCTTCGCCGGGGACGTGGCCGGGGTGCGGATAGCCCCGGGGCCGGTCCTGCCCCCCACCCCGCCCCCCGACATCCACCTGGAAAGCTGGTACGCCTCCTTGGACCGCATCCTAGCCCTCAGGCCCGAGGCCCTCTACCTCACCCACTTCGGCCCCTACCGGGACGTGGAGGCCCACCTCCTGGCCCTACGGGGTGTTTTGGAGGAGTGGGCGGGCTGGGTCCTGCACCGGCTCAAGGAGGGCCTTCCCCTGGAGGCGATGACGGAGCGTTTTGAGACCTACTGGCGGGAAGGCTTGCGGCGGGCCGGGGTGGGGGAGGAAGGGATAAAGCTATATGAGCTGGCCGATCCCCCTTACATGAACCTCCAAGGTCTGGTGCGCTACTGGCAGAAGCACCATCCCGAGGCTCTTTAGTATGGAGGGGCGCGGGTTTTCCACCCCCTTTCCTCTAGGCCGGCCTGCGCGCATGGCGGTCCTGGCCTCAGGCCGGGGGACGAACCTGGAGGCCCTCCTCGAGGCCTTTCCGCCCGGAAACCCTTGGGGGGAGGTGGTGCTGGTCCTCTCCGACAACCCGGAGGCCTACGCCCTAAGGCGGGCGGGGAGCCGGGGGGTGGAGGCGCTGGCCATCCCCTGGCGGGGGCGGAGGGCCTTTGAGGGGGAGGCCTTGGCCCTCTTGGGGGCCAGGCGCATTGACCTGGTGCTCCTGGCCGGGTTCATGCGCCTCCTTTCCCCTGGTTTTGTGGAGGCCTGGTACGGGCGGCTTCTCAACATCCACCCTTCCCTTCTTCCTGACTACCCAGGGCTAAACGTGCACCGGCGGGTCCTCATGGCGGGGGAGAAGGAAACGGGCTCCACGGTGCACTTCGTGGACCAGGGTATGGACACCGGCCCCATCGTCCTGCAGGGGCGGGTGCCCATCCTGCCCGGGGACACCCCGGAGACCCTGGAAAGGCGGGTGCTTTTCCTGGAACACCGCCTCTATCCCAAGGCGGTGCGGCTTGTCCTCCTGGGGCTTGCCTTCCCGCCCCCCGAGGAAGGGGAGCTCGCCCCCTGGCTCCGGGGCCTGCCCCCTCGGCAAAGGCCCCTTTACCTGCGGGCGTATGCCCTTCTTAAGGCCTGGGGACAGGAGGCCATGGCGCTTTGGGCCTTCCAGGGCCAAGGGGGCGAGTGGGGAAGAGGGGCCTTTTTGGCCGCCCACCTTTTGGCGGAGGACCATCCAGCCCTGCGCCGGGAGCTCGCCACCCTGCCTGAGGAGGTGCGGCTTCGGGTGGAAAAGACCCTGGCCCGGGTAGAATCTTCCCCATGAAGGTGCTGGTGGTGGGCTCGGGGGGACGGGAGCACGCCCTCCTTTGGAAGGCGGCGCAAAGCCCCTTGGTGGACAGGCTTTACGCCGCCCCTGGCAACGCCGGGATGGCGGCTTTGGCGGAGCTGGTGCCTTGGAGCGGGGACGTGGAGGCCCTGGCGGACTGGGCCTTGAACGAGGGTATAGACCTCACCCTGGTGGGTCCCGAGGCCCCTTTGGTGGAGGGGATCGCCGATGCCTTTGCGAGGCGGGGCCTTCTCGTCTTCGGCCCCACGCAGAAGGCGGCCATGATTGAGGGCTCCAAGGCCTTTGCCAAGGCCCTTATGGAGCGCTACGGCATCCCCACCGCCCGGTTTAGGGTTTTCCAGGACCCCCTTTCGGCCCTGGAGTACGTGGAGGAAGTGGGGGTACCCATCGTGGTCAAGGACTCGGGGCTGGCGGCGGGGAAGGGGGTGACGGTGGCCTTTGACCTCCACACCGCTAAACAGGCGGTGTCCAACATCCTTTCCGGACCCGAGGGGGGCGAGGTGGTCATCGAGGAATACCTGGAGGGGGAGGAGGCCACGGTTCTCGCCCTCACCGACGGGGAGGCCATCCTTCCCCTTTTGCCCTCCCAAGACCACAAGCGGCTTCTGGATGGGGACCAAGGGCCCATGACCGGGGGGATGGGGGCGGTGGCCCCCTACCCCATGGGTCCGGAAACCCTGCGGCGGGTGGAGGAGGAGATCCTGAGGCCCCTGGTCCAGGGCTTGCGGGCGGAGGGCGTGGTCTACCGCGGGGTGGTCTACGCTGGCCTCATGTTGACCGGGGAAGGGCCCAAGGTGTTGGAGTTCAACGCCCGCTTCGGCGACCCCGAGGCGCAAGCCCTTTTACCCCTTTTGCAAAACGATCTGGTGGAGCTGGCCCTAAGGGTGGCCGAGGGGCGGCTTGGGGGGACGGAGCTTTCCTGGCGGGAAGGGGCCTCGGCCTGCGTGGTCCTGGCGGCACCCGGCTACCCGGAAAACCCCAGGAAGGGGATTCCCCTGCATGTGCCCGAGCCGCCAGAAGGGGTCCTGGTCTTCCATGCGGGGACCCGGTGGGAAGGGGGTAGGTGGGTGAGCGCTGGGGGACGGGTTTTGAACGTGGTGGGGTTGGGCCAGGACCTGGAGGAGGCCTTGGGGCGGGCCTATGCCTACATCCCCCAGGTGGGTTTTCCTGGGGCCCAGTACCGCAAGGACATCGGCCAGAAGGCCCGAAGACGGCGCTGATCCCCCCACCGGGGCTTAGTATTGCAGTTTGGCCAGGGGCAGCTTGGCGCAGGCCTCGAGGGTCCTCCCCAGGGTGCGGTACCCCTTGGCCTTAAGAAGGGGAAGCATCCGGGCAAAGACCTCGGCGGTCATGAGGGCGTCCCCCAAGGCGGTGTGCCGCCCCACCACCGGTACCCCGAAGCGTTCCGCCAAGGCTTCCAGACGGTGGTCCTTTAGGTCGGGGAAGAGGAGGTGGGAAAGGAGCAGGGTGTCCACCAAGGGGGGTTGGTGGATGCCCACCCGCCGCAAAAAGGCCATGTCAAAGGCTCCGTTGTGGGCCAGGAGGACGCTATCCTCCAAAAAGGCGCGGAAGGCGGGAAGGACCTCTTCCAGCCGGGGTTTCCCCTGGAGCATCTCCCAGGTTAGCCCGTGCACCTGGCTGGAAGCCTTGGGGATGGGCCGGCCGGGGTCCACCAGGGCCTCAAAGACCTCCTGGCGGAGCACCCTTTGCCCTAAAACGTGCACCCCTCCTAGGGCGACGATGGCGTCCTTTTCCGGGTCCAAACCCGTGGTTTCCAGGTCAAAGGCCGTGTAGAGGAGGCCCTCTAAGGGGGCTTCCTCCAGTTCCTCCGGGACTTGGAGGAGGGTAAGGTCAAAGACCACGGCCCTGGGAGGGGGTCCTTCTTGGGCGGGGAGCCTAGGGGCTTCCCGTGCGGGAAGGAGGAGGTGGAGGCGAAAGGCCTCCTTCCAGGCGCTTCCCCCCGAGCGCCCGGCGGCTTCCTCCAGCAGGGGAGGCAACCGGACGCCCCCACCCCCCTCCGGGAGGGTTAGGGTGAGGTGAAGGAAGCCATCCTCCCGCCTGGCGGCCAAGAAGGCTTCCTCCACCTCCTCGAGGGCCTCCGCCAAGCCCCGGGCCAAGGCGTAGGTGTCCGCCAACACCAGAAGCCCCCTGGCCTCCTCCTCCAGGGAGAAGCCGGGGGCGATGCCCGCCTCTCGCTCCAGGGTCTCCAGGAGGAGGGGAAGGAGGTCCTCCGCCAGTACCTCCGCCGCCTGGGGTGGGGGCCTCCAGGAGGCGAGGAGCTGGCCAAGCTCTTCCGCAGTGGCCCTAGCCGTGTTCAGGAGGGCTTGCAGACGGGGGGTTTGCACCTCCAGGTGCAGCACCTCCACCAAGGCCTTAAGCCCAGCCAGTTTGTCCCGCAGTTGGTGAAGGAGCCCTCCCTCCAGAGCCCCTTCCTCTTTGGCCCCTTCCAGAAGGACCAGGTACCTCTCGTTGCCCTCCAGGGGCACCACCTGAAGCCACAAGGCCCCCTTGGGCCCCTGGGTGAGAAAGCGCTCCTCGGGAAGGCTTAGGGCGTGGACCCAAAGCCCCCGGTCCAGAAGGCCCAGGAGGCTTTTGCCCACCCCCAGGCCCTCCCCCAGAAGCCCCCGGGCGGCGGGGTTATAGAGGAGGACCTGGCCCTTGGGGTTGGCCAGGACCACCCCTTGGGGCAGGTGGGCGATGAGAAGGGCCAGCTTCTTGCGCTCCTCTTCCAGGAGGGTCTTGGCCTCGGCGATCCGGGCCGCCACCTCCCGTTCCAAGGCCTCCTTTTCCTGGGCCAGGCGGTTGATGAGGTCCGCAAGGGCCTGAAGCTCAAAAGGACCCCGGGGGCGAAGGCGGTGGCCTGGGTTGCTCAGGATCACCTCCGCCTCCTGCCCCAGGGCCCGGGTGGCCGCCAGGTAGCCTAGAAACACGGGGTAGAGCAGGGCTCCCAGCACCAGGATGAAGAGAAACCCCACGAAAAGGAGTGCGGGAATCCTGGCCTGGACCAGGCGTAGGAACTCCCGGGCTAGGGCGTCCTCCCCTTGGAGAAGGAGGAAGAACCCTAGCGCCACCGTACCCCCCACCAGGAGGAGGCCCAGGAGAAGGGCGCCTAAGAAGCGGAGGGCTTCCCTCATCCTTTTACCAGCCTTTCCACCTGGGCAAGAAGGTCCTGGGTGGCGAAGGGCTTGGCCATAAAGGCCTCGGCCCCCAGGGCCAGGGCCTTGGCCCGGTCCGCCTCCCGCCCCCTGGCGGTGAGGACCAAGACCTTGGGCCTGTGGGGGAGGTTACGGCTTCTTTCCAGCACGGCAAAACCGTCCAGGCCCGGAAGCATGAGGTCCAGCACCAGAAGGTCAAAGGCCTCCTGCTCCAGGGCTTTTAAGGCTTCCTCCCCCGTGCGGGCCAGGACCACCTCGTACCCGGCCCTCTTCAGGAGGAACTCCAGGGGCACCAGGATGCTTTCCTCATCGTCCACCACCAGGATTCTCATGCTTCACCTCCAAGGGGAGGGTGAAGGCGAAGGAGGCCCCATTCCCCTCCCTGCTTTCCAGCCAGATCCGGCCTCCCAATCCTTCCACGAGCCTCTTGGCCAGGAAAAGCCCCAGGCCCGTGCCGCCGGAAAAGCTCTGAAAGGGTTCAAATACCAGGGCCTTGGCCTCTTGGGGTACCCCGGGCCCGTCGTCTTGGATGCGGAAAAGGACCTCGTGGTTGCCGGGAGCCACCTCGAGGCGCACCCGGTTTTGTGCGTGGCGCAGGGCGTTGTGGAGGAGGTTTAGGAGCACCTGGAGCACCCGGTCCCGATCGGTGACGGCCTGGACCCCCGCCAGCTGGGACTCCATTGTAATCCCCCTTTCCCGGGCCAGGGGTTCCACCAAGGCCAAGGCCTCCTCCGCCAAGGCCTTAAGGTCCGTGGGGCTCCTGGCCAAAGGCACCCCCGCTTGCAACCGGGTGTAGGCCAGCACCTCCTCCACCAGGCGGGAAAGGCGGGCAGCCTCCTTGGCGAGGAGGGCGGTGAAGCGGTGCCTTTCCTCCTCGCTGAGGTCGGGGTTGGCCTCGAGGATCTCCGCCAAGGCCCGCACCGCGGTGAGGGGGGTCTTGAGCTCGTGGGAGACGGCGGCCAGGATCTCGTCCTTGGCCTGGTCCAAGGCCTTTAGGCGTTCGTACGCCTCCGCTAGCTCCCGCTTGGCCTCTTCCAAAGCCCGGGCGTAGGCTCGCACCTCCCGCGACTCCCGGGCGGCTTCCTCCAGGAGGGCTTCAAAGGGGGAAGGGGCCTCGGGAGCCTCCCGGGTGGCGGAAAGGAGGAGGAGCCTGGCGGTGGCGGGGCCCACCGAGGCGGAAAGCCAGGACTCCGCCAGGGCCACGGCCTTGGGGCCAGAAAGGGCCTTGGCTTCTCCCCGGAAGGCCTTTTCCGCCTCTGGGCCCAGGACCCGGCCCACCAAGGCGGCCAGCTCCGCCGGTTCCCCGGTGCGCCCCTCCGGGGTAGGGCCCTTCCGGGTGAAGAGGGAAACCCCCACCGCAAGGGCCAGGTTCAGCCCCACGCTGGCGAGAAAGCCATGGGTTATGGGGTCAAGGCCTTGGAGGCCCAAAAGCCCTTGGGGGTGGAGGAGGGGATGGGGACCCTCCAGAAACCCTTTGGGAAGCCAGCCAGAGCGGGCCAAGGCGGGCAGGAAGAGGGTATAGGTCCAAAGGGCCATCCCTCCCAGGAGGCCAGCCAGGGCGCCTTGGGGGGTGGCTCCCTTCCAGAAGAGCCCCAAAAGCCCCGCGGGGGCCAGCTGGGCCACGGCCACAAAGGAGATGAGGCCCATGGCCACCAAGGCGTAGGCCTCCCCCGCCAGGCGGAAGTAAAGGTAGGAAAGAAGCATCACCAGGAGGATGGAGAGCCTTCGCCAAAGCAGGAGGCTTCCCAAGGCCTTCCACCTTAGGAGCCAGGGGGAGAGGAGGTGGTTGGAGATGAGGATGGAAAGGGCCAGGCTCTCCACGATCACCATGGCGGTGGCGGCGGAAACCCCACCCAGGAAGGCTAAAAGGGCTACCCCCTGGCTTCCCAGCTCCAAGGGCAGGGCTAGCACGTAGAGGTCGGGGTTCCCCCCAGGCAAAAGGGTGCGCCCCCAAAGGGCTAAGGGAAGGACGGGCAGGTTGATGAGGAGGAGGTAAAAGGGAAAAAGCCAGGCGGCCAGGCGCAGGTGCCCGGGGTCGGCATTTTCCACCACGCTCACGTGGAACTGCCGGGGCAGGAAGAGGAAGGCCAGGCCGGAGAGGGCCACCAGGCTCCCCCAGGCCACCTGCCCGGAAAGGCCCTTTGGGGGTGAAAGCAGGGGAAGGAGTTCGGGATCCTGAAGGGCCCGGGGAAAGGGGCTGCCCAGGTGCCAAAGCACAAACCCACCCACCAGGAGGAAGGCGAGGAGCTTCACCCAGGATTCAAAGGCCACCGCCAGCACCAGGCCGGGGTGCTTTTCCGAGGGGTCCAGGTGCCGGGTGCCGAAGAGGATGGCGAATAGGGCCAGGAGCAAGGCGGTGGGGAGGGCCACATCCCCTAAAGGAGCCTTTCCTCCGCTTAGGAAGAGGAAGGCTTGGGCGATGGCCTTGAGCTGCAGGGCCAGGTAGGGAAGAAGCCCCACCACGAGAAAAAGGGCGGTGAGGGGGCCAAGGATACCGGGGCCATAGCGGAGGAAAAGGAAGTCGGCCCAGGAGGTGAGGCGGTGGGAGCGGGCCAGCTCCAGAAGCCTTCCGTGCAAAAAGGGCCAGAGGAAAAGGACCAGGGTGGGGCCCAGATAGATGGGAAGGAAGGTGGCTCCCTCCGTGGCCGCCCGGCCCACGCTTCCGAAAAAGGTCCAGGCGGTGGCGTAGACCGCCAGGGAAAAGGCATAGGCGTGGGCACTTTGGGCTAGGCCTCTTCCCCGGCCCTCCCCCCAGAGGGCCACCAGGAACAAGGAGGCCAGGTAAAGGAGGAGAAAGAGGAACAAAGCCAGGGCGCTCATGGCTTGCGGTAGAGCCTATAGGCCAGGAGGATGACGAGGCTCCAGGCCAGGAAGAGGTAGAGGTAGGCGGCGGGGATTCCCCATAGGCTCCTTCCCCCCCAGGAAAAGAGCTCCAGGGGTAAGGTGAAGAGGACTAAGGCCAGGAGGAAGAGGGCGAGGGCTTTCTCCTTCATCGCAGTTGGAACCGGCTTGCGGTGCTTTCCTGAAGCTCGGCGATGGCCCGGAACCCCTCGAGGGCCCTCCGCTTTTCTCCCGGGCTCAACGTGGCCCAGAGGATGCGGTTTTCCACCGGCTTTCCCTGGCGCAGGGCCAGAAGCTGGTGCTTGAGGCGCAGGGTGAAGAAGAAGCGGAAGGCCTCCTCCAACCTTTCCGCTCCCTCCTGGCTTAGGGTGCCGGCCTCCGCCGCCGCCCGTAGCCTTTCCACTGTGCCCTTGGCCAGGCTTCCCGCTAGAAGGGCGTAAAGCCGGGCCAGGGCCACGATGGGGGCGATGGCGTGCCGCTTCAGGTCAAGAAAGCCCTCCTCGGTGCGCACCCTGCCCAGAAAACCCAAGGGTGGGCGGAAGGCTAGGCTGGCCTGGGCCAGGTGGTAGCGGAAGACCCCCTTCTGGCTTCCCTCCAACACCGTTTCCTCCAAAGGCTTTAGGGAAAGGCCACCGGCTGCGGAGCGGAAGTCAAAGAAAATCTGGGTATCCAGGAGGGCTTGGGGCTCGGGGGTTTCCATCCAACGCCGAAAGGTGTCTTGCCATTGGGCGAGCGTCTTGCGCCAGCGGGTGGCCATGTAGCCGCCCTTGCACTCGGGGATGCCGGCCTGGATGAGCCCTCCCACCACGTGCTCCGCCAGGGCCTGGAAGTAGGGGTCGTGCCCCCCTTCCGCCAGGACAAGGGCGTTGTCCTGGTCGGTGAGGAGGGCCTGCTCCCTTCGCCCCTCGGAGCCGAAAACCATGAAGCTATAGGCAACCGGGGCCGGGCCCAAGGCCCTTTCCGCCTCCTTGGCCAGCCGGCGGATGAGGGCGTCGTTCAAGGAGGCCACCACCCGGCCGACCTCCACGCCCCCGAGGCCCCTTTGGACAAGGCTCTCCACCAAAGAGGCCACCTCGAGGCCATAGCGGGAAAGCTCCAGCCTTTCGATCCGCCGGAGGAGGACCAAGGGGCTTTGGGCCTGGTTGAGGAGCAGGTCGGTATGGGTGACCACCCCCACCACCTGCCCCCCTTCCGTAAGGGGCAGGTGGTGGATGCCCCGCTCCACCATGGCCGCCAGGGCCTCATGGATGGGGGTTTCCGCCGGGAGGGTGAAGAGGGGCGCGCTCATCACCCGGGCCACGGGGGTGGAGGGGGGAAGGCCTTCCGCCAGGACCCGGTTTCTTAGGTCGCGGTCCGTGAGGATGCCCAAAGGCTCCCCTTCCACCAGGAGGCTGGAGATGCCTTCTTGGCGCATCCTCCTCGCGGCCTCTTCCACCGTGGCCGAAGGGGGGATAAAGGAAGGGGAACGGCGGACCAGGCTTCCCACCGGGGCCAAGAGGGAGGGTTCTAGGTCCATGCGAAGCCGCACCCTCTCCACGAGGCCCTGGCCGAAGAAGCGGGCGATTTCCGGGTGGGCCAGGAGCCTTTGGAAGGCCTCCTTGGGAAAGGACAGGACCTTGACCGGGGTTTTGGCCACCACGCTTAGGGCCGGGGGTTCCCCGGAAAGGAGGGAAGGGAAGCCGAAAAACTCCCCCGCCTCCAGGGTCCCTACCTCCCGTTCCCCGTCCAGGAGGGCCACTTGGCCCTCTAGGAGGAGGTAGAGGTTTTGGGAGGGACTGCCCCCCTGGGTTAGAAGGGTGGTTTGGGGGGCTAGGTCAAGGGTAGAGGCGGACCGACCCAGCTGTTCCAGCTCCTCCTGGGGGAGCCGGTCCAGAGGGGGGATTTTGGCTAGGAGGTCTACAGCCATGGCCTGGGTTTGTGCTTATAGTATGGCATATGGAAGAGGAAAAGCAGGCGGTGTACGGCAAGCTGGTGGAGTACGTGGAGCGTTTTGTGCGAGCCCCGGGGAGGATGCGGCGCCTCGAGGACCAGGTGGCCTACCATCTTTTCGTCTGGACCCGGGGTGGGCTGGAGCGAGGGGTAAGCTGCTTTGACGAGGCCGCCGGGCCCTGGGAACGCCTGCTGGGAGGGAAACGGCTTTTTTGCTACGACGAGTGGGAGGGCCTACGGCTTGCCGTTACCCAAGTGTTTCGTTTTGGGCGTCCCCGGCTTGTGGTCCTTACGGCCTTCAAAAAGGGGGCCAGGGTGGCCTGGCCCCCCCGCAAGGCATAGCCCCTAGTCGGGCATGCGCATGTGATCCACAAAGGCCTCCCGTTCCTTCCCCTCAGGGGGCGTGAGCAGGGAGACCACAATGGCGGTGAGGGCATTGGCCAGGAAGGAGACGGCTCCCCAGGCGATGGTGCCGATCTTCTGCCCGAAGAGGGCCAAGGGAGGGGCGTTAAAGATGCCCACGGCCAGCACGTAGGGTAAGGCCACGGCCATGCCCACGATCAGCCCCGCTACGATTCCGTAACGGTTAAGCCGCTTCCAGAAGATGCCCAGCATGATGGCCGGGGTAAAGGTGGAGGCAGCGAAGACGAAGGCCCAGCCTACCAGCAGGGCCACGTAGCGGCTAAAGCCGGGGTCCCGAATAGCCAAGTAGCCCAAGTAGCCTCCCACCAAGCCGATGACCACCAGCATGGCCCGCACGAAGCCCACCTCCCCTGCCTCCGAGGCTTGGGGGTTGATGAAGCGCTTGTAAATGTCCCGGGAGATGGCGGTGGACATAGCGAGGAGAAGCCCGTCGGCGGTGGAAAGCGCCGCAGCCAAACCGCCCACGGCCACCAGGGGCGAGATGAGCCACAGCATGCCGAACATGTCCGGCATCCCCACCACCACGATGTCGTTGTGGAAGGAGAGTTCCGCTGCTTGAATGATCCCGTCCCCGTTGGCGTCACTTATCTTGACTAAGCCTGTGGGAAGCCACTTTTGGATCCAGGTGGTGTTCATCACCACATCTAGGGGTTTGTTCCAAAGATTACTGATGGAAAGCCGGGCGATGGCGGCATAGATGGAGGCGGTGGTGTAGAGGAGGCCGATGAAAAGAAGGGCCCAGCCCACACTTAGGCGGGCGGCGTGCACGTTGGTGACGGTGTAGAAACGAACCAGGATGTGGGGCAGGCCCATGGTACCCAGCATGAGGACCAAGGCGGCCAGGATCCAGTTCAGCATCCCTGTCCCGCCGGCGAAGGGCCGGGCCAGGGGTTCGGTCCACAGGGGGCTAACGCCTGCGGCGGCTTCCCGGGCCTCCACCTCGGCCAAGAGGGGGCCGTATTGGAGGTGGGGTATGGGAAGAAGCCCCAAGTAAGCGCTGGCGATGAGCACCGGCAGGAGGTACATGGAGATGAGCACCCAGTATTGCACGAACTGCACCCAGGTGATGCTCCGCCAGCCGCTGGTCCAAGCGTAGGCTAAGGCCCCGAACACGCCCACGAAGACGGCTATGGTGGCGGGGATACCCAAGAAGCGGGAAAAGACCACACCCACCCCCACCAGCTGGGCGGTGAGGTAGGTGAGAGAGGTGATAAAGACCATGAGCACCGCGATGACCCGGGCCGTGGACCAGTTGCCTGCCAGACGCTCAATAAGCTCTGGCACGGTGTAGGTGCCGGACTTGCGCACGAAGGGGGCGATGGTGAAGGCCATGAGGGTATAGCCCAGGGTCCAGCCGATCACGTAGGGCAGGGCGTCAAAGCCCAGAAAGGCGATGATCCCCGCCATGGAGAGGAAGCTGGCCGCCGACATCCAGTCGGCGGCGGTGGCGGCTCCGTTCACCACCGCCGGGATAGAGCGGCCTGCCACATAAAAGTCAGCAGCAGCCTGGGAGCGGAGGGTGAGGGCCAGAACCAAGTAGACCAAGATGCTGCCGATGATAAGTACCAGGGAGGTCAGGTACTGCCCTCCTACCGGGTAGGCCAGAATAGCCAAGAGGACCACCACAATAGCGGTAATCAACGGATTGCGCACCACGGGCGACATGCCTTTTGCTGGGGCCATGGTTTACCTCCCTTCCCTAAGCTTTTTTTCCAACTCCTCGTCCAGCCGATTCATACGGGCGGCGTACCAGAAGATGAGCACAATGCCAAGCACGATGACGATCAAGCTGTTGATGTACCAGTGGAGCGAGGGCAAGGGGCCAATGGTCACCCCCTTGAAGAGGGGGGAAAGGACCGGCAAGACGATGGCAATGATGATCCAGTAAAAAAGGGAGCGAAGGGTAAGCCGCTTGACCTCCCCCCAGTACCACTCCTTGACTGCCTCAGGTATCCCGTCCATGCGCTTCACCTCCCCTATGGTGAAAATGCAAGCAGGGGCTTTGGTCCCTTGCATGAGCCTGTATCCTGCCTGCTGGGCGAATATTAACTCCCTTTCCTTGGAGCGTCAAGAAAAGGGCCGTTTGGCGAATACCTGAAAACCCTCGGTTTCTCGTAAACCGCGTGCCCTCGTACCCCAGGGTCGCTGGTTGGGAGCAGGCTTCACTCCTCCAGCGTGGACAGGTCCCCCGGGTCCTTGCCCAGCTCCTTTGACTTAAGCAAGCGGCGGAGGATTTTGCCCGAGCGGGTTTTGGGAAGCTTGTCCAAAAAGACCACCTCCGAGGGGGTGGCGATGGGGCCCAGCTCCCGGCGCACGTGGGCGATGAGGCTTTCCTTGAGTTCCTCCGATGGCGTTTGGCCCAGGCGGAGGACCACGAAGGCCTTGATGGCCTCCCCCTTGAGGGGATCGGGGACCCCGATCACCGCTGCCTCGGCCACCGCCGGGTGGGAGACCAGGGCGCTTTCCACATCGGCGGTGCCGATGCGGTGCCCGGCCACGTTCAAAACGTCGTCCGCCCGGCCCAGGACGCTGAAGTACCCCTCCTCATCCTTGCTGGCCACGTCCCCGGCCACGTACACGTTCCCCGGCACCTCCCGCCAGTACTGGAGGTAACGGTCGTGGTTGCCCCAGACGGTGCGCATCATGTGGGGGAAGGGGCGCTTCAACACCAGAAGCCCCCCTTGCCCCGGGGGAACGGGTTTCCCCTCCTCGTCCACCACCTCCGCTTCCACCCCCGGTAGGGCTACTCCGGCGAAGCCCGGCTTGGCGGGGAGGGTGAGGGGCGTCCCCAGGGTGGGCCCACCCAGCTCCGTCTGCCACCAGTTGTCGGCCACGAAGCCCCGCCGGCCCTCGTCCATCAAGTGGCGGTAGGCCCAGCGCAGGGCCTCGGGGTTAAGGGGCTCCCCAGCCACGGCCATGAGGCGCAAGGAGGAGAGGTCGTACTTCCCCGGCCATTCGGGGCCGAACTTCATGAAGAGCCTCACCGCGGTGGGAGCGGTGAACATCACGTTCACCCGATAGCGCTCCACCACCTGCCAAAAGGCCCCGGGGTCGGGGTAGTCGGGGGCCCCTTCCCTGAGAACGCTGGTAACCCCTTCCAGGAGGGGAGCGTAGACGATGTAGGAATGCCCCACGATCCAGCCGATGTCGCTGGTGGCCCAGAAGAGGTCCTGGTCCTTGACGTCAAAGAAGGTGCGCAGGTGGTAGGTGGTGCCCACCATGTACCCCCCGTGCACGTGCACCACCCCTTTGGGTTTTCCGGTGGAACCGGAGGTGTAGAGGATGAAGAGGGGGTGCTCGGCGTCCACCATCTCCGCCCGGGCCTCCGGGGGGTTTCCCCAAAGGAGTTCCTGGAAATCATAGTGCCCTTGGGGAAGCTCAACCTGGAAGGCCCTTTGGAACCAGACCACCTTAAGGGGCAGGTCCTGGATGGCTTCCTCCACGATGGAGCGGAGGTCCACCCCCTTGCCGCGCCTAAAGCTCACGTCCCCGGCGATGAGGAGCTTGGCTCCGGCGTCCAGGATGCGCTCCCGCAGGGCGCCTACCCCAAGCCCAGCGTAGACCACGCTGTGGATGGCTCCCAAATAGGCGGTGGCCAGCATGGCCACGATGCCCTCCAGGGTCAGGGGCATGTAGATCACCACCCGGTCCCCCTTTTCCACCCCCAGGCGCTTTAGCCCCGTGGCCAGGCGGCGCACCCGGTCCAGGAGCTCCCCGTAGGTAAGCTTTTCCTCCCGGCCATCCTCCGAGAGGTAGAGGAGGGCCACCTTGTTGCGCAAGCCCCTTTCCACGTTGCGTTCTAGGGCGTTGTAAACGGCGTTGGTGGTGCCCCCCAAGAACCAGCGGTGCTCGGGGAGGTTCCACTCCAGCACCCTATGGAAGGGCGTCTCCCAGTAAAACCTCCTAGCCCATTCTCCCCAGAAGCCCTCAGGGTCCTCGAGGCTTCTCCAATACTCTTCGGGAAAGTTCTGGAGGTTCGCCTTCTGGCGCACCTCTTCTGGGGCCCAGAGCCGTTCCTCTTCCTTAAGGAGCTTTTCCACCGCCATATTCCTCCTCCAATCCCGAGACATCCCCGGGGTCAAGGCCCAAAAGCTGGGCCTTCAAAAGCCTTCTTAGGATCTTGCCGCTACGGGTGCGCGGCAGGCTCTCCGCAAATAGGATCCGGGGTGGAGGGACAGGCCCCAGGTGCCTTAGGAGATGGGCCTTGAGCTTTTCCGCTAGAAGGGACTTAAGCTCATCCGGGACCTCCCTTCTAGGCACCACGAAGACCGCGATCTCCTCCCCTTCCTCCCCCGGAATGCCGATGGCCGCCGCCTCCGCCACCTGGGGGTGGGTGAGGGCGGCCGCCTCCACCTCGGCGGTGCCCAGCCTGGCCTCCCCGGCCTTGATCACCTCATCGGAGCGGCCCAGGATGCGGAAGTAGCCCTCCCCGTCCCAGGTGGCGAGGTCCCCGGTCCAGTACAACCCGCCCCGCCAGGGGCTTTCCCCCCCAAGGAGGTCCACCATGTGGGCGGGGCCGGTGCGGAGGAGGACCAAATGCCCCTTGGCCCCAGGGGGCAGGACCCGGCCTTCGGCGTCCACCACCCGGGCCTCCACCCCCGGTAGCGGTACCCCCACGAAGCCCGGTTTGGCGGGGAGGGTGAGGGGGGTGGCCAGGGCTGGGGCCCCCAGCTCCGTCTGCCACCAGTTGTCCAGGGGCCAGGCCAGGTTCTCCCGGGTCCAGCGCCACACTTCTGGGGCCAAGGCCTCCCCTACGCTTCCCACCAGGCGCAAGGAGGTGGGCCGGGCTTCCCCGTGCCGGCGCAGGCCCCTTAGGACCGTGGGGGAGGTGAGGAGCACGTCCACCCCCAGCCGCCTTAGCCGCTCGTAAAAGGCGGCGGGGCTGGGGTGGTCGGGCCGGTCCTCCACCAGGAGGCTGGTGCCCCCCAGGAAGAGGGGAGCATAGAGGCCGAAGGAGTGCCCCACCACCCAGAAGAGGTCGGCGGTGGTGTGGAAGACCTCCCCCGGCTTGAGGTCAAAGAGGTAGCGCAAGGCCCAGCCCACCCCCACCATGTACCCCCCGTGGCCGTGGACCACGCCCTTGGGCTTTCCCGTGGAACCCGAGGTATAGAGGATAAAAAGGGGGTGCTGGGCGGGAACCGGGATAGCCTCCGCGGGTTTTCCCTCCGAGGCCCGTTCCAAAAACTCCGTGGTGCCCCGGGTGTGCCAGAGCACCGGCAGGTCCAGGCCGGAAAGGGCGGCCTCCACCACCGGCCTCAAGGGAATGAGCTGGCCCCGGCGGAAGTAGCCGTCAGCGGCGAGGAGCATGCGGGCCTGGCTTTGCAAAAGCCTTTCCCTTAGGGCCTCCGGCCCTAGGCCCACGGGCAGGGCCACATGGACCGCCCCAATCCGGGCCAGGGCCAGGAGGCTTAGGGCTGCCTCCACCCCGGTGGGCAGGTAGAGGGCCACCCGGTCCCCGGGCCTTACCCCTAGGTCCAGGAGCACCCCCGCCAAGCGGGCGGAAAGGCTTTGGAGCTCCCGGTAGGTCCATTTGCTGAGCTCCCCGTCCCCATCCAAGGTGATGAGGGCCAGTTGTTGGGCCCTCTCGGGCAGATGCCGGTCCAGGGCGTTGAGGGCGGCGTTGGTGCATCCACCCACGAACCAGCGCCGGCTCTCCGGGTCAAAGGCCCTTTGCCAGGGGACTTGCCAGTAAAACTCCTGGGCGAAGCCGCCGAAATAGGCCTCGGGGTCCTCGAGGCTCGCCCGGTACACCTCGGCGTAATCCTTGAGGTTGGCCCTTTCCTGCAAGGGGGCAGGGGGTGCCACCACCTCCACCTTCAGGTTGGCCTCCACAGGTGGGGGTAAGGGCGGGGGGGCTGGGGGCTTGAGGTAAGGGGAGACCTGGGCCACCTCGGAAAGGGAGCGGGCCAGACGGCTGAAGGCGAAGGGGAAGCGCCTGGCGGGGACCACCACCCCCAAGGCGCCCAGAAGCTGGCCCTCGGGGTCGAAAAGGGGGGCCGCCAGGGCGGAAAGCCCCAGGGCGTACTCCTCCATCTCCACCGCCAGCCCCGACTCCCGCACCCGGGAAAGCTCCTCCTCCAGGGCCAGGGGATCCGTGAGGGTGTAGGGGGTTTTGGGGCGCAAGGGGGGTGGGGGCAAAACCCCGTAGGCCAAAAAGACCTTGCCCAGGGCTAGGGCGTGGGTTTCCTCAGGGAGGGTTTCCCCCAGGGGGTGGGGCTGGCCCTGCCGGCCTCGGGTTTTAAGCCGGATTCCCTCCGGGGTGAGAAGGGCCAGGTAGCACCGCTCCCGGGTGCGGAGGTAGAGTTCCTCCAAGGCCTCCTCGAGGGGCGTGGTCTCCAACCGGAGGGGCTTGGCCTGGCCCAGGCGGTACCCCCGCTCCGTCTTCACGGCGAAGCCTTCCTCTGCCAGGCTGTTCAAAAGGGCGTAGGCGGTGGATAGACTCTTCCCCAAAAGGCGGGCCACCTCCTTCACCCCCACCCCTTCCGGGTGCTCGGCCAGGTAGGCCAGGATGCGCAAGGCCGCCTGGACCGTGGAAAGGCTCCTCTTCCTGGCCATCTAGACCCATGTTCCCCAAGGCGGTTTCCCTCTGTCAAGAAACAAAGGGTTTGGCAAATGGTGAAAAACCCCCCGTTTCTTGACCTCGTCCGGGGGCCAGCCTATCCTTAAAGGCCAAGGGAGGGTATATGGACCGGATAGAGGGCGTTCTCAAGGAGGAGCGGGTCTTTTACCCCAGCGAGGCCTTCCGCCAACAGGCCCACATCGGGAGCGAGGAGGAGTACCAGCGGCTCTATGAGGAAAGCTTAAAGGACCCCGAGGGCTTCTGGGGACGGGTGGCCTCCGAGCTCCACTGGTTTGAACCCTGGCAGAAGGTCTTGGAGGGGGACCTGCCCCATGCCAAGTGGTTCGTGGGCGGCAGGACCAACCTCTCCTACAACGCCTTGGACCGCCACGTAAAGACCTGGCGCCGCAACAAGGCGGCCCTCATCTGGGAGGGGGAGCCGGGGGAGGAAAGGGTTTTGACCTACCACGACCTCTGGCGGGAGGTGCAGAAGTTCGCCAACATCCTGAAGCGCCTGGGGGTGAAGAAGGGGGACCGGGTCACCATCTACCTGCCCATGATCCCCGAGGCGGCCATCGCCATGCTGGCCTGCACCCGCATCGGGGCCGTGCACTCCGTGGTCTTCGGCGGGTTTTCCAGCGGAGCCCTAGCGGACCGCATCAAGGATGCCGAGGCCAAGGTGCTCATCACCGCCGACGGCGGTTACCGGCGGGGCCAGGTGGTGCCCCTCAAGCAGAACGCCGATGAGGCCTTAAGGGAGACCTCCAGCGTGGAGCACGTGGTGGTGGTGCGCCGCACCGGGGAGGAGGTACCCTGGACCCCAGGCCGCGACCACTGGTGGCACGAGCTCATGGAGGCGGCCTCCGACCGGGCCGAGGCGGAGCCCATGGAGGCGGAGGAGCCCCTTTTCATCCTCTACACCTCGGGTTCCACGGGGAAGCCCAAGGGGGTGTTGCACACCCTGGGCGGGTACATGACCTACGTCTACCTCACCACCAAGCTGGTCTTTGATCTGAAGGACGAGGACGTGTACTGGTGCACCGCCGACGTGGGCTGGATCACCGGCCACTCCTACGTGGTCTACGGGCCCCTTTTGAACGGGGCCACCACGGTGATGTACGAGGGAGCCCCCAACTGGCCCGAGCCCGACCGCTTCTGGCAGATCGTGGACAAGTACGGGGTGAACATCCTCTACACCGCTCCCACCGCCATCCGGGCCTTTATGAAGTGGGGGGAGGGTTGGCCCCTGAGGCACCGGCTGGACTCCTTGCGCCTTTTGGGCACCGTGGGGGAGCCCATCAACCCCGAGGCCTGGCTCTGGTACTACCAGGTGATTGGCAAGGGGCGGTGCCCCATCGTGGACACCTGGTGGCAGACGGAAACCGGGGGCATCATGATCACCACCCTTCCCGGGGCGCACCCCATGAAGCCCGGGCATGCGGGAAAGCCTTTCTTTGGGGTGAAGCCGGAGATCCTGGACTCGGAGCACAGGCCCGTGGAGAATCCGGACGAGGGCGGGCACCTTTGCATCACCCGTCCCTGGCCCAGCATGCTCCGCACCGTCTGGGGGGACCCTAACCGCTTCCTGCAACAGTACTTCAGCCAGCACCCCGGCAACTACTTCACCGGGGATGGGGCTAGGCGCGATAAGGACGGGTATTACCTCATCCTGGGCCGGGTGGACGATGTGCTGAACGTGGCCGGGCACCGGCTTGGCACCATGGAGATCGAGTCCGCTTTGGTTTCCCACCCCGCGGTGGCGGAGGCGGCGGTGGTGGGCCGCCCCGACCCCTTGAAGGGGGAGGCCATTGTGGCCTTCGTCACCCTGAAGGAAGGGCATGCCCCCTCAGACGCCTTGCGGGACGAGCTCAAGGCCCATGTGGCCAAGGTGATCGGACCCATCGCCCGCCCCGACGAGGTGCGCTTCACCGACGCCCTGCCCAAGACCCGCTCCGGCAAGATCATGCGCCGCCTCCTGAGGCAGATCGCCGCCGGGGAGCAGGAGATCAAGGGGGATACCTCCACCCTCGAGGACCGCTCCGTGGTGGAGCGCCTCAAGGAAGGGGCCTAGCCCCCCATGCCCAAGGGCCGGGTATACCCGGCCCTTTTCGGCTTAGGTGGGGTGGGAGGCTACTGGGCCGGGCTCTTGTGCACGTGCACCACCCGCCAGCCCTCGGGGAAGCGCACGGCCACCCGGCTTTCGTTCACCGCCCGGTGCCTTAGGCCTTCTTCCTCCTCCACGGTAAGCAGCAGGGTGTAGCTGAAGATGGCCACGTCCCCGTAGCGCTGGAGGCGTTTTTCCAAGAGGTCCAGGCGGTAGGGCTTGCCTCCGGTGGCCCAGCGGCGCTCGGTCATGTAAAGGTGGAAGGGCAGCCCGTCCAACCGGTGTGGGGTCACAAACCATTCGTAGAGGGAAAGCTCCTCGTGGGTGGTGGCCCGGTAGCCTTCGGGATCGCCTTGGTAGATGCTGGCCAAATGCCTTTCCAGAAAGGCCCAGAGTTCCGCCTCGCTCTCCACGCCTCACCTCCCCGGCTGGTACTCCCCCCATTCCTCCCTTAGCACCCCAGAGACCTCCCCCAGGGTGGCCCGGCGGCGGAGGGCCTCCAGCACGTAGGGGAATAGGTTCTCGCTTCCTTTTGCCGCCCGGCGCAGGTTTTCCAGGCCGATCCGCACGCTTTCCCCGTCCCGACGGGCCTTGAACTCAGCCATTTCCCGCTTGCGCTTCTCGTGCAACTCGGGGTCTATGCCCTGCACGGGGGTGGGCTCGTTGAGGGGGCTATGGGGATCGGCAAAGCGGTTCACCCCCACGATGATCCGCTTGCCCTCCTCCACCTCCTTCTGGAACTGCCAGGCGGACTCCTCTATGGCCCGGTTGAAATACCCCGCCTCCACCGCCGCCACCGCACCCCCTAAGGCGTCGATCTCTCGGATGAGCCTTTCCGCTTCCCTTTCCAGCTGGTCCGTGAGGTGCTCCACGTAGAAGCTTCCCCCTAAGGGGTCAATGGCCCGGGTGACCCCGCTTTCAAAGGCCAGGATCTGCTGGGTGCGTAGGGCGAGAAGGGCGCTTTTTTCCGTGGGCAGGCCCAGGGCCTCGTCGTAGGCGTTGGTGTGGAGGCTCTGGGTGCCCCCCAGCACCGCCGCCAGGGCCTGGTAGGCGGTGCGCACCACGTTGTTTAGGGGCTCCTGGGCAGTGAGGGTGGAGCCCCCTGTTTGCGTGTGGAAGCGGAGGGCCCAGCTTTTCGGGTCCTTGGCCCCAAACTCCTCCCGCATGATGCGGGCCCAAAGCCTCCTTGCGGCCCGGAACTTGGCGGCTTCCTCAAAGATGTCCCCATGGGCGGCGAAAAAGAAGGAGAGCCTGGGGGCGAACTCGTCCACCTTAAGGCCCCGCTCCAGAGCGGCCTTCACGTAGGCCTTGCCGTCAGCCAGGGTGAAGGCGATCTCCTGGGCGGCGGTGGAGCCCGCCTCGCGGATGTGGTAGCCGGAGATGGAAATGGTGTTGAAGCGGGGGACATGCCTTGCGCAAAACTCAAAGATATCCGTTACCAGGCGCATGGAAGGCCCCGGGGGGTAGATGTAGGTGCCCCGGGCGAAGTACTCCTTGAGGATGTCGTTTTGCACGGTGCCGGAGACCTTCTCCCAAGGGACCCCTTGTTCCTCCGCCACCAGGAGATAGAGGGCCAGGAGCATCATGGCGGGGGCGTTGATGGTCATGCTGGTGGAAACCTGGTCCAGGGGGATGCCCTCAAAGAGCCTTTTCATGTCTTCCAGGGTGGCGATGGACACCCCCACCCGCCCCACCTCCCCCACGCTCATGGGGTGGTCGGGGTCTAGGCCCAGCTGGGTGGGCAGGTCGAAGGCCACGCTTAGGCCTGTCTGGCCCTGGGAAAGTAGGTATCGGTAGCGGGCGTTGGACTCCTCGGCGGTGGAGAAGCCCGCATATTGGCGCATGGTCCAGAGCCTGTCCAGGTACATCCGCGGGTAGATGCCCCGGGTGTAGGGATACTCCCCGGGGCGGCCCAGCTTTTCCCGGTAACCCTCCGGCAGGGACTCAAAGAGGCCTTCCATGCCCTAGTTTTACAGGAAAATCCGCACCAGGAAAAGGAAGAGGAAAAGGGCCCCTAGGATCAGGAAAAGGGGCGGCAGGAGCAGGCTATACGTGGCCAGCACCAGGGCCAGGAAGTCCTTCCAGTCGGGTTTCGTTTCCCCTCTCATCCCCCTTTTAGCCTACTCCTTGGGGGTTCAAGGACCCAGGGGTGGGGGCCAAGGCTTTACCTGTGGATAGCTATGCCTTCTTTTGCTAGCATTGGGCCATGGCCCTCTCCAAGACCACCCGGAAGGTGCTTAAGGTGCTGGCCCGGCGCGGAGCCCCCGAGGTGCTCTTTGCCTTAAGCCGCGGCACCTCCCGCTTCTCCGATCTGGGGACCTTGCTGGGCCTTTCCCCCCGCACCTTGGCGGAGCGGCTTCGGGAGCTCCACCTCCTGGGGTTCGTCCAGCGGCAGGCCTACGCGGAGGTGCCGCCCCGGGTAGAATATGTCCTGACCCCGCGGGGTAAGCGGGTTTTGGAATTTCTAAGCGGATTGGACGAGATATTGGAGGTCGTTCAGGAGGGCAAAAGGTGAAAGCGAAAGCCATTGTGGTGACTTCGGGCAAGGGCGGCGTGGGGAAGACCACCACCACCGCCAACCTGGGGGCGGCCTTGGCCAAACTGGGGGAGAAGGTGGCGGTGGTGGATGTGGATGTGGGCCTCAGGAACCTGGATGTGGTCATGGGCCTCGAGGGCCGGGTGGTCTTTGACCTGATCGACGTTCTGGAGGGGCGGGCCAAGGTGCGCCAGGCCCTGATCCGGGACAAGCGCATAGAAAACCTCTTCCTCCTCCCCGCCTCCCAGACCAAGGATAAGGAGTCCCTGGACCCAGTTCGCTTCAAGGAGCTTATCCAGCACCTCCTCCAGGAGGAGGGCTTTGACCGTGTGCTCATCGACTCCCCCGCCGGCATCGAAAAGGGTTTCCAGACCGCCGCCACCCCGGCGGAAGGGGCCTTGGTGGTGGTGAACCCCGAGGTCAGTAGCGTGCGGGACGCCGACCGCATCATCGGCCTCCTGGAAGCCCGGGAAGTTCGGGAAAACTTCCTCATCATCAACCGTCTGAGGCCCAAGATGGTGGCCCGGGGGGATATGCTTTCCGTGGAGGACGTGGTGGAGATCCTTGGCCTTAAGCCCATTGGCATCATCCCCGAGGACGAGCAGGTCCTCGTCTCCACCAACCAGGGGGAGCCTTTGGTCCTCAAGGGGACAAGCCCCGCCGCCGTGGCTTACATGGACACCGCCCGCCGCATCCGGGGCGAGGAGGTTCCCTTCCGCAACCTGGAGGATAGCCAGGGGCTGTTGTCGGTGATCCGCCGGCTCTTCGGAGGTCGCTGATGTGGTGGCGCAGGCGGAGCAAGGAGAAGGCCAAGGAGCGGCTCAAGCTGGTCCTGGCCTACGACCGGGCGAAGCTTTCCCCGGGCCTGGTGGAGAACCTGAAGCGGGACCTTTTGGAGGTGCTTCGCCGCTACTTCCCCGCGCAAGAGGAGGTGAACGTGGCCCTGGAGGAGCGGGGGGAGAAGATGGTCCTGATCGCCGATATTCCCCTACGGTAAAGGCCCATGGTGCTCCGGCGCCCGAACCTTCTGGCCTACGACTGGGGCCTGATCCTCCTGGCCGTAACCCTCGCGGTTTTGGGGCTTTTCAACCTGCGAAGCGCCGCTCCCGACCCTAGCCTCGTAAGCCGTCAGCTTGTGGCCTTGGGCCTGGGTCTCCTCCTGGCGGTGGGGGTGCAGTTCCTCTCCCGCCGCAGCATCTTCGCCCTGGCCTACCCCCTTTACGCCCTTTCCCTCTTCCTCCTGGTGGCCGTCTTGGCCTTCGGCCGGGAGATCAACGGGGCCAAGGCCTGGTTTGTCCTGGGCCCCTTGCAGTTCCAGCCCCTGGAGCTGGCCAAGCTGGGCCTGATCCTGGCCTTGGCCCGGCTTCTGGAGTCCCGGGAGGTGCGCCGGGTGTGGGACTACCTCCTGCCGGGCCTGTTGACGGCTCCGGTGCTGGCCCTCCTCCTCCTGCAGCCGGACCTGGGGGGTAGCCTGGTGGTCCTTTTTGGCGCCTTCGCCGTGCTCTTCGTGCGGGGGCTGCCCTGGAAGCACATCTTGGTGGGCTTTCTCGCCCTGGTTCTCCTGGTGCCCACCGTGGTCTGGCCCAACCTCAAGCCCTACCAGCGGGAGCGGGTCCTCATCGTTTTGGATCCCTACCGGGACCCCCTGGGCCAGGGCTTTCAGGTGATCCAGTCCACCATCGCCATCGGCTCGGGAGGGCTTTTCGGCAAGGGGTATGGCCAAGGTACCCAGACCCAGCTGGGCTTTGTTCCCTTTCGCCACACGGACTTCGTCTTCGCCGTGTGGGCCGAGGAGTGGGGGTTTGTGGGGGTGGCAGCCTTACTGGCCCTTTATGGGCTTCTTCTCCTGCGTATCCTGGGTGTGGCCCTGGAGTGCCCCCGCCTATCCGACCGCCTCTTTGTCGCCGGGGTAGGGGGGATGCTGGGCTTCCAGGTGCTGGTGAACCTGGGGGTGGCCTTGGGGGTGATGCCGGTAACGGGCCTTACCCTGCCCCTTTTCTCCTACGGAGGATCCAGCCTCATGGCCACCCTCCTCTCCTTGGGCCTGGTGCTTCTCGTGCACCGGGACCGGGCAACCCCATGAGGGTTGTGCCCTGGACCCTGGCACCCTAAACTAGGCCCCGTGGCCGGGGAAGCGCTGGTCCGCCTTGTGGGGGTAAGCAAGCGTTTTGGCGAGGTGGTGGCCCTGGATGGCGTGGACCTCGAGGTGCAAAAGGGCGAGTTCTTTAGCCTCCTGGGGCCCTCGGGTTGCGGGAAGACCACCCTGTTGCGGCTTCTCGCCGGGTTTGATACCCCGGATGCGGGCCGCATAGAGATCGCAGGCCGGGACGTCTCCCGGGTTCCCCCCTACGACCGGCCCGTGAACACCGTCTTCCAGAACTACGCCCTCTTTCCCCACATGACCGTGGAGGGGAATGTGGCCTTTGGCCTCCGCATGAAGGGGCTTTCCCCGGGGGAGGTCCGCAGGAAGGTGGCCTGGGCCTTGGAGCTGGTGGACCTTGTGGGCCTGGAAAGGCGCTACCCAAGGGAGTTATCCGGGGGGCAGAGGCAACGGGTGGCCCTGGCCCGGGCCCTGGTGCTGGAACCCCAGGTGCTCCTTCTGGACGAGCCCCTTTCCGCCTTGGACCTAAAGCTCCGCCAGGAGCTCCGGGTGGAGCTCATGCAGCTTCAGCGAAGGCTCGGCACCACCTTCATCTTCGTCACCCACGATCAGGAGGAGGCCTTGGTCATGTCCGACCGCATTGCCGTGATGCGCTCGGGAAGGATTGAGCAGGTGGGCTTGCCCGACGAGGTCTATGAAAGGCCCAAAAACCGCTTCGTGGCGGATTTCCTGGGCCGTTCCAACTTCCTTCCCGCAAGGCCCCATCCCCTGGGGGCGGAAACCCCTCTGGGTCCCTTGCGCCTGAAGGAGCCCCTGGTGCGGGAGGCCCTCTTGGTGATCCGGCCCGAGAAGATCCGCCTTTACCCCATGGGGAACGGGGCCCCTGCCCGGGACAACCTGGTGCGGGCCAGGGTGGAGGAGATCGTCTACACGGGGGCGGAAAACCAGTACTACCTGCGCTCAGGGGAGGTGAGGCTTCTGGCCTACACCCTCAACCAGGACCTTCAGGAGCCAGGGGCGGAGGAGTTTTCCTATGGGGAGGAGGTTCTTTGCTACCTTCCCCCGGAGAACCTGGTGGTGCTCCATGAATGAGGCGGCTACCCCCTGGCGGCGGCTTTTCCGGGTCCTGGTGACGGTGGGCCCTGGGGGGCTTTGGCTAGGGGTCTTTGTCCTCATCCCCACCCTTTTGGTTCTCGTGGCCTCCTTCCTCACCCGCGGACCCTATGGGGAACTCAGCGGGCCCTGGGGCGTCCACAACTATGCCAAGCTCCTTAAGCCCGTCTACCTGGAAGCCTTTGCCCAAAGCCTTTTGCTGGGCGTTTTGGCCACCCTCCTTTCTGCCCTCATGGGCTATCCCCTGGCCTTCTACATCGCCCGCCATCCCCGGCGGGACCTCCTTCTTTTCCTGCTACTTTTGCCCTTTTTGACCAACTTCTTGATCCGGGTGTATGCCTGGCTGGTCCTCTTGCAGCGGGAAGGCCTGGTGAACGCCTTATTGGGGGCCTTTGGCCTGGGGCCTTTTACCTTCTACCCCTCCTTTTATGCGGTCCTTCTGGCCACGGTATATACCTTTCTGCCCTTTTTTGTCCTTCCCGTCTACGCCAGCGTGGAGCGCTTAGACTGGCAGCTATTGGAGGCGGCCTACGACCTGGGGGCCAGGCCTTTGAGGGCCTTTTTGCATGCGGTCTTACCCCAGACCTACCCTGGGCTTTTTGCGGGAAGTGTCTTGGTCTTCATCCCCGCCATGGGCACCTTCGTGGTGGCGGACCTCCTGGGGGCAGGCAGGGTGGTCTTGATCGGCAACCTCATCCAGCAGCAGTTTGGCCTTACCCGGGACTGGGCCTTCGGGGCGGCCTTGAGCGTCTTCCTCATGGGCTTCGTCCTCCTTTCCCTGTTTATTTACGCCCGCATCCAGGGGGAAAGGGGGCTAAAGGACCTGGTATGAAGCGGCTTTTATCCTTTCACGCCCTTCTCGTCTACCTCTTCCTCTACCTGCCCATGTTGGTGATCGTGGCCCTTTCCTTCAACCAAAGCCGCCGGGGGGTGCGCTTCACCGGCTTCACCCTGGATTGGTACCGGGCCCTTTTCCAGGACCCGAGGGTCCTGGAATACTTCCTGAACACCCTCACGGTGGCCTTCGTGTCCACCCTGGTGGCCACCCTTTTGGGGACGCTTTTGGCGGTGGGCCTCGTCCGCTACCGGTTTCCCGGCAAGGGCTTCCTTTCCTACCTCCTCTATATTCCCGTGGTGGTGCCCGACGTGGTCATGGGGGTATCCCTCCTCCTCCTCTTCGCCCTGGCCCGGGAGGTTTTGGGCTTTCCCCGGCTTTCCCTGCTTACGGTGATCCTGGGCCACATCACCTTCCAGGTGGCCTTCGTGACCCTGGTGGTCCGCTCCCGCCTCCTCCTCCTGGACCCCGCCTTGGAGGAGGCGGCCCGCGACCTGGGTGCTCGAGGGTGGCAGACCTTTTGGCACGTGACCCTACCCCTGGCCTGGCCGGGGGTGGCGGCGGGGGCCCTTCTGGCCCTTACCCTCTCCCTGGACGACTTTGTGGTCACCTTCTTCACCGCCGGGCCCGGGGCCACCACCCTGCCCCTTTACATCTATTCCAGCGTCAAGCTGGGGGTAAGCCCCAAGGTCCACGCCCTATCCACCCTGATCCTCGGCCTTAGCGCCTTCTTCCTGGCCTTGGGGTATGCTTTAGGCCGGAGGAGGGTATGAAGCGCTTGGGCATCCTTTTGCTGGCGCTCCTTTTGGTGGGTTTGGGCGTCTTTCTCCTCAGGCCGAGGCCGGCTACCGGGGCGGGGGAGACCCTGTACTTCCTGAACTGGGCCGACTACATCCCGGAGGACCTCATCAAGAAGTTTGAGGCGGAAACCGGGGCTAAGGTGGTCCTGGACACCTTTGAGTCCCCCGAGGCCATGCTGGCCAAGCTGAAGGCGGGGGCGGACCGGGAGTTCTCCTTGGTGGTGGCCCCCGACTACTACGTGCTCCAGATGGCCCGGGAGGGCCTCATCGCCCCCCTGGAGAAGGAACGGTTGAAGAACCTGGCCAACCTGGACCCCTTTTTCCTGGACCCCCCCTACGACCCCGGCCTGCAGTACTCCGTGCCCTACCTTTGGGGCACCACGGGCCTAGCCTACCGGGAGGATCGGGTAAAGGGCCCTGTGGATTCCTATGCCGTCTTCTTTGACCCGGGCAAGCAGGTGGGGCCCTTCCTCCTTTTGGACGAGATGCGGGAGACCATCGGGGCGGCCTTGAAGTACCTGGGTTACTCGGTGAACACCACGGACCCCGAGGCCCTCGAGAAGGCCAAGGGGCTTCTCCTCGAGGCCAAGGGCCGCTCCGTGGGCTTCGCTGGAGGGGTGGAGGCCCTAAACCGCATCCTGGGCGGGGATGCGGCGGTGGCCCTTGCCTATTCCGGGGATGTCCTCCAGGCCAGGCAGGAGGACGAAAGGCTCCGCTACGCCATCCCCAAGGAGGGGGGCACCCTTTGGACCGATGCCCTGGTGGTCCTCAAGCGGGGGCCCAGCCAGGATCTGGCCTACCGCTTCCTCAACTTTTTGCTGGAACCGGAAAACGCCGCGGCCTTGGCGGCGTACACCCACTACGCCACCCCCGTGGCCAAGGCCCTACCCCTTCTTCCCGAGGCCATGCGCCAGGACCCCACGGTGTTTCCTCCGGAGGAGGTGCGGGCCAAGCTGGAATACCTCAAGGACCTAGGCCCCGACATCGCCCTCTACGACCGGGTCTGGACCGAGGTGAAGGCTCGCTAAAGACGGTTCGTCTTCCCGTGGGCTATACTGCCCTCATGAGGAAACTTCTCCTTCTTCTCCTTTTGGGCCAGGGCCTGGCCTGGGCCCAAGGAGTGGAAGGGCTATGGGCCAAAACCTGCGCCGTCTGCCACGGGGACAAGGCCCAGGGGACACGGTCGTATCCGGGGCTACTAGGGGCAGCCCCCCTCTTCGCCACCCCCGAGGGCAGGCGGTACCTGGTGCTGGTGGTCCTCTACGGCAAAAAGGGGGAGGCGGGGCTTATGCCCGGCTTCGCCCAGCTCAAGGATGAGGAGCTGGCCGCCCTTTTGAACCACCTAAGGGCCCTTCTCCAGGCCAAGGGGGAGGCCTTTACGGCGGAGGAGATCCGCCGGGAGCGGGGCCTAAACCTCACTCCCGACAAGGTGAAGCGCCCTTAAAGGGGGTCTTCCAGGACCGCCCCCTCATCCGCCTGCCGCACCAGGGCGGCATAGCGGGCGAAAACCCCGTGGGTGAAGGCGGGCGGCCGGGGTTGCCAGCGCTCCTGGCGTTTCTTTAGCTCCTCATCGGGTAGAAGCACTTCCAGGAGGCGCCTCTCCACGTCGATCCGCACCCGGTCCCCTTCCTCCAACAGGGCGATGGGCCCTCCCACGAAGGCTTCGGGGGCCACGTGGCCGATCATCAGCCCCCTTGTGCCCCCGGAGAAGCGGCCGTCGGTGAGGAGGGCCACCTCGGGGCCCAGGCCTTCGCCCACGATGGCGCTGGTGACGGAAAGCATCTCCGGCATGCCGGGAGCCCCCTTGGGCCCCACGTAACGGATCACCACCACGTCCCCGGGGCGAATCTCCTTGCCCAGGACCTTTTCCATGGCGGCCTCCTCGGAGTCAAAGACCCGGGCCGGCCCCTCGAAGTAGGTGCGTTCGGTGCCGGCCAGCTTCAAGACCGCTCCTCTTGGGGCCAGGTTGCCCCTAAGGACCACCAGGCCTCCTTGTGGTTTTAAGGCCTTTTCCACCGGGAAGACCACCTTCTGCCCCTCCGCCTCCCGGTAGGCCCGCTCCACCTCCTCGGCCAGGGTATGGCCGGTGAGGGTCCTTTCCTCCCCATAGAGAAGCCCCGCCTCCAGAAGCTTTTTAAAGACCAAGGCGGTGCCCCCGGCCTCGTAGAGTTCCCAGGCGGTGTAGGTGCCCCAGGGGCGGAGATCGGCGATCACCGGAGTCTTGCGGGAAACCTGATCAAAGTCGTCCAGGGAAAGCTCCACCCCCGCCTCCTTGGCGATGGCCAGCAGGTGGAGCACGGCGTTGGTGCTTCCTCCCGTGGCGGCCACGGCGGCGATGGCGTTGAGGAAGCTTCTTCGGGTGAGGAAGTCTTGGGGTTTCCAGTCCTGCTCTATGGCCCGGGCCAGGATGCGGCCCGCTTCCCGGGTGGCCTTGGGCTTTTCCGGGTGCACGGCGGGGATGGCGTTGTAGCCCACGGGGGAAAGGCCCAGGGCCTCGAGGGCCATGGCCATGGTGTTGGCGGTGTACTGGCCGCCACAGGCCCCGGGGCCGGGGATGGCCCGGCGCTCAATCTCCAAAAGTTCCTCGTCGGTGATCTTTCCCGCAGCCCTCTGCCCCACCGCTTCAAACACGGAGACGATGGTGAGCTTCCTTCCCCCCCACTCCCCGGGGGCGATGGTACCCCCGTAGAGGACCATGCCGGGCACCCCACTGCGGATCACCCCCATGGCCCCGCCGGGGATGGTCTTGTCGCAGGCGGAGAGGACCACCATCCCGTCGTAGAGGTAACCCTGGGCCACCAGCTCCACGCTGTCGGCGATCACCTCCCGGCTCACCAGGCTGGCCCGCATCCCGGGGGTGCCCATGCTGATGCCGTCGGAGATGGCGGGGGCCCCGAACTCAAAGGGGAAGACCCCGGCCTCCTTAAGCCCCGCCTTCACGTCCAGGGCCAGCTGGCGGAGGTGGTAGTTGCAGGGCATGCCATCGGTGAAGGTGTTCACCACCCCCACGAAGGGCCTGGAAAAGTCCTCGTCCCCCACGCCCACCGCCCGGAGCATGGAGCGGGCGGGGGCTTGCTGCAAGCCTTTCTTGATGCGGTCGGATCTCATGCGTCCCTCCAAGAAACGATCTTGCCATGGTGTTGCCGCGGTTTTTGCAGCAGGCGCACCAGGGCTTCCGCAGCTTTCTCTGGAGTAAGGAGGCGGCCTTCCTCCTTGTACCCGCGAAAAACCTGATGGAGCAGGGGAGCGGCGCTTCCCTGGGCCTCGCGGGCGGCCCGTTGCATGTCGGTCTCCACCACTCCGGGCCGGTAGATGAAGCAGGCGACCTCGGGCACCTCCGCCGCCAGCTGCCGGGCCAGGTGCTCCTCCGCCGCCTTGGCCACCGCATAGGCCCCGATGCCGGGAAGGTTGGACTCCGCTGCCCCAGAGCCCACATACACCGCCAGCCCTTCCCCCCTTTTCCGCAGAAGGGGGTAGGCGAAGCGGGCCAGTTGGTAGCCGGCGATGAGGTTGGCCTCGAGGACCTCCAAGAAGAGGGGCTCGGCCAGCTCATAGACCAAGGGCCCCGGGTGGAGGACGCCGGCGTTATGGATGTAGCCGTAAAACCCCCCTAGGCCCTCGGCCCTCCGCACCAGCTCTTGGGCCACCTGGGCCTGGCCGGCGCTTCCCGCCACCGCCTCCGCCTTGGCCCCCAGGGCGCGAACCTCCTCCGCCACCTCCCTCAAGGGGCCTTCCGAGCGGGCGTTCAACACCAGGTCGTAGCCGGATCGGGCCAGCTCCAAGGCCAGGGCCCGGCCGATCCCGCGGCTGGCCCCGGTGAGGATCAGGGTCTTCCTCATAGGAGTTCCTCCACGGGGATCTCCACCCCCATGAAGGCCAGGGTCTCGCCCGGCCCCAGGGTCCTCGCCTCCTTGTAGCCTCCCTCCCCCGGCTCCCTATGCACCAGGACCCTTCCCCCTTCCAGGTCCACCACCCAGACCTCGGGCACCCCCGCTTTGGCGTAGAGGGGGACCTTCACCCCCAGGTCGTGGTGGAGGGAGGTCTCCGCCACCTCCACCACCAAAAAGGCCTCGTGCCCTTGGGGCAGGTGGTCCTCGTAAAAGTCCGCCCGGGGGCGGAGGAGGGCGAGGTCGGGATAAAGCTCCGAATCCCCTACCCCTAAGGGGCTTTGCACAAAGAGGATGGCCTTATGGGGCACGAGGGGGCTGAAGAGGGCGGTAAGCTTAGCTACCTTGGCGGCGTGGCGTTTCCCAATGGGGCTCATCTCCAAAAGCTCTCCTTCCACCAGTTCCAGCCTGAGGTCCTCGGGGAAGACCCTGGCCTCCACCATGCGGTGGAACTCCTCCAGGGAGATCCGGTGGCGGGTCACGGCAGCACCTCCCTCACGGGGACCTTGAGCCCCAGGATTTCCAGCTCGCCTTCCTCCAGGACTTCCTGGTGGCCGAAGCCCTCCCCGGTGGGCTTGCGGAAAACGTGTACCCGGTTCCGTGCCAGGTCCACCACCCAAACCTCGGGCACCCCCGCTTTGGCGTAGAGGGGGACCTTCACCCCCAGGTCATGCTCCAAGGAGGTCTCGGCCACCTCCACCACCAAGAGGGCGTCTGGACCTTCAGGTAAGCGGTTCCGGTAGCGGGTCCGGGGGGGTGTGAGCAGGACCAGGTCAGGGTAGACCTCGGTGGTGGGGCCGAGCACCAGCGGGTTTTGCACGGAAAGGACCGCCTTTCCCACCAAAGGAGCCAGGAGGTCCACCAGGGTGTTGAGGGCGTAGGCGTGTTTTTTGCCGACCGGGCTCATGGTTACGATCTCCCCCTCCAAAAGCTCCACCCGGGCGTCCTCGGGGAGGATGCCGGCTTCGGCCATGCGGTGGAAGTCCTCCAGGGAGAAGAGGTAACGGGTCATGGTAGGACCTCCTTTACCGGTATCCTGAGCCCCAGGATTTCCAGCTCGCCCCCTTCCAAGGCATGCCGTTCCTGGTACCTCCCTCCCCGGGGTTTGCGGAAAACGTGCACCTTACGGTGCACCAGGTCCACCACCCAGACCTCGGGCACCCCGGCTTGGGCGTAGAGGGAGGACTTGATGTTGAGGTCGTAATCCAAGGAAGCCTCAGCTACCTCCACCACCAAGAGGACCTCTTGGCCCAGGGGATGGCGGTGGGGGCTATCCCCTTGAGGGGGGAGGAGGACCAGGTCGGGATAGAGCTCGGAGTTGCCCACCACCAAGGGGTTTTGTACGGAAAGGAGGGCCTTGTTCTCCTGGGCCAAGGGGGCTAGCAAGCTGGTGAGCCTGCGCACCACATAAGCGTGCTTGGGGCCAATGGGGCTCATCTCCAAAAGCTCTCCTTCCACCAGTTCCAGCCTGAGGTCCTCGGGGAAGACCCCGGCCTCCACCATGCGGTGGAACTCCTCCAGGGAGATCCGGTGGCGGGTCACGGCAGCACCTCCTTCACGGGGACCTTGAGCCCCAGGATTTCCAGCTCGCCTTCCTCCAGGACTTCCTGGTGGCCGTAGCCCTCGCCGGTGGGCTTGCGGAAAACGTGCATCCGGTCCCGCATCAGGTCCACCACCCAGACCTCGGGCACCCCCGCTTTGGCGTAGAGGGGGACCTTTACCCCCAGGTCATGCTCCAAGGAGGTCTCGGCCACCTCCACCACCAAGAGGGCGTCTTGGGCCTCTGGGATCCGGTCCCGGTAGAAGTCCTCCCGGTAGGCGAGGAGGGCGAGATCGGGCTGGGGTTCGCTTTCCGGGGAGAGCCTTAAGGGGTCTTGAATCTGCAGGAGGGCTTTCCTTCCTTGTTGCAGAGGGAAAAGAAGGTCCATAAGGCGTTTGACTGTGGCCATGTGGCGTTTGCCCACGGGGCTCATGGTTAGGATCTCCCCCTCCACCAGCTCCACCCGGGCGTCCTCGGGGAGGATGCCGGCTTCGGCCATGCGGTGGAAGTCCTCGGCGCTGAAGCGGTAGCGGAGCATTTTCCCTATTTTAGCCGGCGGAGCACCTCCTGGGTGAAGGCCTCCGTGCCCGCCTGGCCTCCCAGGTCCGGCGGGGGCGCCTCGAGGAGCGCCCTCGCCACGGCCCCTTCCACCCTTCTCGCCAGCTCCACCAGGCCGAAGGCGTGCTCCAGCATCATGGCGGCGGAGAGGATGGCGGCGGTGGGGTTGGCGATGCCCTTGCCGGCGATATCGGGGGCGGAGCCATGCACCGGCTCAAAGACCGGGGTGCCCCGGCCCAAGGAGGCGGAAGGCAGAAGCCCCAAGGAGCCGGGGAGCACCGAGGCCAGGTCGGAAAGGATATCCCCGAAGATGTTCCCCGTCACCACCACGTCAAAGCGGGCGGGGTTTTTCACCAGGTGCATGGCCATGGCGTCCACGTACTGGTGTTCCAGGGAAACATCGGGGAAGTGCTGGCGCACCTCCTCCACGGTTTTGCGCCAGAACTCCCCCACCTCCAGCACGTTGGCCTTGTCCACGCTGGTCACGTGCTTGCGCCGCTTTCTGGCCGCCTGGAAGGCCACCTGGGCCACCCGTTCCACCTCGGGCTTGCTGTAGCGCTCCGTGTTCCAGGCTTCGGCTTCCGACATCCCCCGGGGCTCCCCGAAGTAGATCCCACCCGTGAGCTCCCGCACGATGAGCACATCCACCCCGCGGGCGATCTCCTCCTTGAGGGGCGAAAGCCGCTCCAGCCCGGGGAAAACCTTGGCGGGGCGCAGGTTGGCGAAAAGGTCCTGGCTCTTCCTGAGGGCCAGGAGCCCGGTTTCCGGGCGGATCCTGCGGGGAAGGTTATCCCATTTAGGTCCCCCCACGCTTCCCAAAAGCACCGCCTGGGCCGCCTCCACCCCCCTTTGCGTGGGCTCGGGGAAGGGCTCGCCGAACTGGTCTATGGCGGCCCCCCCGAAGGGATAAACCTGGTAGCTAAGGCCAAGCCCATGGGCCTCGTCCAGGGCCTTAAGGACCCTTAGGGCGGCCTCGGTCACCTCGGGGCCAATGCCATCCCCCGGTAAAACCGCAATCCTCACTCTGACCTCCTGGGGTAGGGAAGGCGGCGGTCAAACTGGTCCAGAAGCTCCCCCGCCTGAAGAAGCTCCCCAATGGGGTCCCAAAGGCCTTCCACCAAGGCCTCCCGGGCCTCCTCGGGGATGGAGAGAGGGGCGGTGCGGCTGCCGAAGCGCACCTCCTTGTTCACCAGGTCCACCTCCACCTCGAGGTCCGGATCCTGCTCCACCGCCTGGAAGAGGACCGCCAGATCCTCTGGGGCCAAGGTCACGCAGGGAAGGCCGATGGCCGTGGCGTTGCCAAAGAAGATCTCCGCAAAGCTTTCCCCGATGATGGCCCGAAACCCTGCCCGCTTGATGGCCTGGGGAGCGTGCTCCCGGCTACTTCCGGAACCGAAACCCGCCTCCACCAAGAGGATGCTGGCCCCTTGGTAGCGGGGGTCGTTCAAGGGGTGGGGCTTGGGCTCCCCCTTCTCGTCAAACCGCTCATCGTAGAAGAGGTACTTCCCAAGCCCCTCAAAGGTGAGCACCTTCATGAAGCGGGCGGGGATGATGCGGTCCGTGTCGATGTCCTCGCCCCTAAGGGGTACCACCCGGCCGCGGATCACGGTGAACTTCTCCAGCATGGTTTACCTCCCAATCCCAAACACTTCCCGGGCATCGGCGATCTCGCCCGTCACCGCCGCCGCCGCTACCATCAGGGGGCTCATGAGCACCGTGCGCCCCTTTGGGCTTCCCATCCTTCCCTTGTAGTTGCGGTTGGAGGAGCTGGCGGCAAGCTCGTCCCCTTGCAGGCGGTCGGGGTTCATGGCCAGGCACATGGAGCACCCCGGGTTCCGCCACTCAAATCCCGCCTCCCGGAAGACCTCGGCGATGCCTTCCTCCTCCGCCTTCCTGGCCACCCACTCCGAGCCCGGCACCACCAGGGCCCGCACCCCCCTTTTCACCTTGTGGCCCTTCAGGTGGCGGGCCACCTCGCGGAGGTCGGAAAGCCTGGCGTTGGTGCAGCTGCCGATGAAGGCCACCTGGATGGGCACCCCTTTGATGGGTTGCCCGGGCCTAAAGCCCATGTAGGCCAAGGCCTCCTCGGCCAGAGGCCTTTCCTCAGGGGGAAGCTCCTCTAAGAGGGGAATCCGCCCATCTATGGGCAGGGCTTGGCCGGGGTTGATCCCCCAGGTGACCGTGGGGGGGATCTCCTCCGCCCGGAAGGTGACCACGTCATCGTAGGTGGCGTCAGGGTCGGAGGCCACGGCCCGCCAGCGCCTTTTGGCCTCCTCCCACTCTGCCCCCTTGGGGCTATAGGGGCGGCCCTCGAGGTAGGCGAAAGTGGTCTCGTCGGGGTTCACGTAGCCGATGCGAGCCCCACCTTCAATGGACATGTTGCAAAGGGTCATGCGGCTTTCCATGTCCATGGCCTCCACCGTGCTTCCCCCGTACTCGTAGGCGTAGCCCAAGCCTCCCTTCACCCCCAGGTGGCGGATGATGTGCAGGATCACGTCCTTGGCGTAAACCCCTGGGGCAAGCTTCCCCTCTATGTTGATGCGCCGTACCTTCAGCTTCCTTGCCGCCAGGGTCTGGGTGGCGAGGACGTCCCGCACCTGGCTGGTGCCGATGCCAAAGGCCACGGCGCCGAAGGCCCCGTGGGTGGAGGTGTGGGAGTCCCCGCAGGCGATGGTCATCCCCGGCTGGGTGAGGCCCAGCTGGGGGCCGATCACGTGGACAATGCCCTGGTTGCCGCTTCCCAGGTCAAAAAAGGTGACCCCGTGCTCCTTTGTGTTTTGTCTGAGGGCTTCCAGCATGCTCTGGGCCAAGGGGTCCTGGAAGGGCTCGGTGCGGTCGTGGGTGGGGACGATGTGATCCACGGTGGCGAAGGTGCGGTGGGGGTAACGTACCCTAAGGCCCAAGTCCTTCAGCATGCCGAAGGCCTGGGGGCTCGTGACCTCGTGGAGGAGGTGCAGGTCGATGAAAAGCTGGCTTTGCCCGTTCTTGAGCCTTCGCACCTCGTGAGCCTCCCAAACCTTCTCGTAAAGCGTTTTTCCCATGCTCCCTCCCGTTATAAAAACTCCCCGGGTCCTTGGGCCCGGGGGAAGGCGACAAGGCTTCCCTAAGCCGGGCCCGCCCGGCCTAGGTCTAGCAGGAAGCCCCGCCGCATTGCCCTATAGCCTACGCTTCCTTTGTCCCGGGGTCAAGGGCTATGCTAGCCTTAAGTCAGATGACCACCGAGGAGCGGCTTTACAAGTTGGAGGGCATTGTGGAAGGGGTGATGGCCACCCTTCCGGAGCGCATAACTTCTCTGGAAACCCGCATGGACCTCCTGCGCCATGAGCTCAAGGGCGACATCAACACCGCCTTAAACCGCCTCATGCTCTACCTAAGTGCCCTGGCGGTGATCCTGGCCCTCCTTACCCTCCTGCGCTAGGGCTTGACGGGGATAGGGGCCTTCCGTACAATGACCCTTGCGTCTGCCGGGGTGGCGGAATTGGTAGACGCGCACGATTCAGGGTCGTGTGTCCGCGAGGACGTGCGGGTTCAAGTCCCGCCCCCGGCACCAAAAGGCCCCGCTTAGGCGGGGTTTTTGCTATTCTTAGGGGCATGACGCGGGTTCTTTCCGGCATCCAGCCCTCGGGGGAGATCCACATCGGCAACTACCTGGGGGCCATCAAGCAGTGGGTGGAGCTGGGGGAGAGGTTGGGGCGGGAGGCGTTCTTCTGCATCGTGGACTACCACGCCCTCACCAACCCCCTGGCCTACGACCCCTCTACCCTCGCCCAGCGCACCTTTGAGGCGGCTTTGGTGAACATGGCCGCCGGCCTCAACCCGGAGAAGGTCACCCTCTTTGTCCAGTCCCACGTGCCCGAGCACACGGAGCTTTCCTGGGTCTTCACCACCATCACCCCCTTGGGGGACCTCACCCGCATGACCCAGTTCAAGGACAAGGCCGCCAAGCAGGAGGCGGTCTGGAGCGGGCTTCTCATGTACCCGGTGCTCCAGGCGGCGGACATCCTCATCTACAAGGCGGACACCGTGCCCGTGGGGGAGGACCAGGTGCAGCACATTGAGCTCACCCGGGAGATCGCCCGCCGCTTCAACGCCCTCTTTGGGGAGACCTTCCCCGAACCCGAGGCCCTCCTCAACCCCGAGGCCCCCAGGGTGCCGGGCATAGACGGCAAGGCCAAGATGAGCAAATCCCTGGGGAACACCATCGGCCTCTTGGAGGACGAAAGGAGCATCTGGGAGAAGATCCGCCACCTGCCCGACGATCCCCAGCGCATCCGCCTCGCCGACCCCGGGGACCCGGGGCGCACCGTGGTCTTCACCTACCTTTCCTACTTTGCCCCCAAGGAGCTGGTGGAGGCTTTGAAGGAGGAATACCGGAAGGCGGGGATCGGGACCCTGGTGGTGAAGCGCATCCTCTTTGAGGAGATGATGAAGGTCCTCCGCCCCATCCGCGAGCGGGCGGAGGAGCTGAGGAAGGACCCCGACTACGTGATGGATGCCCTTTTGGAAGGGGCCAAGCGGGCCCGGGCCGTGGCCCAGGCCACCATGGAGGAGGTGCGGGAGAAGGTGGGGCTTCTTCTCCCCACGAAGCGCCCGGTGCTTTCGTGATTCGCTTGGAGTTCCCCGGGTTTTCCGGCACGCCCCAGGAGTTGCGGGAGGCCCTTAGGCGGGGGCGTGTTTCCCCCAGGGCCTTGCCCGTGCTTGCCCTCGTAGAGCAGGCCCTTTCCCAGGTCCCCGAGGACCTAAGGGCCAGGAGCGAGCTCCTGCCCATCCTGGCGGAGTTGCTGGTCCTGAGGCTTTCCCCGGAAAGGGCCCTTGCCCCCAGGGAGGAAGGGGAGGAGGCCTCCCTGGTGCGGGTGCTTTTGGACCTTTCGGAGACCGTGGCCTTTTTGCAGGAACGGCTGGAGAGGCGTTCCCGGCTCATCCCCGTCTCCCCACCCCCCCTTCCCAGGCCCGGCCTCCGCCTCCCCCCCAGGGCCCTGGCCGAGGCGGCCAGGCCCTTTAGAAAGGCCGTCTTGGCCCTGGGCCGGGAAGGCTTTGGCCTCATGGAGGCCTGGGCCCGGATCAGGGGCTTTTTAAAGGGGCGCCTTCCCTTCCACCGGCTTCCCCTCAGGACCTGGGAGGAGAAGGCCATGGGCTTTGCCGCCCTTCTGGAGGCCTATCGGCTTGGGCGGGTAGGGCTGGAGCAGGAGGCGAACTTCGGCCCCCTTTGGGTGGAGGCCAAGGAGAGGCAGGAGGAAGCCTTTCTTCCCTCTCCCGCCCAACTGGGCTGGGAAGGGGGCTTCCTCGGGGGTGGGGTGGGTAGAATGGGTGGGGATGGGTGAGCCGGCCAAGCCCCTTAGGCAGTTAACCGCTGAGGAGTACCTGGCCTGGGAGGAGGCCCAGCCCGAGCGGCACGAGCTGGTGGAAGGGGTGCCCTTCGCCATGGCCGGGGCCACGGAGGCCCATAACCTCATTGTGGGCAACCTCTTCTATCGCTTGCGCCCAAAGGCCCAGGAGCGGGGTTGCCGGGTGTTTGTTTCCGAGATGCGCCTTAGGATTTCCCCGCACACCTTTTACTATCCCGATCTCATGGTGGTGTGCCAGGAGGATGCCCACCCCCTATACAAGGAAAGGCCTTGCCTGGTGGTGGAGGTCCTGTCCCAAAGCACAGAGGCCACCGACCGCCGGGAGAAGCTTTGGCGCTACCTAAGGCTTCCCAGCCTCCAGGGCTACCTCCTGGTGGATAGCCGTTACCCCCGGGTGGAGGTCTACTTCCGGGGGCCGGAAGGCTGGCTGTACCGTGCCTGGGGGCCGGAGGACGGAGAGGTGGAGGTCCCCTGCCTGGGGGTGGGGGTTTCCCTGGGGGAGATCTACGAGGGTGTGGAGCTAGGGGCTACTTCTTAGGCCGGGAGAGCATCCCACCCAATAAAACAAACACAAACACTGGGTGAACTTCTCGCCCACCCAGTGTATAGCCGAAGGAAGGCTACTGGCCGATAGTTTTGTTGGGACTGGTAGCGCCGCCGTATTCCACTGTAACTACCTGAGTAGTGGGGTCGTAGGTAACGTTACACGTAGTCAAAGTTGCGGGAGCCGTGCCAGCACTGTAGTTTCCAACGGTGTAGGATCCCAGGCAGCTTTTTTGGACATCGCCCTGGTCAATATTTGGGTCCTCAGCAATTGCAGCGTTGGCAACCTTGTAGACGTTTTGCGCGTAGGCTTCTTCCGCGCGGATTTGGGCTGTACGCCGAGCCTGGAGCAGGTTAGGTACCAGCACCGCCGCCAGGATGCCGATGATGGCGATGACGATCAGGAGCTCAATCAGGGTGAAGCCTTTTGCGTTACGCATACCTACTTACCTCCTTAAAGATTCCCGCGCTTTCATGTATGGCGCGGCCATGAGTGCCTGTTGCCGACTTGCCTACCTGCTGGGCTTACCCTTTATTAACCCCGCTCTCACCTCCTTTCACCCCGCATTCTCTTGGGTTTATCCCCTTCCTGTCAACCCCCCCTTTTGGGGGGTACAGCCTTAGGTTGGGGCGGGGGTGTGAAAGGGGTGTGAAAACTAACGCCGCTCGTAGGAGAGCACCTTAAAGGTTGGCACGCCACCTTTCAGGCTAGGCATAAGCACGGGACGGTTTTCTTGTGGGATGCGTATGTAAACCACCTCGGCCTTTTGGCCAGCGTTGCAATCAGTCTGGTTACCGGCGCTGGTGGTGCAGAACTGGTTGCTGATTACTGTACCGAAGAGAACGTTGTCCTTTACCACTCGGAAGGTTCCTCCAGCGTATACCGGGGCCATCACATAATGGCCTCTTTGGTAGACATCCTTCTCAGCGATAATGCCCAGTACATGATTGGGGAACTTCCCTTGGGAAGCATCGGGGAGAAGGTTACCGTTTATAACTAGACTGCCTCCCTGCCCGTTCTTGGCCAGTACAGCAAAGGTGGCCTTCTTTGCGCTCCCGGAAAGAGCCCTGTAGGCTATTGGCCGCTTAAAGACCACATTCAGCCCCTCTAGCGTTATGTCTCCGTATACCTCCAGAACCCCTTGCCCGCCGGAATACGAATACTTAAAGCCACCCAAGGTACCGTCCAGGCGGGTAAAGGTGCAATCTACGGTTCCCTGGTCCAGAGTAAGGGTTCCGGATTGCATAGCACTAAGGCATGAGGGATGGAGGGTAGCCTGGAGAGGCTGGAGTAAGTTTAGGGTGTTGCCTATCCGCTCTATCCGCAAAACCGCCTTATCCTGCAAGCAGGTGCGCCACGTGGAGTAACTACTACAAGTGTCCGAGTCTAGTTTTGCGTCCAAAGTGGGAAAGGGTGGGGGATTGGAGAGGTCAAAGGATCCCATGGCTTCGGTGCACACCCCCTTGTTGTTTTGGCAAACGTTTACGTTCTGCCCCGTGATATCTTGGCTACCCCTTCCTACGAAGACGCCCTTTACCTTGTTGTTGGGCTCACCAATGAGTGTGCTTCCTCCTACCGAAATTTTACCGTACTGCACGCGTACACTAGCGCAGAGGTCGTCAACCTGCTGGTAAGTGCTTTCGACTAGATTGGCGATGCCAGAATATGCAGCAAGGTTGTAATGGTTGAACAAGGTAAAATTGCCGTTGCTTTCGATCGCGTATTGATCAGGATTATTGGGGTCGCCCACAATGTAAATACCACCCCTTATAGTTGCTCCGCCGTTCAGCCACCTGTTGGCCTGGCCGGTTCCAGCAAAGATTGCTTGCTCCAGATAACCGCTGTTGCTCAGACGGAAAGTGGCTTGTACGGTCGCTTTGGCTCCGCTGGAAATACCCTGGGACACAAGGGTAAAGAGCTGACCGTCCTGGGCATCTCGGATCAGGGTAACCGTATACTGGCCAACAGGGTTTCCGTTGGTATCCAACACGTTTTCGTTTTGGGCCAGGACGATTCGGTTATCGGTAAAGGTAAGGAGGGTTCCGTTGCGATAAAGGTCTACACCCGTGACTAAGGAGGAGTAGCACCCAGCTCCCCCCCCGGTATTTATCTGCTGCTCACGCCAAACGTATTGTTGGAAAAGCACGGCTTTGTACTTCTGAAGACCCGCTTCGGCGGCATAGAAGGCCTGGACCGAGGTGGTGTCGTTTCTGGTAATCCAAAGCTCAATCTGGGTCCGAAAGAATGTGCCAAAGACCAGAAGGGCGATGAGGGCCATTAAGGCTAAGGTGGCTACTAGGGCAATGCCTTGCGTGCGCATACTTTCTCCTCCTTACTCAGGCAAGGGTTTCAGGTTGGGCAATAGCACTTCCTGCCTAAGGGCATAACAGCCGCGTCCTGCAGGACAGGCAACGCTTGCACCCGAAACCGTGGTAATCGTTTGGGGCCCGGCAGCCTTCATGGGGCTTAGCGAATACCCCACCACCTCTACGATGGCGGAGCGGGGGTAGGCATCGGAGCCGCAATCGGAGGTGTCCCGGCTTTGTCCGTTGCTACACAGATAGCGGATGTCTAAAGCGGCTATGCCGTCTGCTAAAGGTTGAAAAGAAGGGTCTGGTGCCAAACAGTCCCTTCCGCTGGTGGGGGTAGCATTTAGGTCGCTCCGTAGCAGGGTATCGCCCTGGAAGGCGTATTCCACGCTGCGGCAAGCTTGGCCGGAATCTCGCAGGCTGGTGACGTAGGAAATCTTAATAGAATCCTTGGGCCCGCCGTCTATTCCCTCCAAGACGTGCCCGCTAGGTAGCGTGAAACCTCTATTCTCAGCACCTTGGTTCCAATAGGTTGCCCCGGCCATCTGGAGGTCTCCGCTGACCACCTGCATCACCATACGCACCCGATCTTGAAGTTCGCTTCGGGCCTGGGTTTCCCGGGTTAGTTCGGCGTTGCTGGTGAAGTACCGTATGGCGAGGCCAAGAATCACCACCAGAATGGCCAAGGCCACCAGGACCTCTACCAGTGTGAAACCGCTATGCCTCATGGCCTACCTCCTCCGGGAGGGGGGCAGGGGGCGGGCTTGTCGTTAGTGGGAGAAGGATAGACGTCGTAGCAAGTTACCCGGCGGCCTATCGTGACCTGAGGACCGCGGTCATGCATGGCTGTAACCACGATGGTCACCACCCCTTCGCCTAAGATGCCACTCTCGCCAAAGATACGCCAGTCCACCTTGACGTTTCCCTGCTGTTCTTCCCCTTCGCAGGCTACGTTCCGAAGATTGTCGGTACTGTTTCCTCTGAGCTCAGGGGGAGGGTTTACTGAGGTGGGGCAACGATAGTAGTAATCCACAAAGTAGAAGCTCCGCCCGGTCTGGGGATCGTCTATTTTCGGGTCAGGTGAGGGAAGGATTTCGCTTTTTAGCACCTCGGCGGACTTCTGTTCCAACACCCTCACCGCGGCAGCCTTGGCATCGGTGGCGTAGCGGCTTTGGGCCGAAACCCGTAGGTTGGATAGCTGGCTCATGAGTAGCGCCCCAAAGGCAATGCCCAAAACAGCCAAAGCGATAAGGGTTTCCAGCAGGGTTAACCCTTGTCTTCTCATTGGATAGCCGCCCCCCCTTGCGGCAAGATCTGCACGGTTTTGCTATAGGTTCCTTGTCGGTTGCTGAGGGTTATCTCAATCTGGGTGAAGCTCGCGGGAACGCCCCGGGTGTCAAAAGTAAAGGAGGTTCCACCCGAAACCCCAGCCAGCCGAACCCGTGCCCAGTCCCCTTGGCCGAAGGTGACGGTTTGGATCGCTTCGTTGGCATCGTAGGTTCTGTTGCCATTCCTATCTACAAAGACCACGTACCCTCCGTTGCCAGTGGTAAAGAAGACCAAACCAGCGAAAGCGTTTTGCCGTATAGCCTCGAGCCTGGCCCGGGTCACCTGGGCGGCTAGGGACTGGGCCGCCTGGTTCACCGCCTGGCGGTCGGGGTTGAGGATACCGGCGCTTAGGCTTAGCACCACCCCCAAGACCGCCAAGAGGACGAGAAGCTCAATCAAGGAAAGACCTTGGCGCCCTCTCACGCTTCTCAGGGTAGCCCCTAGGTGGATGGTGGGCATCCCCCAAATGGGGGGTTACTCCACCCGGGCACGGCCTTGCTGGCTGATGACCACTTTACGGGTGGCGGTGCCGGAAGTGAGGCTTATGGTGCCGGTAATGGGTTTGGCGGGAAGGCCTCTGGGGTCAAACAGGATGGGCATATTGCCCAAAGTGCTTCGGCTGGGGTCCAACCGCACCCGGGCCCAGTCCCCCTGGCCGAGGCGTACCAGCTGCACCTCTTCGCCCGGGTCGTAAACCCGGTTCCCGTCTCGGTCCACGAAGACGGCATACCCCCCTGCGTCCTGGGTGAAGACCACCAGGCCAGCAAAGCTGTTTTGCCGGATGGCCTCCAACCTGGCCCGGGTAACCTGCGCCGCCAGGGAGCGGGCGGCGGTGTCCAGGGCCAAGCGATTGGGGGAAAGGAGGGGAAGGCCTAGCCCCAGCAACACCCCTAGGACCCCTAGGACAACCAATAACTCCAAAAGGGTAAGGCCTCGGCTGGTCATCTGGAGCCAGTATACCCATCGCTTACCAGGACCCTTGCCGCAGGAACCGGGGTATGATAGGCCCATGCAAGAGGTGTATATCGTTTCCGCGGTGCGCACCCCCATCGGAAAGTTTGGGGGGGCGTTTAAGGACGTAAGCCCGGTGGAGCTGGGGGCCCACGCCATGCGAGCGGCCCTGGCCCGAGCCGGGGTGGAGGGGAAGGCCTTGGACCTCTACGTGTTCGGCAATGTGCTGAGAGCCGGGCACGGGCAGCTACTGCCCCGGCAGGCGGCCCTGAGGGCGGGCATCCCCAAGGAGGTGGACGGGTACCAGGTGGACATGGTCTGCGCCTCGGGGATGATGGCGGTGATGAACGCCGTGCAGTTCCTGCGCACGGGGGAGGCCCACCTGGTCCTGGCCGGGGGGATGGAGTCCATGAGCCAGGCGGGGTTTTACCTCTCCCATAGGGCCAGGTGGGGGTACAAGTTCCTCATGGGGGCGCCGGAAAACCTCCAGGATATCTTGCTCCGGGACGGTCTATCGGACCCGTTTTCGGGCGAGGCCATGGGGGAGCAGGCGGAGAGGCTGGCCCAGGACCATGGGGTATCCCGGGAGGAGGTGGACCAGGTGGCCTACCACTCCCACCGGCGGGCGGCGGAGGCCACGGAGAAGGGGTGGTTTGCCCGGGAGATGGCCCCCATGGAGCTTCCCGGGAAGAGGGGGAGGGTGGTGGTGGACCGGGACGAGGGCATCCGCCCCGAGACCACCTTGGAGTCCTTGGCGGCCCTGAAGCCCGCCTTCAAGGAGGATGGCATCCTCACCGCCGGGAACGCCAGCCAGATTTCCGACGGGGCGGCGGCCCTCCTTTTGGCCTCGGAGGAGGCGGTGAAGGCCCATGGCCTCAAGCCCCTGGCCCGGGTGCTGGGAGGGGCCTGGGCGGCGGGGGAGGCTTGGCGCTTCCCCGAGGCTCCCATTCCGGCGGTGAAGCGTCTTTTGGACCGGCTGGGCATGGGGACCAAGGACTTCGGCCTCTTTGAGAACAACGAGGCCTTTGCCCTGAATAACGTCCTCTTCCACCGGCTTCTGGGGGTGCCCTATGAGCGCCTGAACGTCTTCGGGGGGGCGGTGGCCTTAGGCCACCCCATCGGGGCCAGCGGGGCCAGGATCCTGGTCACCCTCTTGAATGCCCTGGAGGTCAAGGGGGAGGAGCGGGGTCTGGCGGCCATCTGCCACGGGACCGGGGGGTCCACGGCCTTGGCGGTGGAGCGGGTCTAGACCAAGCCGTCTAGGTCTATGGCCTCCAGGTGAAACGCCTCCAGGGCTACCCGGAAAGCCCCCTGGTAGGCCAGAAAGCGGGCGGCCTCCCTGAGGGTTTCCTCCACCCAGGCGGGGTCGTTGCCCAGAAGGCTCAGGCCCACCACCTCAAAGCCCCAGGCGTCCAGGCCGTAGAGCCGGGCGGCGCTAACGGGAAAGCGGGCCTTGACCCGCTCCAGGGCCGGCTTGATGAGGGCGCGCTTTTCCTTGAGGCTACGGGCCGGGGTTTCCAGCCTTGCGGTGTAGAGGCCTAGGTAGGCTTTCATGGCAGGGACGCCCAGGGGCGTCAAGGATAGTTTGCGGTAGGCCGAGCTTTGGCGCAACTATGACCCCTTTTCTTCCTCCACCAAAATGGCTTCCAGATGCTGGATGAGAACGGGTATGTCCTTGTGGGCGATGGCAGCCACGATTTCCATGTCCACGTCAGAATATTCATGGATAAGCCGGTTGCGAAGGTCAGCGATGCTGCGCCGGGATATCTTGGGGGGCTAAGGCCGCAAGGTCTACCTGCAGGGATAGCTCCTGGATTCTCTGGGCGGCATCCCGCATATGGAGGAGGCGGGTTCGGTCAGAAAGGTTCCGTTTCCTCATAGAGGGGGCGGGCCTCCTTAAGAACCTCTTCCCGGAAGTAACGGCTTAGGCTTCGTGGTGTGTGGAGATCTACCCGCCTGCCCAGGAGGCGGGAAAGCTCGTTTTCCAGGGCCAGGAAGTCCAGGCCCGGTACCTTGCCGGGTTGGAACTCAACCAAAAGGTCCAGGTCGCTTTCCGCATCTGCTTCTCCCCGGGCAAAGGAACCGAACACCCAAAGGCGCCGTACGCCAAAGCGGCTGCACACTTGGGCGAGGGCTTTTGGGGTAGGGCCTAGGACCTCTTGGGCCACGGGCCCATTGTAGCGCAAAAGAGGGCTTCCCCAAAGGCCTTAGAACATGGGCCCGATGCGGAAGTGGAGCCTTCCCGTGGGGCTTTCCGGGCTAAAGGCGTAGTCCAGGCGCAAGGAGGGAAGAAGGGCCCCGAAGAGGTCCAGGTCCAGCTGGAAGCCCAGGCCTGCCCCCCACTTGACCCCGCCGGTGTTGTCGGCAAGCCCCAAGTCGGTGAAGAGGATGCCGTAGAGGTTGGTGCCCCCCTGGGGGGAGAGGCGGAAGTCGTAGCGGTACTCCACGCTCCCCGTGGCGAAGGAAAGCCCCCCGTACTTGCGGTCCTCGTAGCCCCTTAGGAGGAAGGCCTCGGCCCCACCCCCGGAGAGGAAGAAGCGCTCGCTTTCCGGGGGAAAGCCCAAAAGGGTGCCGGCGGAGAGGCGGAAGGCCAGGGCCTGGCGCCTTTCCTCGTCCAGAGGCAGGTAGGTCTTCCCTGTGGCCACCAAGGGCACGAAGAAGCTCCGCCCCCCCGTGTCGGGGAAGGAAAGGCCCAAGCCGGTGCTGAGGCTTGCCTCGTAGCCCTGGGTGCGAAAGCGGGGGTTGTCCACATCGGTGTAGGTGAGTCCGGTGTCCAGCCTCAGGGTCCAGCCGGGGGTGGGGAGGAGGCTTCGGGCCAGGGTGGGGTTCTTGTACCCGGTGCCGTCGCAGTACTTGGGGTCGTTGGGATCGCTGACGGCGGGGTTGCAGGGGGCGTTGGGGTCATAGACCTCGAGGGCATACGTGGACCGCCGGGCGGAAAGCCCCAAGGAGAGGCGCAGGTTCTCCAAGTCCTGGGAGAAGGGGCGGGAGAGGGAGAAGCTGGCCCCGGTGCGGCGTTCCGTGTACTCCCAGCCGGTCTCGGTGCTCCCGTCCAAAAGCTTGTTGTTGCCGATGGGGGTGGAGAAGAGGCTAAAGGAGAGGCTGGTGCGCACCTCCTGGAGGTCCAGGTAGTCCAGGTAGAGCCAGGGGATGGTGTAGCTGGCGGAGAGGGAGAGGTTGTCCTTGGCGTCGTTTTGCACGAAGGCCAGGTCCACCCCCACCTGGTGGGCCAGGCCGAAGAGGTTGGTCTCCTTGAAGGAGACGCTTCCCGACCAGCCCTCCAAGGAGCTCCAGCCCAAGGCGGGCTGGAAGAGCCCGGTGCGGGCCTCCTTCAGGGAGAGGACCACCAGCACCTGGTCCTCCTTTTCCCCAGGGGCCAGGCCCACCCGGGGGGGCTCGGAAAGAAGCCCCGTGGCCATGAGGCGGGCGATGGCTTGGCGCAGGGCGGGCACGCTGAAGAGGCTTCCCGGCTTGGGAAGCTCCCTGAGGATCACCTCCTCCTGGGTGCGGTGCTCCCCCTGCCACTCCAGGCGGTAGCCCCCGATTCTAAGCTCCAGCACCTGCAAGCGGAAAACCCCCTCCTGAAAGCCATAGCGCACGTCGGCCACCTCGTAGCCCCTTTCCTGGTAGTAGCTGGCGATGCGCCGTGCGTCCTCCTGGGCCAAGGCGGGGGTGTAGACCTCGCCGGGCTTAAGCCGGAGGAGGCCCAGGAGGGTTTGCGTGGGGAAAGCGGTGTTGCCGCTTAGCTCCACCCGCTCGATCACCCCCCCTTCCGGGCCCAGCTGGAGCTGGACCACTACCCCCTCCCCCTCGGGGGTGAGGGTGAAGTTCACCACCCGGGAAAGCCTCTTGGAAAGGGCCTGCACCCCTTCCAGGAGGAGGTCATAGCGCAGGTAATCCCCGGGCTTCAGGGGGAAACCCGTTAGGTCCAAACCTTCTCCCTCCAGGCGCACCACCTTAGGCTCCCGCACCACCACGGTGAGGAGGCCCGCCTCGAGGCGGCTTTCCTGGGCATCGGGGCCGCTAAAGCGGTAGCCCGCCCGCTCGTAGCGGGCGGCCAAGGCCCTAAGGGCCTCCTGGTACTTGGCGAAGTCAAAGGGGCCCTTCAGGGGCTCCAGGGTCTTGAGGAGCTCGGACTCAGGCAGAAGGCTCACCCCCCTGAGGCGCACCTCCTTCACCTCCGGGCTTTCCTCCACCCGGAAGGTGAGGAGCATCTTGCCCCCTTGCTCCTTGGCCTCCACCTCCACCTTGGGGGTAAAGGGGAAGCCGTTTTGCCGGTAGGCCTCGGCCAAGGCCTTGGCCGCTTCCCCGGCCCTTATGGGGTTATAGGTGGCCTCTTTGCCGATGGCGAAGTTCTGCTCCAGAAAGTGCAAGAGGACCTCCTGGGGGAAGGCTTTGCCCTCCACCTGCACCTGGCCGATGGGGGGGTAGGGGGTGAGGAGGACCTTAAGGACATCCCCTTCCAGCCGCACCTCCACCCCTTGGAAGTACCCGGTGGCCAGGAGGGCCTTCTTGGCCTCCTCGAGGTTCCCCGGCTCATCCCCCACGCCAAAGGGCAAGGCGGCCCGGGCCAGGGCCTGGAGAACGGGATCGCCGCCTTCCACCACCACCTCGCGGATGGGGGCGGCCAGGGCCATGAGGCCCAAGAGGACCAGGGCAAAAAGCCGTTTCATGGCGGAAAGCTTACCAGAGGCGGGTGAAGGGGGCGTGAGAGTAGAATGTCCGCCATGGAGGTCTACGAGAAGATCCAGGAGGCGGTGGCCTACATTCGTTCTAAGACGGGCTTCGTGCCGGAGGTGGGGATTGTCTTGGGCTCGGGGCTTGGCCCCTTGGCGGAGGAGGTGGCCAAGGAGGCGGAGATCCCCTACGGGGAGATTCCCCACTTTCCCCTTTCCACCGCCCCCGGGCACGCGGGGAGGCTGGTCCTGGGGGAGCTTGAGGGCAAACGGGTTCTGGTCTATCAGGGCCGGGTCCACTACTACGAGGGCTATAGCCCCGAGGAGGTGGTCTTCCCCGTGCGGGTGGGGTATTTCCTGGGGGCCAAGACCTTTATCCTCACCTCGGCGGCGGGGGGGTTAAACCCCAGGTTCCAGGCCGGGGGGATCATGCTCCACCTGGACTACCTGAACGTGACCGGGGTCAACCCCCTAAGGGGGAAAAACGACGAGCGCTTAGGCCCCCGTTTCCCGGTGATGTTTGAGGCCTATGACCCCGCCCTGATAGAGCTTGCCCGCAAGGTGGCCAGGAGGCAGGACCTGCACCTCTTTGAGGGGGTTTACGCCTGGTTTTTGGGCCCCAGCTTTGCCAGCCGGGCGGAACTGCGGATGCTTCGGGAACTGGGGGCGGATGCCATCGGCATGTCCACGGTGCCCGAGGTCATCGCCTTAAGGCATTTGCGGGCCAGGGTCTTGGGCCTTTCCACCATCACGGACATGGCGGTGCCGGAAAGGGAGCACCACGCCACCGAGGAGGAGGTCCTGGCGGTGGCCGCCAAGACCGGCCCCGTCTTCCGCCGCTTGGTGCGGGGCATCCTGGCCGAGCTTTAGGCCATGGGGCTTCCCCAGGTACTGGAAGCCATGGAGGCCGCCTGCCGCCGCGCAAGCCGGGACCCCAAGGGGGTGCGCCTGGTGGCGGTGACCAAGGGGAGGAGCGTGGAGGAGATAAGGGAAAAGGTCCTCCGCTACGGCTCCTTTCCCTTGGGGGAAAGCCGGGTGCAGGAGGCCTTGGGGAAGATGGAGGCCCTCGAGGCCGAGTGGCACCTCATCGGCCCCCTGCAGCGCAACAAGGCCAAGTTCGCCCCCCATTTTGCCCTCATCCACTCCCTGGATTCCTTGCGCCTGGCGGAGGCCTTGGAGCGGGTGGGGGAGCGGGAGGGGGTTAGGCTTAAGGTGTTGGTGGAGGTGAACCTGGGCCGGGAACCCCAGAAGCACGGGTTTTTGGAGGAGGAACTCCCCGAGGCCCTGGCCCGCATACGGGAGATGGAGCACCTTGCGGTCCTCGGCTTCATGACCGTGCCTCCCATCGGGCCTGAAGGGGTGGTGCGCCCCATCTTCCGCCGGCTTTCGCAGCTGGCTGACCGGTATGGCCTTCCCGAGCGCTCCATGGGCATGTCCGATGACTTCCCCATCGCCATTGAGGAGGGGGCCACCCTGGTGCGGGTGGGCCGGGCCCTTTTTGTAGACTGAAAGGCGCATGGACCTAACTCCCTTGGACATTCGCTACCAGGAGTTCCCCACCGGGCTTCGCGGCTACCAGAAGGAGGCGGTCAGGGCTTACCTAGCCCGGGTGGCCGAGGTCCTGGAAGGCCTCATCCGGGAGAACGAGGACCTTAGAAACCAGGTAAGGGCCCTGGAAGAGGAAAACGCCCGCCTGAAGGAAGCGGAAGGGGAGCTGAAGCGGGCGGTGGTGGCGGCGGAGCGCATCGCCCGCGAGCTCAAGGCCCAAGCGGAACGGGAGGCGGAGCTGATCAGGAAGGAGGCCTTGGCGGCCAAGGACCAGGTGCTAAGGGAAGCGGCGGAGGAGCTGAGGCGCCTTAAGGGGGAGGTGGAGCGGGCCAAGCAGGAGAAGTCCCTCTTCCTGGCCCAGTTCAGGGCCCTTTTGCAGGGGTACCTGGATTCCCTGAAGCGCTTGGAGGAAGGCTCTTGAGGCCGCCTCCCCCGGGAAAGGGCCTTAGGCCCAGGTAGAGCCAGAGGCGGTAGAGGGCTTCCCGGAGCCAGTAGGCGGGGGGGTATTCCCCGGGCACCGGGTACCCCTCGGCCTCCAGGCTTAGGAGCCGGGCGAGGAAAAGGGCCCGGGGCAGGTGGGGGGTGTCGGTGACCAGAAGGATGCGCCCAAAGAGGTGGGGCCTGAGGAAGAGGAGGTTCTCGTAGGTGGTTTGGCTTTGGGTTTCGCAGAGGAGGGCTTCCTGCGGCACCCCCTTGCTCCTGAGGTAGCGGCAGCCCACCTCCCCTTCGCTGTACCGGTCCCCGGGGAGCCTGCCCCCCGCCACCGCCACCCTGGAGGCGAGGCCCTTCTGGTAAAGGAGAAGGGCCGCCTCGAGGCGCCTTTCCAGGATGGGGGAGGGCCTTCCCCCATACTGGGCTGCTCCCAGGACCGCGATCCAGTCGTACCCCCCTCCCGTAGGGCCCGGCGGTGGCAGAAGGGAGGCGGCGAGGACAAGGAGGAAAAGGAAGGCCCAACGCACCTCCCCCAGGCTACCGGGTTTTTGGCCTTGGGGACACGGGGCCTTTCCTCTTTGCTATACTGAAGGTGCCTTGGAGAAGATCTTCGGTAAGTCCGAGGGGCTCAAGAAGAGCGAGCTTAAGCGGCTTTCCAACCTGTACCGCAGGCGAATCCCCAAGGAGAGGGTCCTCACGGCCGAGCTGGCCCAGGCCCTGGCTGGGCTTTCCCAGGAGGTGGGGAGGCCCATCAGCCTTCTTTTGGACCGGGAGGGCCGGGTGGTGCGGGTGGGGGTGGGGGATGCCAAGGACCTGCCCATCCCCGAGGGGGCCAAGGGGGAGAGGAGGCTATCGGGCTTCCGCCTCCTCCACACCCACCTGGGCAAGGGGGGGCTTTCCCGGCCGGACCTTACCGTGCTCTTTCTGAACCGGCTGGATAGCCTGGCGGCCCTCGAGGTGGAAGACGGCAGGCCCACCACCCTGCACCTGGCCTTCCTGGCCCCACCCCGCTCCCAGGAGGAGGACTGGCGCATCCTGCCCCCCAGGCCCTACTTCCAGTACCTGGAGTTTGATCATCTGAAGGAGGTGGAGGCCCTGGAGGAGGAGATGGCCCGCCAGGTGCGGGTGCGGGAACTTTTGGATGGGAGCGGGGAGCGGGCCATCCTGGTGGGCATCGACCGGGGGGAGGGTCCTGAGGCGGAGGCCTACCTGTCGGAGCTCGCCGAACTCACCCGCACCGCGGGGGGGGTGCCGGTGAAGAAGGTCTTGGTCTTCCGCCCCCACCTGGACCCCCGGTACCTGGTGGGCCTGGGCAAGCTGGAGGAGCTGAAAAGCCTGGCCTACCACGAGAACGCTTCCACCCTGATCTTCGGCCAGGAGCTTACCCCCACCCAGGCCCGGGAGATCGAAAGGGCCACGGGCCTAAAGGTCTTAGACCGCACCCAGCTCATCCTGGACATCTTTGCCCTGCACGCCAAAACCCCCGAGGCCAAGGCCCAGGTGGAGCTGGCCCAGCTCCGCTACCTCCTCCCCCGCCTGGTGGGGAAGGGGAAGGAGCTGAGCCGCTTAGGGGGTGGGATCGGCACCCGGGGCCCCGGGGAGACCAAGCTGGAGGTGGACCGAAGGAGGCTCCAGGAGCGGATCACCCACCTAAGCCACAAGCTCCAGGAGTACACCCGGCGCCGGGAGGAGGCGAGGAGGCAAAGGAAGCGCCGGGGGGTGCCCCTCATCGCCGTGGTGGGCTACACCAACGCCGGCAAGACCACCCTCCTTCAGGCCCTAGCCCGGGGCGGGGAGCCGGGGGAGGACAAGCTCTTCGCCACCCTTAGGCCCCTTACCCGCAGGGGCTTCCTGCCGGGGGTGGGGGAGGTGCTCTTCACCGACACCGTGGGCTTCATCCGCCAGATGCCCAAGGAGCTTCTCACCGCCTTCCGGGCCACCCTCGAGGAGGTAAGGGAAGCGGACCTTCTGGTCCATGTCCTGGATGCCTCCGAGGAGGGGGCCTTGGGCCGGTACCGGGTGGTGGAGGAGCTCTTGGCGGAACTCGAGGTGGAGGCCCCTAGGGTTTTGGCCCTCTCCAAGGCGGACCGGGCAGCCCCCTACGACCTCTTCTACCTGCGGGAAAGGCTGGGGGGAATAGCGGTTTCCGCTCTAAAGGGCACGGGGCTTCCCGAGCTCAAAGGGGCCCTGGCCGAGGCCCTTCTGAAGGTGGGCGTGCGGCCCCAGGCCTGGGCCCAGGCCCCTCAGTACACGTAAAAGCCCTTAAGGCCGGTTTCCTCGGCCCACCCTACCTCCACCTCCTCCACCCGGGCCAAGCGGGGGCCTTGCTTCAGGTGGTGGAGGAAGGCGAGGAGGTCCTCCTTGGGGCCTTCCGCCACCACCTCCACCCGGCCGTCGGGGAGGTTTTCCGCATAGCCGGAAAGGCCAAGCTCTAGGGCCTTTTTCTGGGCGAAGGCCCGGTACCCCACCCCCTGTACCCGTCCCTTCACCAAGGCTACAAGGCGCGGCATGCGTCCATTATCCCCCAAGGTTTACCCCCGGATCCCGTGGGCGCACCGGGATCGGGAAGAAGGCCTGGCCGGGGCCAGGGGCGGCCTACCGCTGGAGGGCGCTCCGTGGGTGCCGGGGAGCCTGGCCCCACCTGGGCGAAGCGGGTGGGGGTAGTCTAAGGGGTTGCCACGAGGTTTTCATCTCCCTTCTCTATGCTAAGGGGGATGCGGTGGGGGCTTTCCCTCCTCCTGGGGTTTATCCTCTTCCTCATCCTCCTACTGGCCTGGCCCCCCCTGCTCCGGAAGGCGGTGGAGCGGGGTATGGCCTTGGCGGGCTTTAGGGGGGAGGTGCGGGAGGTGGGGGGGCATCTCCTTCTTGGGCTTCGCCTGAAGGGGGTGCGGCTCCAAGGGGAGGGGGTGGCCCTCGAGGCGGAGGAGGTGCGCCTGGGTTATGACCTCCTGGGCCTCTTGCGCAAGGAGCTTCCCCTCTCCTTGGCCATAAGCAGGGCGAGGATAACGCCCACCTGGGAGGCCCTGATCCCAAAGAAGCCGGGGCCGCCCCCTGCCATTAGGACCGTCTTTCGGCAACTCCGGCTGGAGGAGGTCCAGGTGGAGCTTCCTAAAGGGAAGCGGCTTTTCCTGCCCCCCTTGCGCCTAACCCTAAGCGGGAAAAACCCCTATGCCTTCCTCGCCCGGCTTCCGGGAGGAAGCTTCCGGGGGGAGGCCCGGGCCTTAGCCCCGGACCTTTCCGCCTGGGAGGTTGGCTATAGGGGCGAGGTGAGGGGGCTTTCCTTTTTCTACCAGGGGCTTAAGGGGGGGAGGCTTTCCGGGGTTTTCCGCCTCCTGCCCTCGGGGGTGGAAGGGGAGGCCCAGGTGGAAGGGGGGGTGGTGGAGCTTGTGGGCTTCACCCTCACCCAGGTGGCGGGGCCCATCCGCCTAAGGGAGGATCGGGTGGAGGCGGAGCTAAGGGGAAGGGGTCTAGAAGGCCCCCTTTCCGCCCGGGTGGAGGTGGACCTTAGGGGGGAGCGCTACCGCTTCTCCCTAGAGGGGCGGCCTACCCTTCCCGCCCTGGCCCGGCACTACCGCCTCTCCTTGCCGGTGGAGGGGGATGGGGAGCTTTGGCTGGAAGGGGAAGGCTGGGACCAGATCCGGGTCCAGGGGCGTTTTGTGGGGGAGGGGCGGCTTTTGGGGGAGCCCTTTCGCCACCGGGGGACCCTTTCCTTTGACCGGGTTTTCCGGCTGGATGCGAAGGCGGAGGGGAAGCTCTTTGACCGCACCTACCGGCTGGGCGTGGGCCTGGTGGGCCAGGATTACCGGGCGAGCCTCGAGGACTCCCTTGGGAGCCGGCTTTCCCTGAAGGGCCAGGGAAACCGCACCGAGGCCCAGGGCCAGGTGGCCTGGCCTAAGCCCTTGGAAGGCTTGGCCCAGGTGGCCTTCAGGAGCCAAGGAAGCCGCTGGCAGGCCCGGGTGGAAAGCCCCGGAGTGCGCCTACCCTTCTTCCTACCCCTGGACCTCTCGGGGGAGGTGGTGGGGGAAGGGGACCGGGTGGAGGGGCGGCTTGGCCCCTTGGCCCTGGGGGGAAGCTGGAGCCAGCTTGGCCTTCGGCTCGCCCCCACGCCCTTGCAGGTGGGGAGGCTGGAAGGGGAAGGCAGGCTTCTTGGGGGAAGGCTGCAGGCCCGCTTGCGCTACAACTCCCCTTACACCGCCTTTCCCCTGGAGGTGTGGCAGGAAGGAGGGGCCTACCGCTTCCAGACCCCCCATGGGGAAGGGGTGTACCGGGGCGGGGCCTTGGCCCTTAGCTTCCGGGGGTTACCCATCCGGGCCTTGGACGAGTTCCGGCTTTCCGGCCAGGCCCTGTACCGGGAAGGGGGGCTTTCGGGGAGGCTTAGCCTAAGGGGCCGCTACCTGGAGGCGGAAGGAAGGTTGCGCCGCCTGGGGACGGAGGTCCAGGGGAGGCTTTTGACCCCTTTGGGGGAGCTTCCCTTCGCCGGGGCCTACGACCCCGAGCCCGGCCTGGTCCTGAGGGCCCAGGACCTTCTTCTGCGCTACCAGAAGGGGCTAAGCCTGAAGGGAAGGGCGGAGCTTGGACCCCTAGCCCTCCAGGCGGACCTGGCTTGGGACGGGGGCTTCCGGGGCCATGCCCGGGTGGAAAGCCCCTGGCTGGCGGGGGTGCTAAAGGGGGAGGGGGGGAGGCTTCGGTTGCTGGGCCTCGAGGGGTATGCCGAGGGCCAGGGTGAGGTCTACCCCCAGCTTGAGGTGAGGGGCCAGCTGAAACCCCCTTGGCCGGAGGGGCTAGAGGTACCCGTGCTTTCCTTCCACCTGGACCGAAGGGGGCTGGAGGTGGAGGGGGTGGGGCGGCTGGACTTCGCCGAAGGGTTCCCCTTTCATCTGGACCTCCCCTGGAGTTACCGGGGCCTTTCCGGACGGTTCCAGGCGGTGGGCACCCTGGAGGGAGGCCGTCTTAGCCTTTCCCTTCCCTGGGGCCGCCTGGAGGCCCAGGGGGCCTGGCGGGACCTGGGGGTAAGGGGGCAGGGGGAGGCCCCTTATGTGGGTGCGGTGGGGGTGACGGGCCGGCTGGACCTGCTTGGGCTTTCCTACCGGGCCCAGGCCCGCCTGGGGAAACCCGCTTTGACCTTGAGCTTGGTGGGGCAGGGGGTAGGCTTGCGCTTTTTTGGCCAAGCCCCCGGCCTTCGCATCCTAGGGGGATACGAGAAGGGGCTGAGCCTCTTGCTGCAGGCGGAAGGGTTTGACCTTTCCCCTTGGGGGCTTCCCGTAAGGGCTAGGGGCACCTGGGGCACCCGGGGGGGAAGCCTCCGGCTGGAAAGCCCCTATGGGGAGGCTCTCCTCACGGGGAAGGAGCTTCTTTCCGCCCGGGCCAGGCTCCTTGGGCCCTACTTCCAAGGGGAGGGTAGGGTTTCCCCGGAGGGGCTCTTTCTGGCCCTCCGGGGCGCATACCAGCGGGACGGGGTGGCCCTCCGCTGGGTGGCGGAAGGGGGTGGGCCCTGGCGGGCCCTAAGCCTGGAGCTTTCCGGCGAGGCCGGGCTTCCCTACCTGGGGGCCTTGCCCCTTTCCGGCCGGGTCTGGACCGAGGGGGGAAGCCTCCGCTACCGCTTGCAGGGTCCCATTGCCCTGGAGGGCGAGGGGCTTAGCTATAGGGGAAGCTTCACCCTGCCCTTTGCCGCCTGGGGACGGGAAGGGAGGCTTCAAGGAAGCTTCCAGGGCCAGGGGCTTCGGGTGGAAGGGGAGGGGGAAGGGCGCTTCGCTGGCCTGGCCTTCGCCTTCCGGGGAGGGTTCGCCGAGGTCCCCTCCCTCGCCCTGGACTGGGAGGGGGGAAGGGCGGGGCTAAGGGGGGAGGAGGTGCGCTTCGTCCTGGAGGAGGTGGCCCCCCTGGCCGAGGCGTTAGGCTTTCCCCTTTCGGGTAGGGCGGAGGGCAGGCTTTCCCTTCGGGGGGAAGGGGAAGTCTGGGCCCAGCTGCGCTATGGAAAGGAGCCCTTGGCCCTGGACTACCGGGAAGGCGTTGTACGCCTTTTGCTGCCGGAGCGGGACCTGGGTTTGGCCTGGAACCCCAAGGAGGGATGGCTTGGGGGCCTGGGGAAGGTTTCCGGGGAGGGGAGGCTTCGCCTGGGGCCTGGCCTCAAGGGGGAGGTGGAGGGGGATTTCCGCTATGGTTCCCTGGAGCTTGGGCTTAGGGGTCCTTGGGAGGCCCTTTCCCTGGAGGTCCTTTACCGAGGGGAAGGGCTGGGAGAGACGGCGGTGAGGGGCCGGGTGAACCTGCTGGCCTTGAAGGGGGAGGGGGTCTTGCGGCACGCCTCCCCTTACGGGGAAGGGGTCCTTACCCTGGCGTGGGAAGGGGCCCGCTACTGGGGGGAGGGGAGGTTTAAGAGCCTCCGTTTTTTGGAACAGGAAGGGCCCTTGCGCCTCGAGGGGGAAGGGGCCCGGGCCCACCTCGCCTGGCAGGCCCCCTTGGCCTTGGGGGTCCGGTACGACGGGGCCTGGCACCTTTGGGCCAAGGGGGAAGGGGAAGTGGAGGGGATGGCCTTGCGGGCGGACCTCACCTGGGGTCCTGAAGGGTACTTGGGGGAGGTTTGGGCGGAGGGGCATGGGCTTGCCCTGAAGGGGAAAGGAGAGGGCCCCTTGCGCCTTACCCTGGAGGGCAGGGGCCTTCCGGGGGAGGCGAGGGGGGAAGCCACCCTGGAGGGCCTCCTCCTTTCCGGGAAGGCCCGGTACCGCCTGGAGCTGGGCCAAGCCCGCCTCGAGGCCCAGGGGGCCTTCCAGGCGGGGTGGCCCGAGGCCCTCCGGGGCCAGCCCTGGGGCCACCTGGAGGGCCAAGGAAGCCTCTTGGGGAAGGGGGAGGCCCTGCCCTTCCGCTTCGCCTACCGCTACCGGGGCGGGCCTTTAGGGGTGGAGGCCCTTTCCCTGGTGGGGGAGGCGGAGGGTTTCCGCTTGGGATTGGCGGAGGGGCATCTGGTCCTGGACCTGGACCGGGATCTAACCCCCTTTGGTGTCCCCGTGCGGCTTAAGGCCCAAGGGGACGGGCCCTGGCCGGAGGCCCTCGAGGTCCGCCTGGAGCGCCCAGAGGGGTGGCTTTCCGGGAAGGCCTGGCCATGGCCCCTGCGGGCGGAGCTTTCGGGGGAGGTGCTGGGGGAAAGGGTAAGGCTCCGGTACGGGGATGGGGAGGTGTTGGGGGATTTCCAGGGGCCAAGGCTTCGGGGGGAGGCCCGCTACCGCAAAGGGCTTTCCGGCCTCCTCGCCCTCCGCTACCCTCTGCCCCAGGGGGGGATAGCGGGAGGGGTGGACCTGGGGGCGGGTACGTTCCAGCTAAAGGGGGAGGGGGCCTGGAGGGGAGGCCTGGAGGGCAGGTTCTGCCTGCCGGCTCCCCTGGGCGGGTGCCCGGGCCTCGAGGGGGAGGTGCGAGGCGGCCTGGCCCACGGGGAGTACGCCTTTACCGGAAGCTACGCCTACCGGGCGAAGGAAGGCTACCTGGGGGAGGTCTTTGGGGAGGGGAGGGTTTCCAGCCCTTACGGGGGGGTCCTGATCCGGGGAGCGGGGCTGGGCCTGGACCTCATGGGGGAGGGCCTTCCCCTTGAGGGGCGGCTCGACCTCCACCCCTTCCGCCTGGCCTACCGCTACGCCGGGGCCCTGCCCCGGGGCCTGGGGGAGCTTTGGGCCGAGGGGGTCTACCCCGGGGAGTGGCTTGGGGGCCGGTACCGGTACGGGGAGGTGGAGCTCGGCCTTGTGGGCCTACCCGGGTTCCAGGTGGAGGTTTCCGGGAAGGGGGTATCGGGAAGGCTGGGTCCAGAAGGGCCTGACCTGGTGCTTCAGGGGTTTACCTACGGTCCCTTAAGCCTTTCGGGCAAGGTGGCAGGCCCCTGGCGGGAGGTGGGGCTGGACCTTTCCCTGAAGGCCTTTGGCCGCCAGGCCCAGGCCCAGGGGCGGTATGGGGAGGAAGGGCTCGTTCTCGCCTTCCAGGGGGACTTGGAGGGGGAGGTGGACTGGAAGGAGGCCTGGCGGGGGAGGCTGGCCTTTAAGGAGGGAAGCCTGGAGCTTTCTGGAAAGGGCCTTCCCCAGCTTTCCGGGGAGGTCCTGGGGGAAAGGGTTCTTCTGGCCTGGCCCCTTCTGCAGGTGGGGGGGGTGCGCCTGGACCTGGCTTCCCGCCGGGCGGAAGGTGAGGGAAGGGTTTTGCAGGGCCTTCTTCCCGGGGGGCTGGCCGTGCGGGGCGAGGGGGAGGGCCTCAAGGTGGGGTACCGGGTACCCGGCTTGGACCTGCCCTTGGAGGGAAGGCTGGACCTGAAGGGGCTTTCCCTGCTGCTTGTGAGCCCAGAAGGGGAAGGGGCCTTGCGCTACGCCGGAGGGAGGGTGGAGGGGTCCTTGGCCTTGCGCCCCTACGGCTTCCCCTTGCGCCTGGAGGGGGAGGGGGAGCGGGTGCGGCTTATGGGGGAGCATCCCGCCTTCCCCTGGTGGGTGGCGGGGGCAGGGAGCCTGGAGGGAGAGGTGGACCTTTCCGGAGCCTACCGGCTTACCTACCGGGCGGGGGAGCAGGTCATAAGGCTTTCGGGGAAGCTTCTCCAGGCCCGCCTCGAGGCCCAAGGCCCCTACCTTGCTGGTGCCCTTTCCTACCCTGCGGCGGGGGAGCTTCGGGTAGACCTTCCCCTTCCCCCCCTGGAAAGCCGCTTCCGGGGCCGGGTCTTCGGGGAAGGGTATGGGGTGGAGGGGGTGCTGGAGGGATCCGTGGGCCGCATCACCGCCAAGGGCAAGCTCTTACCCCTGGCTGGGGAGGTGCGCTTGGAGCGGGCCAATCTGGAAGACTTTGCCGGCCGTTATGCCCCCTACTTGAAAGGCTGGGTTTCTGGAAATCTAGCCATAAAAGGCCTGGAAGCCCAGGCCCAGCTGGAAGGGGAGGCAGGGGTGTCGGGCACCCGCCTACCCCTTCGCTTCCTGGGCCTCCTGGCACGGGGAGGGGTTAGGGGGGAGGGGCGGCTTGGGGAAAGCGCCTTCCGGGTGGACCTCGAGGGGGAGCGGCTGGACCTTGCCGCTTCCCCGAGGGGTTTCCCCCTCCACCTCCTCCTCATGGCGGTGGCGGGCCCTTTGGAGGGGGAGGCCTACTGGACGGGAGCGGTGCGCCTGCGCCTTCCCCTCTCGGATCCCCTAAAGGGCGAGGGGGTCTTGGTGGGGGAGGCCTTGCGCTTTGTGGGGGCGGGGGATGAGCTTAGGGGCCAGGCGGTCTTGCGCTTGGAGGGCGGGCGGGTCCATGTGGACCGGCTTAGCCTTTCGGGCCGGGGGAGCTGGGAGGGTGGGGGGTACTGGGGTAAGGAGGGAAGCGACCTTTACCTGAGCCTTAAGGACACGGTCTTTACCCCCGTGCTCCAGGTGGTCCCGGCCCTGAAACCCTACCGGCCTGAGGGCTCGGGGAGCCTGCTGCTTCGCCTCAGGGGGGATGGGTTCCAGGCGGAGTTTAGGGATTTCCGTTTCCGGTTAGGGCCGGTGGCCGGGTACCTGCCCCAAGGGCTTCTTTCCCTAAACGGCGGGGCCAAGGCGGAAGGGGAGCTCACCCTCCTCGCCCCCTTCCCGGGAAGGGCCAGGCTGGGCCTCGAGGGGCGCTTGGAGGACTTCCGCGTGAGCGCCAAGGGAGCGGTTTCCCTCCCAGGGCTTAAGGAGGAAACCCCGGCGGAGGTGGCCTTCCGCTACCCGGGCTATGGGGTGGAGATCCAGCTGGGAGAGGCCCAGGCCCAAGGGACCCTTTTCCCCTTGCGCCTGGCGGGTTATGGCCGGCTTCCCCTTGCCTACCCCCAGTACTACCTGCAAGAGGGTCTTCTGGATGTGAAGAGTTTCTTCCTCTACGAGGAAAAGGGCACCTACCACCTCACGGGAAACGCCGAGGTGTTGAGGGCCCGCCTGGCCCTGCCGGAGGCCCAGACCCGGCAGCTTTCCCGCGAGGGGGTGGCCTTGCAGGCCCCCACGGGGAAGCCCACACCTGTGCCCTTGGTGTTTGAGGGGGTGAGGGTTTATGCAGAACGGGGCATCCTGGTGCAGGAAAGCCTGGCCCAAGGGGAGCTCAAGGGGGAGGTCTTCTTGGGCGGTAGCTACGGGGACCCCTTCTTGGCGGGGGAGGTGCGAAGCCTTTGGGGAAGCTTTCGGCTATGGGATTCCCTCTTCGCTTTGGATCCAGGGGAAAGCGCCTTGCGCTTCCGACCGGATCGGGGCCTCCTGCCCGAGTTCGGGCTGAAGGCCCTGGCGGAAACCCGGGGGTACAAGGTGATCCTGCAAGCCAAGGGGGAGTTCCTTCGGGAAAATGGCCGGGTGAAGGTACGCCTTGAACCCCAGTTCACCTCCGATCCCCCCCTCAGCGAGCCGGAGATCTACGCCCTCCTCACCCTGGGCACCCCCGATGTGACCCGCCTGGCGGAAACCCTACCCCAGGTGGCCCTGGGGGCCGCCTTGGAGAACCTGGTCCTGGGGCAGCTGGAACGGGAGCTCACCAAGGCCTTGGGGCTGGATCGCTTCCAGGTGCAGGTGCCCCTTCTCCAGGGTGGGGACCTGGGGGATGTGCGCTTCTCCGTGGGCAAGTACCTTAGCCCTGAGCTCTTTTTGGGCTACGAGGTGGACCTCAGGGGCCAGCAGACCCTAAGCGCCCAGTACCGGCGGGATGGCCTGACCTTCTCCTTGGCCTCCACCTTCCTTCCCGGGGACGGCAGGCTTTCCCGTTTCACCTTTGCCCTGGGGTACGACCTGACCCCCGCCCTGGGGTTGAGTTTCAGCCTCGAGGCCGCCGACGCCACCCGTTTCAGCGTGGGGGCCCTTTACCGGTGGTAGCATGGCCCCGGTATGCGCGCTCTAGCCAAGCAGGTCCCCGAAGAGGGCCTAACCCTAGTGGAGCGCCCCCTGCCCGAACCGGGCCCGGGGGAGATCCTGGTGCGGGTGGAGGCCGCCAGCATCTGCGGCACCGACCTCCACATCTGGCGGTGGGACGGTTGGGCCAGGGGGCGGATTAAGCCCCCCCTCATCACCGGCCACGAGTTCAGCGGGGTGGTGGAACGGGTGGGTCCCGGGGTGAAGAGGCCCCAGGTGGGGGACCACGTGAGCTTGGAAAGCCACATCGTCTGCCATGCCTGCCCCGCCTGTCGCACGGGCAACTACCACGTGTGTTTGCATACCGAGATCCTGGGGGTGGACCGGGACGGGGGCTTTGCCGAGTACGTGGTGGTGCCGGCGGAAAACGCCTGGGTGAACCCGAGGAATCTGCCCTTTGAGGTGGGGGCCATTCTGGAGCCCTTTGGGAATGCGGTGCACACGGTGTACGCAGGAAGCGGGGTGTCCGGCAAAAGCGTCCTCATCACCGGGGCGGGGCCCATCGGCCTCATGGCGGCCATGGTGGCCCGGGCCAGCGGAGCCGGGCCCATCCTGGTCTCCGACCCCAATCCCTACCGCCTCTCCTTTGCCAGACCCTACGCCGACCGGCTCGTGAACCCCCTGGAGGAGGATTTGCTTTCCGTGGTGCGGGAGGTGACGGGAAGCGGGGTGGAGGTGCTTTTGGAGTTTTCCGGAAACGAAACCGCCATCCACCAGGGGCTAAAGGCCCTGATCCCTGGGGGGGAGGCCAGGATCCTGGGGATTCCCTCCGATCCCATCCGCTTTGACCTGGCGGGGGAGCTGGTCATGCGGGGGATCACCGCCTACGGCATTGCGGGAAGAAGGCTTTGGCAGACCTGGATGCAGGGTACCGCCTTGGTCTATTCGGGCCGGGTGGACCTTACCCCCCTCATCACCCACCGCCTGCCCATGAGCCGGTACCGGGAGGCCTTCGGCCTTTTGGCCTCGGGGCAGGCGGTGAAGGTGATCCTGGACCCCAAGGCCTAGGCCCGGGGTGTGCGGGGAACACCCTCGGGTTTCGGGTGCGTGTGCTAGGCTCAGCCGCAAGGGGGTTAGGTATGGTTTCCCGCAGGCGGGTGCTGGTGGGCCTTCTGGGGCTTTCCCTGGTTCGGGGGCAGGGGCTTCGGGTGGAGGAGGTGGTGGGGGGCCTCGAGGTGCCCTGGGCCCTGGCTTTTTTCCCCGACGGGAGCTTTCTGGTTTCCGAGCGGCCGGGGCGGATCCGGCGGGTGCGGGGGGGAAAGGCCACAGTCTATGCCGAGCTTCCCGTCTACCACCAGGGGGAGTCGGGGCTTTTGGGCCTGGCCCCTCATCCCCACTTTCCCCAGGAGCCCTACCTCTACGCCTACCGCACGGTGGCGGAAGGGGGCCTCAGGAACCAGGTGGTGCGGCTAAGGCACCAAGGGGAGAAGGGGATTTTGGAGCGGGTCATTCTGGATGGGATCCCCGCCCGCGCCCACGGTTTGCACTCCGGGGGGCGGCTTGCCTTCGGCCCCGACGGGATGCTTTATGTGACCACGGGGGAGGCCTACGAGCGGGAGCTGGCCCAGGACCTCTCCTCCTTGGGGGGCAAGATCTTGAGGATCACCCCAGAGGGCAAGCCGGCGCCGGGGAACCCCTTCCTGGACCGGCCCGGGACCCGGCCCGAGGTCTACAGCTATGGTCACCGCAACCCCCAGGGCTTGGCCTGGCACCCGGGCACGGGGGAGCTTTTTTCCAGCGAGCATGGACCCAGCGGGGAGCTGGGCTTTGGCCACGACGAGGTGAACGTGATCGTCCCCGGGGGGAACTACGGCTGGCCCCGGGTGGTGGGCCGGGGAAACGACCCCCGCTACCGGGACCCCCTCTACTTCTGGCCCGAGGGTTTCCCTCCCGGGAACCTGGCCTTTTGGAGGGGAGGGCTGTACGTGGCGGGGCTTAGGGGCCAGGCCCTTCTACGGCTTTCCCTGGAGGGGGAAAGGGGCAACTGGCGGGTGGTGCGGGTGGATACCGCTCTAAGCGGGTACGGACGCCTAAGGGAGGTGCAGGTGGGGCCGGATGGCGCCCTGTACGTCACCACCTCCAACCGGGACGGGCGGGGCCAGGTGCGCCCCAACGACGACAAGGTGCTGAGGCTGCGTTAGGCTTTAAGGGTGGAAAGGATCCTGCCCTTTCGCTTTGACGAAAAGGAAGGGGTCTTCTGGCTTCTGGACCAGAGGAGGCTTCCCCTCGAGGAGGTCGTTGTCCCCGTGCGCACCGCCAAGGAGATGGCCGAGGCCATCCGGGCCATGGTGGTGCGGGGGGCCCCGGCCATAGGGGTTTCCGCTGCCTTTGGCATGGTGCTGGCTCACCTAAGGGGCGAGAACCTGGAGGAGGCGGACCGGCTTTTGCGGCAAAGCCGACCCACGGCGGTGAACCTCTTCCACGCCCTGGACCGGATGCGCCCCCATTGGGGCAACCTGGAAGGAAGCCTGAAGGAAGCCCTGGCCATCTGGCACGAGGTGGAGGAGACGGAAAGGGCCATCAGCCAGCATGGGGCCAAGGTTTTGCGAGGCCAGGTCCTCACCCACTGCAACACGGGCCCGCTGGCCACCGGAGGATACGGCACCGCCTTGGGGGCCATCGTGGAGGCTTTCCGCCAGGGGCGGGTGTCCCACGTCTGGGTGGACGAGACCCGGCCTTACCTGCAAGGGGCCAGGCTCACCGCCTATGAGCTGCAAAAGGCAGGGGTTCCCGCCACCCTGATCACCGACAATATGGCGGGCTTCCTCATGGCAAGGGGCCGGGTGGACGTGGTCTTGGTGGGGGTGGACCGCATGGCCTTGAATGGGGACTTCGCCAACAAGATCGGCACCTACGCCCTGGCGGTCCTCGCCCACCACCACGGGATTCCCTTCTACGCCGCCCTGCCCCTTTCCTCCGTGGACCCGGGCCTGGAAAGCGGGGAGGGCATCCCCATTGAAGAGCGCCCGGCCGAGGAGGTCCTGGAGCTAAGGGGGATGCGCCTTGCTCCCCCCGGCTTTCCTGCCTACCACCCCGCCTTTGACGTGACGCCCCACCGTTACCTTACGGGGATCGTCACGGAGAGGGGCATCCTCTATCCTCCCTTTGACGAGGCCCTGCGCCATGCTTTGGGGTTGGCTTGAGGCCCTTTTGGGGCACACCTGCCCGGGATGCGGGGGCAGGCTGGATGCCCCCCTCCTTTGCACCCGTTGCCGCCAGGGCCTACGGGCTTTCCCTGGGCCAGGCCTGGTCTACCTAGGTCTCTATAACCGTATGGGAGGGGTGGTGCGGGCCTTAAAGTACCGGAGGCGCTTTGCCCTGGCCCCCCTCCTGGCCCGGCCCCTGGCGGAGGGAGTCCGGGCCCAGGGCTGGGAACTCCAAGGGGTCACGGCGGTTCCCACGCTGCTTCCCCGCCTCCTCCTAAGGGGGTACAACCCCCCGGAGCTCCTGGCCCAAGAGGTGGCCCGGCTGCTGGGTGTCCCTTACCGTAGGGTGCTCCGGAGGGTCCGCTACACGCCAAGCCAGCCCACCCGGGGCCGGGCTCGAGGGCGCTTGCCCCAGGACCTCTTCGCCCCGGTGCTTTCCGTAAAGGGAAACTGGCTTTTGCTGGACGACGTCTTAACCAGCGGGGCCACCTTCCTTAGGGCCAAGGAGGCCCTCCTTAAGGCGGGGGCAAGCCAGGTTTACGGGGCCTTCTTAGCGGTGCGGGACCCTGGGGCCCTGGGGCCTTACCGCTAAAGCCCACACTCTTTCCCTCCCCGGGACTTAGACTGGAAGGGCAAGGGGGGTGGGTTCCCGTGAAAAAGCTGCGCCGCTTGGACGACCTTCTGCCCCACCTCCGGGAAGGCCGCTACCGGCTTGGGCCCCATGTGGCCAAGCACATGCTTCAGGAGGGCTTCACCGAGCTGGATGTGCTAAGGGCCTTGGAATGGGGCAGGGAACTGGCCATCTATCCCGAGGACCAAAGGATGCTGGTTTTGGGCTACATGGTCTTTCCCCCGCGCCTGAAACTCCCCCTGCATGTGGTGCTGGAGTACGCCACCCCGAGGCACGTGGACATCGTGACCGCCTTTATCCCCAAGGAACCCTACCGGGTCTACTCCCGGGCCCGGATCGCCGCCATCCTGCGCTTTGACGGGGCCTTGGAAGAGGTGCGCTGGACTAAGCCCAAAGAGGCCTACCCAGCATGGGACTAGGCGCATTCCGGGCAGCGGCCAAACACCGTGACCTCGTGCCCCTCGGCTTGGAATCCGGGAGGGAGGTGGCCTTCCAGGGCCAGGTCGCAGCCTAAGAGCTCGTACACCCTGCCGCAAAGGCGACAGAGGAAGTGGTGGTGGTGCCCTTTGCCAGCGGGCTCGTAGCGGGCAGGCTCGCCGGGCAGGGCCACGGGGGCGAGGAACCCCTCTTCCACCAAGCCCTTCAAGGTGCGGTACACGGTGGCGAGGCCTAAGGAGGGTACCTTTTTCCTGGCCAGTTCCAGGACCTCCTGCGGGGAAAGGGGGCGGCCCGCCTCCAAAAAGGCCTCCCGGATGGCCCGCCGTTGCCGGGTGGAGCGCTCCATGGCCTTAGGATAGCAAGTTGAGAAGAAGTTTTCATCGTAGCCGGGTAGAGTGGCAGTATGCGCCTTTGGATCCTTTTGGGATTCCTCCTCCTCCCCGCCCTAGCCCAGGGGCAAGGCCGGTACCTGGTAGGGCGGGTCCTGGCCCTCACGGAGCGGGGCGTGGCCCTGGTGGAGGCGGAGGGGAGGAGGCTTGAGGCCCTTCTTCCCGTGGATGGCGGCCACTACCGGGTGGGCCAGCGGGTGGTCCTCTACCAGGAGGGCGGGAGGACCTACGTCACCGAGCCCGACCGTATCCCCTGGCTCCTTGGCCTTTTGGGCTTATTCGCCCTCCTGGCTGGCCTTCTAGGCCGGGGGAAGGGGGTGAGAGGGCTTCTGGGCACCTTCCTGAGCCTTTTGGTGGTGGTTTACTTCGTGGTCCCCAGGGTGGCGGCGGGAGGGAACCCCCTTCTCTACGCCTTTTTGGGAAGCGTGGGGGTGCTGCTTCTCACCGTCTACCTGGTCCACGGGGTAAACCGCAAGACCACGGCGGCCCTTTTGGGCACCCTGGCCTCGGTGGCCTTGGTCCTCCTCCTGGCCCTCTTCTTCACCCGGGCCCTGGGGTTCACGGGCCTGGCCTCGGAGGAGGCCCTCCTCCTGAGGCAATGGGGTGGGGTGGACCTGGTCTCCCTCTTCTTGGCGGGGGTGGTGGTGGGGGCCTTGGGGGCCTTGACCGACGTGACCGTGACCCAGGCGGCGGTGGTCCAGGCCCTGGCCCACGCCAACCCCCGCTTTGGCCCTTGGGAGCTTTACCGGAGGGGCATGGAGGTGGGCTACGACCATATCGGCAGCCTGGTGAACACCCTGGTCCTGGCCTACGCCGCAGGCTCCTTGCCCCTTTTCCTCCTCCTCACCAAGGACCCCACCCCCTTGCGCTTCCTCCTCAACACAGAACCCTTTGCCGCCGAGATGGTCTCCATGGTCCTGGGCTCCTTGGGGCTTCTGCTGGCGGTACCCCTCACCACCTTGGTGGCCGCCTGGTTCTTCCGGGGGGGAAGGGGTGGGCCTCCCGAGGGCCATGACCACCCCCATTAGGGTGAAAAGGGGGTTGCTGGCATAATGGAAACCGTGCGCCTATTGCACACCGCGGACTGGCACCTAGGCAAGGTATTAAAGGGCGTGGATCGCACCCCGGAAATCGCAGAGGCGTTGAACACCCTCCTGGAGATGGTGGCCAAGGAAGGGGTGGACCTGGTGGTGGTCTCGGGGGACCTCTTCGACCGCCCCCAGGTATCCGCCGAGGCCGAGGCCATGGCAGTGGAGTTTTTCCTGCGCCTTCGGGAGCTTGGGGTTCCCGCCTTGGTCATCGCGGGCAACCACGATCCCAAGGAGCGCCTCGAGGCCCTCTCCCCCCTCTTTGCCCTGGCGGGGGCGGAGGTGAGGGGCAGGCCCCTTTTCCGGGAGGAAGGGGGGGTGGTCCGGGTGGGGGACCTGGAGGCGGCCCTCCTTCCATTTGTTTCCGAGCGCATCCTGGTGAAAAAGGTCCTTCAGGAAGCCGAAGAACGCCACCGCACCTACGCCGAGGCCATGCGGCGGATCCTTTCCAACCTGGAAAGCCCCCTCATGTTGGGGCACTTTGCCCTGGTGGGGGCGCGGCCGGGGGCGGGGGAGTTCGCCTTCCACCTCACGGGTAGTTACGCCGTGCCGCCTTCCGCCCTGCCCCTGGGGGCCCGCTATGTGGCCCTGGGCCACATCCACCGCCAGCAACAAGTTTCCGAGGCTCCCACGGCCTGGTATGCGGGAAGCCTCATCCAGCTGGATTTTGGGGAGGGGGAGGAGGCGGAGCGGGGGGCCTTGCTGGTGGAGGTGCCCGAGAGGGGGCCGGTCCAGGTCTATCCCCTACGGGAGCGGTGGGGTAAGCCCCTTAGAACCTTCCGCCTGAAGCCCGAGGAGCTGGACGGCAGGCTTCCCGAGCTGGAGCGATTTCCCGGCTACCTCAGGCTGGTGGTGGAGGGCAGGCTTTCCCCGGCGGTGAAGGAAAGGCTCTTCCAGGGGCTTCCCCATCTCCTGGCGGTGGAGACCGCCGGGGTTTGGGAGGAGGGAGGAGGGGCCTTGGGTCCGGAGCTGGGCTTGGTGGAAGCCTATCAGCGCTACCTAAAGGAGCGGGGGCGCCAGGAGGAGGCGCTTTTGGAGCGGTTTGGCCAGGTGCTCAAGGAGGTGGAGCTTGAGGCCCTTGCGCCTGGAGCTTGAGGGGTTTGGCCCCTACCGGGAGCGGCAGGGGGTGGACTTCTCCGACGTGGAGCTTTTCGCCATCACCGGGCCCACGGGAAGTGGGAAGAGCTCCCTTCTAGACGCCATCGCCTTCGCCCTTTATGGCCTCGTGCCCCGGGTGGGGCGGAACGTGGGAAGCCTGGTCCACCCCGCCGCCAGCGAGGCCCGGGTGCGCCTCACCTTCCAGGTGGGGGGAAGGGTCTATCGGGTGGAAAGGGTGCGGGGGAAAAGGAGCGAGGGCAGGCTGTTCCAGGTGGAGCCCCATGGGGAGAAGCTTCTTCCCCTGGAAACTCTGGAGGCCCTGAACCGGGTCCTGGAGGAGCTTTTGGGCCTCACCTATGAGGCCTTCACCCGGGCCCTGCTCCTTCCCCAGGGGGAGTTTGACCGCTTCCTTAAAGGGGAGGCCCGGGAAAGGCGCAGGCTCCTTTTGGACCTCTTTGAGCTTTCCCGCTTGGATAGGGCCCGGGAAAAGGCGGCCTCCCGCAAGGCGGCCCTCCTGGAGGAGAAGGGCCGGCTGGAGGGGGAGCTTTTGGGGCTTCTTGGGATGGGCCTCGAGGCAAAGGAGGAGCTGGAGAAGGAGCTGGCGGCCCTGTCCCAGGAGATCGCCCGCCTTTTGCAGGAGAAGGGGCAACTGGAAGAGGAGCTTGCCAAGGGGAAGGACCTACAGTCCCTTCTTAAGCGCCTAAGGGAGTTGGAAGGCCGCTTAAGCCGCCTTAGGGCGGAGGCCCCCCGCATGGCGGAGGTGGAGGAAAGGCTTAAGAAGGCGGAGGAGGCGGAAAGGGCCTTGCCCCTTTGGCAAGACTTAAGGCGCAAGGAGGAGGCCTTGGCCGCCACCCGGAGGAGGCTTCGGGAGGTGCGGGAGCGGCTTGAAAAGCTGGAACAGGAGCGCCAGGCCCTGGCCTTTGACCCCGGGGCCTTAAAGGAGGCGCAAAAGGCCCTCTTGGAGGCGGAAGGGCTTAGGGCCCTCGAGGCCCTTTGGCGGCGGGTGGGGGTGAAGGAGCACCCCACCCCCAGGGTGGGCCTTTCCCCCGAGGCCTATGGGGAGGCCCTGGAGTCCTTGCTTCAGGAGGAGGCCCTTTTGGCGGAGAGGGAGCGGGGGTTGGCCCGACTGGTGGAGGGGCAAAGGCGGCTTAAGGAGAAGGAGGAGGCCTTAAGCCGTCTTAAGGAGGCCCTGGAGCGCCTGGTGGCGGAAGGGGGGCAGGCCCGGGCCCAGGTGGAGGCCCTGGAGGAGGCCCGGAAGGGGGCCGAGGCCCACCGGCTTGGGCTGGAGCTGGAGGCGATCGGAAGGCAAAGGAGGCTTTTGGAGGAGGAAAAAGGGCGCCTGGAGGCGGAGCTTGCCCACCTGACCCAGGAGGAGAAGCGGCTTGGGCTTCTTGCCTACCGCGACCTTCTGCGCCCGGGGGAGCCCTGCCCCCTGTGCGGCGGCGTGGTCCACGCACTGCCCCCGGCGCTGGAGGGGCACGGGGCCTCCGGCCTCAGGAAGAGGCGGGAGGAGGGGGAGAGGGCCTTGCGGGAGGTCCTGACCCGGCTTGGGGCCCTGGCGGAGGAGGAGAGGGCCAAGCGGGAGGCCCTAAAGGCCCTGGGGGTTCCACCCCGCCCCGGCGATCCCAAGGCCCTGGAAGAGGAGCTTCAGGGGGCGCAAGCGAGGCTTCAGGAGCTTAGGGAAAGGTACCGGGAAAAGCAGGGGGAGGCCCGGGCCCTCGAGGAGGAGCTGAAGCGGCTTTCCCGGGAGTTGGAGCATGGGCGCCAGGAGCTTTCCGGCCTGGAGGGGGAGGTAGGGGCCCTAACGGATCCCGGTAAGCAGGAAGCGGCCTGGGAAAGGGTCCGGGAAGCCCTTGCCTCCTTGCGGCGGGAGAAGGAGGCCTTGGGGGCTGGGCTTTACCGCCTGCTTGGGGAAAAGACGGGGGGGAGGCCGGTGGCGGAGCACATCGGGCGGCTTTCCCGAAGGCTGGAGGAGCTGGAAAGGAAGGAAGGGCGGGACCGCCAACTGGCCGAGGCCCTGGAGGAGGTTTCCCGGACCCTGGCGGGGCTTTTGGCCCAAGAGGAGGAGCAGAAAAAGGCCCTGGAGGAGGCCAAGAGCCGGGTCTTGGGCCTCATGCCCGAGGAGGAGGCCAAGGCCCTCTACCTCTCCCCCGAGGAGCGAAAGGCCTTGGCGGAGAGGGTCCGGGCCCACCGGGAGGAGCTTTCCCAGGTGGAGACCCTCCTGGTGGAGGCGGAAAAAGAGGTTAGGGCCCGTTTTCCCGGCCCCCTCCCTTCCCTGGAGGAGGTGGAGGCCCGCCTGCGCTTGGAGGAGGCGCGGTTTTCCCAGGTGCAGGAGGACCTCCAGGGCAAAATGGGGAAAAAGGCCGTTTTGGAAGAGCGGCTCAAGGCCATGGAGGAAAAGCTCAAGCACCGCCAGGTGCTCGAGGCCCGCCTGGCGGAGGTGGTGCGGGAGGTGGACCTGTGGGAAAAGCTAGCCTTTGACCTGCAGCAGAACAACTTCCCCGCCTACCTCCTGGGCCTTAGGCAGAAAAGCCTGGTGGAGCGGGCGGATGAGCTCATGGCCACCCTTTCCGCAGGCCGCTACCGCCTCCGCTCTAAGGAGGACGAGTACCAGGTCCTGGACCTCTGGACGGAGGCGGTGCGCCCCGTGAAGACCCTTTCCGGCGGGGAAAGCTTCCTGGCCAGCCTTTCCCTGGCCCTGGCCCTTTCCGAGGAGCTTTCCCGGGGGCGGCTTGGAGCCCTCTTTTTGGACGAGGGCTTTGGCACCCTGGACCCGGAAACCCTGGAGGTGGTGGCGGGGGTGTTGGAAAGCCTCCCCACCCGGGGGCGGCTGGTGGGGATCGTCACCCACGTGGAGGCCTTGGCGGAGAGGCTTCCCGCAAGGCTTTTGGTGCGCAAGCATCCCTCCGGGAGCCGGGTGGAGTGGGCCTAGGGCCGGGCCTGGTTTATGGACGGGAGGGGGTAAATAAGGGGAAAGGGTCTTTTGTCTCTACCCACAAGATACCTAAGGGGATAGGCTGGAAAATGCCCGCAAACCCCCTTAACTCCTTTCCACCGGGCATGGAGGTGCGCCATGAAGAAGGCCAAGGACATCATGTCCACCGAGGTGGTCAAGATCCAGGGTTCGGCCACGGTAAAGGAGGCCATCAACCTCATGAAAGAAACCGGCCTTAGGGCCCTCATCGTGGACCGGCGCAACGAGGAGGACGCCTACGGCATCGTCACGGAAACCGACATCGTCTACAAGGTGATCGCCTACGGCAAGGATCCCGCCACGGTCCAGGTGCACGAGATCATGACCAAGCCGGTGATCACCGTAAACCCCGACCTGGGCGTGGAGTACGTGGCCCGGCTCTTCGCCAACACCGGGATCCGCCGGGCGCCGGTCATCCAGGGGGAGGTGATCGGCATCGTATCCGTGACGGATATCCTGCGCAAGGCGGTGTTCTGAGGCCAAAAGGGGAAAGGGGGCCCCCCTTAGGGGGGCTTCTTTTTCTTGACTTGGTCTAAGGGTTTGAGTAGGCTCCTAGTGGAGGTGCAGAATGCGGCGTTTGCTAGCCGTGCTTTTGCTGTTGGGTTTGGCCTTGGCCCAGGGCCTCGAGGCCCTCTGGAAGGCGGTGGAGGTGCCGGGAGGGGTCTGCTCCGATGGTTCCCCCTATCGGTTTTACGTGAGCCCGGGGGACCCCAAAAAGGTGGTCATCGACTTCCAGGGAGGCGGGGCCTGCTGGGACGCCGCCACCTGCGGCCCCCAAAGCCAGACCTACCGCAAGCGGGTGGATATTCAGGAGCTCCTTTTGGCCCAAGGCATATATAACCGCATCAGCGTGGCCAACCCCTTCTACGGTTGGACCCACGTCTTTGTGCCCTACTGCACCGGGGATCTCCATGTGGGCCGGGCCACGGTGGACTACGGGGGCTTTAAGGTGCACCACCAGGGGGCCAGGAACGCTCTGGCGGCCTTGGAGTACGTTTTCCGCAACCATACGGACCCGGAAAGGGTCTTCGTGACCGGTTGCTCCGCCGGGGCTTATGGGGCGGTTTTCTGGGCGGACAAGGTGCTTTCCACCTATAAGGACGCCCAGGTGGCGGTCTGCGGGGACGCTGGGGTAGGGGTGCGCACCCCGGGCTTTCCTGGCTTTACAATCTGGAACCCGCGCCTGCCCGATCTTCCTGGCCTTTCCCAAAACCCGGAGGTGGCGGAGATCTACCTGGCCCTGGCGAAGGCCTTCCCCAAGGCCCGCATCGCCCAGTACACCACCCTCTTGGACGGCACCCAGATCTTCTTCTACGGCCTCATGAAAGGGGAGAGGAGCCCTTCCGAGGCCACGGCCCGGGAGTGGGCCGAAGGGGCCATGAGGGCGATCCTGGCCCCGGCCCAGGCGGAAAACTACACCTTCTTTCTAGCCCCGGGGGGCCAGCACTGCATTCTGCCCAGGCCCGAGCTGTACACCCTGAAGGTGGGGGAGGTGTCCTTCCTGGATTGGCTTAGGGCCTTGGCGGAGGGTAAGGGGGCCCCTAGGGTGCGCCCTTAAGGCCGAAGGCGGCGAACCAGGCCTTGAGCTCTGGGTCAAGCTCCAAAAGGAGCCGGTGCCCCTTCTTCCGGTCCAAGGGGGCGGCCTCGAGGCAGGCCTTTAAGAGGCTGTCCCCCTTCGTTTCCAGAAGCTCCTGGGCCTTGAGGGTGAACTGGGCCTGGAACCATAGGGCGCTTTTTAGGTCTCCCCGCCTCCTCTCGTAGGCGGAGAGGCTTCGCCTTTCCGGCTCGAGGCGGCTCAGGTAGCGGCAGAAGGCCAAAAGGGATGCCGCCAGGTCGGGCCTGGCCCCAGTTAGGCCCAGGAGGAAAAGGTGGTTGGCCAAGAACTCGTCCAGCCACCTGGCCCCCGTCCTCAGGCGCCAGGCCGCCTGGAGGGCGTGGGCGTACTCGTGGCCCAGGTTCAGATCCAAGAAGGCGGGGATTTCCATGGGAGGGGGCCCCAGGGGAAGCAGGGTTTCGCGGAAGCGGTGGAGGAGCCTTTCGGGGTAGGTGAGGGGCGCAAAGAGGGAAAGCCTTCCCCCCTCGCTTCGCTGAAAGGCCAGGCCGTAAGGGTAGGGGACTAGGGCCCGCCAGTCCCCCTCGGAAAGGACGTAAAGGGTCACGGGGGGTACCGGGGCGTAGGGGGTATAGGCCTCCCGTAGCTCCAGAAGGTAGCCGCGGAGGCTTTCGGCCCTCAGCACCCCTCCCTCGGAGGCGAAGACGGGGATATGGGGATGGGGCAGGGCCTTCATCCCCATCCCCTTCACCCCCTTGCCAGGATTTCCCCAGGCCCCCACATCCCCTAGATGACCTCCCGGAAGCCAATGCGCTCCGCTTGGGCCCGGAGCTCCTCCTTAAGGGTCTGGTGCTGGGGCAAGGAGAGGTCGGGGTCCATTTCCAGGATGCGCTTAGCCAGGGCCCGGGCCTTTTCGATAACCTCCGTGTCCTCGGCCAGGTCCCCCAGCTTCAGCTCCGGGTACCCCGACTGCCGGGTGCCCCTGAGCTCCCCTGGTCCCCTTAGCTTCAGGTCCATCTCCGCAATGTAGAAGCCGTCATTGGACTCCTCGAGGACCTTTAGGCGCCTGAGGGTTTTCTGGCTGGCCTCCCCTGCGATCAGGATGGCGTAGCCCTCCAGCCCCCCCCGCCCCACCCGGCCCCTCAGCTGGTGGAGCTGGGCCAGGCCGAAGCGCTCGGCGTTTTCCACGATGATGAGGCTGGCCCTGGGGATGTCCACCCCCACCTCCACCACGGTGGTGGATACCAGGAGGTCAAAGGCCCCCTGGCGGAAGGCCTCCATGACGCTATCCTTTTCCCGGGCGGGCATCTTTCCGTGAAGGAGGGCCATGCGCACCCCGGGGAGAAGGCCTTTCAGCTCCTCGTAGAGAGCGGTGGCCGCCTTCAGGTCCAGCTCTTCCGACTCCTCAATGGCCGGGGCCACCACGAAGACCTGGTGCCCCTTTCGCACCTCCTCCCGGGCGAAGGCGTAGGCCTGCAGGCGAAGCCGGTGGGGGAGGACCTTGGTCTTCACCGGCTTACGCCCGGGGGGCATCTCGTCCAGGAGGCTGACCTCGAGGTCCCCATAGAGGGTTAGGGCCAGGGAACGGGGGATGGGGGTGGCGGACATCACCAGGACATCGGGAGGAACCTGGGCCATCTTGAGGAGGGCCCGCCGCTGCAAGACGCCAAAGCGGTGCTCCTCGTCCACCACCGCAAGCCCCAGGTCCTTAAACCCCACCCCCTCCTGGATGAGGGCGTGGGTGCCCACCGCCATCTGGGCTTCCCCGGAAAGAAGCCTCTGGATGGCCCCTTCCTTCTCCTTGGGGGTCATGGACCCCAAAAGGAGCTCCACCCGCACCCCCAGGGGGAAAAGGTACTGGGTCAGGTTCCCGTAGTGCTGCTTGGCCAGGATCTCCGTGGGGGCCATGAGGGCCCCCTGGGCCCCGTTCATGGCCGCCAGAAAGAGGGCATAGGCGGCCACCACCGTCTTACCCGAGCCCACATCCCCCTGAAGGAGGCGGGCCATCTGCCGGGGGCTTTGCATGTCCCGGGCGATCTCCCCCATAACCCGTTCCTGGGCCCGGGTGAGGGGAAAGGGCAGGGCCCCTTTGAAGGTTTCCGTCCAGGCCTCCTCCACCCGGAAGCTCCGGCCTAGGACCAGCCCCCCGGCGTCCAGAAGGGCCTTAAGCTCCAAGAGGAGGTACTCGTCAAACTTGAGGCGAAGGAGAGCCTTTTTCAAGGCCTCCTCATCCTCGGGGAAGTGGATCTGGCGAAGGGCCTCAGCGTAGGGAAGAAGACGGTGCTCCTCCCGGTAGGCTTCCAGGGGGTCGGGGAGGGGTAGGGCCATCTCCAGGGCCCGGTGGACGGTGCGGCGCAGGAAAGCCTGCCCGATCCCCTCCTTGGCGGGGTAGATGGGCACGATCCTCCCCGTGGAGAGGGACTCGGTGCCCTCGTTCTCAAAGTGCTCCACGTAAAGCTGTACCCCGTTGCGCTGCTGCACCCGGCCCGTGACGATCAGGGTTTCCCCCTCCTGGATCTGGGAGAGAACCCAGGTTTGGTTGAACCAGACCAGGGTGAGGCGGAAGCCCCAGGCATCCTGGGCCCGCACCTGCACCAGCTGCATCCCCTTCTTGGGGGTTTTCACCAGCTCCTTGGCCAGGACCCTCACGGCGAGGGTAGCCTTCTGGCCGTCCTCCAGGAAGCGCACCCCGGGAAGGGTCCTGCGGTCCTCGTAGCGGCGGGGGTAGTAGTGGAGGATATCCCGCACCGTGTGCAAGGAGAGCTCGGCCAGCCTCTTGCGGCTTTGGGGTGGGACCAGGAGGTGGGCGGGGTCCTGGGGGGTGAGGCGGGGGGGCTGGGGCCGGGCGGGGGTTTCCCCCCTGCTTGCGGCCAGCGATTCTTGGCCGTTCTCCAGGAAGCGGATGGCCTCCTCCAGGACCGCCTTGCGCTCCTCCGGGGTTTTGGCACCGTACCCCAGGAAAAGCCTCTGCAGGTGGGGAAAGGGCTTGGCCAGGTTCTGGATGAGGGTTTCCAGGCCCCCCACCACCACCTGGTCCCGGGCCCCGTCCTTGAGCTCCCTTAGGAGGGGCCTGAGGAGCCTTTGGCGAAGTTCCCCTTCCCTCACGCCCTCCATGATACCCTTAGGCCTGTGAGCCGCGTGGAGCGACTGCCGAATGGGCTTCTTTTGGCCCTCGAGGAGCGGGACTACCCCGGGGTGGCCTTCGGGCTTCTGGTGCCCGCCGGGGCGGTGAACGAGCCCGAGGGGCTTCTGGGTGCCAGCACCCTGCTGGAGGGGTGGCTTTGGAAGGGGGCTGGGGAACTGGACGCTTGGGGGCTGGCCCAGGCCCTGGATGCCCTGGGCGTGAGGCGGCAAAGCGGGGCAGGGCTGGAGTACACCCTCTTCTCCGCCGCCTTCTTGCCGGAGGCGTTGGAGGAGGTCTTCCGGCTCTATGCCCTCCTCCTCCTTAGGCCCAGGCTTCCCGAGGAGGGCTTTGAGGCGGTGAGAAGCGTGGCCTTGCAGGCCCTTCTTTCCCAGGAGGACCAGCCTGCCCGGAAGCTCTTCTCCGAGCTCCGAAAAAGGGTCTTCCTCTCCCCCCATGGAAGGGACCCTTTGGGGGAGGAGGAGAGCCTGAAGAGGGCCACACCCAAGGCGGTGCGGGAGGATTTTGCCATGCGCTACACCCCGAAAGGGGCCATCTTGGCGGTGGCGGGAGGGGTTTCCTGGGAAAGGCTTCTGGGGGCCCTGGAGCCCCTTATGGCCTGGGAGGGGGAGGAGGCTTTTTACCCCGAGCCCAGGCTTTCCCAGCCCCAGCGCTTTGTCCATAAGCGCCCCACCGCCCAGGTGCAGATCGGCCTGGCCTACCCCGACGTGGGCCCGGAAGATCCCCAGTTTTATGCGGCCCGGCTGGCTTTGGAGGTGCTCTCGGGGGGCATGAGCAGCCGCCTCTTCACCGAGGTGCGGGAGAAAAGGGGCTTGGTCTATGCGGTGAGCGCCTTCCCTGCCGGGGTCAAGGGCCAGGGCCTCCTCATGGCCTATGGGGGCACCACCAAGGAAAGGGCCCAGGAGACCCTAAGGGTCATGCTGGCGGAGATGGAGCGCCTGGCGGAAGGGGTCACGGAGGAGGAGCTTTCCCGGGCCAAGGTGGGGCTTAAGACCGCCTTGGTGATGGCGGATGAGTCCATCCGAAGCCGGGCCGCCTCCATGGTGCGGGACCTCTTCATGCTGGGGCGGGTCCGGCCCCTTTCCGAGATCGAGGAGGCCATAGAACGCACGGGCCTTCCGGCGGTGAACGCCTTCTTGCGGGAGCACCCCTACCGCAACCCCTGGGTGGGGCTTCTGGGTGAGGTGGACGATGTTTCGTGAGGCTGAACTGAACAATGGCCTGAGGGTTATCGCTGAGGTGCTTCCGGAGGCGCGGAGCGTGGCCTTGGGCTACTTCGTGCGGACGGGGGCTCGGGACGAGGCCCCCGAGGAGAGCGGGGTGAGCCATTTCCTGGAGCACATGGTCTTCAAGGGCCCGGAAGGGATGAGCGCCTGGGAGGTGAACCTGGCCTTTGACCGCCTGGGTGCCCAGTACAACGCCTTCACCTCCGAGGAGGCCACGGTCTACTACGGAGCGGTTTTGCCCGAGTTCGCCTTGCCCCTGCTGGGGCTTTTCTCCCGGCTCATGCGCCCTGCCTTGCGCCAGGAGGACTTTGACACCGAGAAGAAGGTGATCCTGGAGGAGATCGCCCGCTACCAGGACCGCCCGGGCTTCATGGCCTACGACTGGGCCCGGGCCCGCTTCTTCCAGGGACACCCTCTGGGGAATAGCGTCCTGGGCACGGTGGAGAGCATCACCGCCCTCACGCGGGAGGCCATGGCCGCCTACCACAGGAGGCGTTACCTGCCGGGGAACATGGTTTTGGCTGCCACGGGAAAGGTGGACTTTGAGGCCCTGGTGGCCGAGGCGGAACGGCTTACGGCGGATTGGCCTTTAGGGGAGGCGGGAAGAACCTACCCACCCCTAAGCCCCGCCCATGGGGTAGAGGAGCACCCCTACGAGAAGGCCCGGGCCCTCTATCTGGTGGGCCTTTTCCCCGGGGTTGGCTACCAGGAGGAGGAGCGTTTTGCCGCCCAGGTGCTGGCCCACCTCCTGGGTGAGGAGGGCTCGGGGCGGCTCCACTTCGCCCTGGTGGATACGGGCCTCGCCGAGGCGGCGTCCTTTGGTCACGAGGAGGCGGATAGGGCCGGCTTCTTCCACGCCTACGTCCAGGCGGACCCGGGAAACAAGGAAGCGGTGTTGGCCGTCCTTAAGGAGGAGCTTGACCGGATCGCCCTCGAGGGCGTGGGGGAGGAGGAGGTGGAAAAGGCCAAAACCCCCTTGGCCACAGGCCTGGTCTTCGCCGGGGAAACCCCCATGGGGAGGCTTTTCCACCTGGGGATGGAGTACCTGTACACGGGCCGGTACCTTTCCCTGGCCCAGGTGAAGGAAAGGGTGCTCCAGGTGGGGGCCAGGGAGGTAAACGCCCTTCTGGAAAGGGGCCTTTTGCAAAGGGGCCTCTACTACCTGGTGCTACCCCATGGAGCCTAAGGCCCTAGGGGCGGCCCTCCTCACCATCCTCTTCTGGGCCAGCGCCTTTGCCGGCATCCGGGCGGGGCTCCAGGGCCTAAGCCCTGGCCACCTGGTCCTCCTGCGTTTTCTGGTGGCCAGCGCCCTGCTTCTCCTTTATGCCCGCCTTCACGGTCTTCGCCCACCCAGGAAGGAGGACCTTCCCCGCCTTTTTCTCCTGGGGTTTTTGGGCATCACCGTATACCACACCGCCTTGGCCTACGGGGAGCTCACGGTGAGCGCAGGGGCCGCAAGCCTCCTCATCGCCACGGGGCCGGTGTTTACCGCACTCCTCTCCTTCTTCTTCCTGGGGGAGCGGCTTAGGCCCGTAGGGATTCTGGGGTTTGCCCTGGCCTTTCTGGGTTCCTTGTTGATCGCCTTCGGGGAGGGAGGCGGGGTGTCCTTGAGCCCGGGGGCTTTCTTGATCCTGCTTTCCGCCCTTGCCACCTCCTTGTACTTCGTTTGGCAAAAGCCCCTTTTTGCCCGTTACGGCAGCCGGGAGATGACGGTTTACACCATGGTTTTGGGCACGCTTCCCCTTCTCGTCTTTCTGCCTGGCCTGGGGGAGGCCCTGCTCAGGGCGCCCCGCCCTGCCCTTTACAGCGCCCTGTACTTGGGCGTGTTTCCCGGGGCCCTGGCCTACCTCACCTGGACCTATGCCCTTTCCCGCACCCCGGCCTCCCGCCTTTCCAGCTTTCTTTACCTGTCCCCGGTCCTGGCCATCCTCATCGCCTACCTTTGGCTTAAGGAGGTGCCTTCCCCCTTATCCCTCCTGGGCGGGGCCTTGGCCCTGGTGGGCGTCCTTTTGGTGAACCTCAGGGGCGTAAAATAGCCCGAGAGGTGCGGTATGGAGGTGAAAAGGATCGGTGTGGTGGGCGCAGGGCAGATGGGAAGCGGCATCGCCCAGGTGGCGGCCCAGGCGGGGTTTGAGGTGGTGCTGGTGGACGTGGCGGAGGGCTTCCTGGAAAGGGGCCTGAAGGCCATCCAGCGGTCCCTAAGCAAGTTTTTGGAGAAGGGACGGATCGCTCCGGAGGACCTCGAGGCCACCTTGGGGCGGATCCGCACCACCGTGGTCCTGGGCGACCTGGCGGAGGCCGACCTGGTGGTGGAGGCCATCGTGGAGGACGAAGGGGAAAAGCGCCGCCTCTTTGAGCGCCTGGGAAGCCTGGTGAAGCCCGAGGCCATTCTGGCCAGCAACACCTCCTCCATCCCCATCACCGCCCTGGCCCGCTACTCGGGCAGGCCCGAGCGCTTCATCGGCATGCACTTCTTCAACCCCGTGCCCCTCATGCAGTTGGTGGAGGTGATCCGGGGGGAGCTTACCGCGGAGGAAACCCGGGATGTGGTGATGGCGGTGGCCAAAAGGATGGGGAAGACCCCCCTCGAGGTCCAAGACTACCCCGGCTTCGTCTCCAACCGCCTCCTCATGCCCATGATCAACGAGGCCATCGAGGCCCTAAGGGAAGGGGTGGCCACCAAGGAGGCCATCGACGGGGTCATGCGCCTGGGGATGAACCACCCCATGGGGCCTTTGGAGCTTGCGGACCTCATCGGCCTGGACACCTGTTTGGCCATCATGGAGGTTCTGCACCGGGGCTTTGGTGACGATAAGTACCGGCCCTCCCCCCTCCTTCGCCGCATGGTGCAGGCGGGGCTTTTGGGCCGCAAAACGGGAAGGGGGTTTTACCGCTACGACGAGAAGGGGACCAAGGTGGGCTGAGCAAGCGGATGGGTCATGGCTTCCCGGGACAGGAACCGCCCCCCAGGGGGGTCTTGATCTCTCTCCAAGGAAACGGGGCCGGTGAGGGGTAGGGCCAGCCGTACGCCTTGGAAAGGTTTCCCCTAGGGAATACACTGGGCCCATGGAGCTTCCGCGTGCGTATGGCTTGCTTTTGCACCCCACGAGCCTCCCCGGACCTTACGGCATCGGGGTTTTAGGGGAGGAGGCCCGGGGCTTTCTTCGCTTTCTCAAGGATTTTGGCGGGCGGTACTGGCAGGTTTTGCCCCTGGGTCCCACGGGCTATGGGGACTCCCCCTACCAGGCCTTTAGCGCCTTTGCCGGGAACCCCTACCTCATTGACCTCCGCCCCTTGGCGGAGGCGGGGTATGGGCGTTGGCAAGACCCGGGCTTTCCCCAAGGCCGGGTGGACTACGGCGGGCTTTACGCCTGGAAGTGGCCGGTGCTCCGGGCGGCCTTCCAGGGTTTTCAGGAGCGGGCTCCCCAAGGGGAACGGGAGGCTTTCCAGGAGTTTTGGGAGAGGGAGGCCTTTTGGCTTCGGGACTACGCCCTCTTCATGGCCCTTAAGGAGGCCCATGGGGGGCTTCCCTGGAACCGCTGGCCCATGCCCCTTCGCCTGAGGGAGGATAAGGCGCTAAAGGAAGCCGAGGGCAAACTTTCCCAGGTGGTGGCCTTTCACGCCTGGACCCAGTGGCTCTTCTTCCGGCAGTGGGGCGCCCTAAGGGAGGAGGCAGAGGCCCTGGGCTTAGCCTTCATCGGGGACATGCCCATCTTCGTGGCCGAGGACTCGGCGGAGGTCTGGGCCCATCCCGAGTGGTTCCATCTGGATGAGGAGGGAAGGCCCACGGTGGTGGCCGGGGTGCCCCCGGATTACTTTTCGGAAACGGGTCAGCGTTGGGGGAATCCCCTGTACCGCTGGGAGGTGCTGGAAAAGGAGGGGTTCTCCTTCTGGATAGCGCGCCTAAGGAAGGCCCTGGAGCTTTTCCACCTGGTGCGCATAGACCACTTCCGGGGGTTTGAAGCCTACTGGGAGATCCCTGCCTCCTGCCCCACGGCGGTGGAGGGCCGCTGGGTGAAGGCCCCGGGGGAGAAGCTTTTCCAGAAGATTGGGGAAACCTTTGGCCAGGTGCCCATCCTGGCGGAGGACCTGGGGGTTATCACCGAGGAGGTGGTGGCCTTAAGGGAGCGGTTTGGCCTGCCCGGGATGAAGGTCCTGCAGTTCGCCTTTGACGGGGGGATGGAAAACCCCTTTCTGCCCCACAACTACCCCCCTCACGGCCGGGTGGTGGTCTATACCGGTACCCACGACAACGACACCACCTTGGGCTGGTACCGCACCGCCACCCCCCACGAAAAGGCCTTCTTGGAGCGGTATCTGGCGGAGTGGGGGATCGGCTTCCATGGGGAGGAGGAGGTGCCCTGGGCCCTCATGCACCTGGGGATGAAGTCGGTGGCCAAGCTTGTCGTCTACCCGGTGCAGGATGTACTGGCCCTGGGAAGCGAGGCGAGGATGAACTACCCCGGGCGCCCTTCGGGCAACTGGGCCTGGCGGCTTCGCCCGGGGGAGCTGAGGCCGGAGCACGGGGAGCGGCTTCTTTGGATAGCTAAGGCCACGGATAGGGTGTAATATCCTTTCCTCCTGTTTCGTTCTCTAAGCCCCAGCGAGATGACGCCTACCGAAGGCCCTTTCCGGGGCCCCCACCCTGGCGCAAGCCAGGGTGGGGTGGTATAAAGGCAGCCCACCCTGGCCAAGCCAGGGTGGGGGACGGCCCAAGGCGTTTAGCCCAAGGCTTTTTTCACCAGCTCCACGATCTCGTCAATGGTGTCCGCCACGGGGATGCCCGCCTCGGCGAAGGCCTGCAGCTTGGACTCCGGGGTGCCCACGTTCCCCATGATGATGGCCCCCGCATGGCCCATGCGCTTGCCCTTGGGGGCGCTTCGGCCACCGATGAAGCCCACCACCGGCTTCTTCATGTTCTCCTTGATCCAGGCTGCCGCTTCCTCCTCGTCGGAGCCCCCGATCTCCCCAATGAGGACCACGGCCTCGGTCTCGGGGTCCTCGTTGAAGAGGGGGAGGAGGTCCTTGAAGGTGGTGCCGATCACCGGGTCGCCCCCAATGCCCACGGTGGTGGTGGTGCCCAATCCCGCCTGGGAGAGGGCGGCGGCGGCCTCGTAGGTGAGGGTGCCGGAGCGGCTTATGAGCCCCACCTTCCCCCGCTTAAACACGTGGCCCGGCATGATGCCGATCTTGCTCTCTTCGGCGCTGATGATCCCGGGGCAGTTGCCCCCGATGAGGCGGCTTCCCAAGGCCTTGATCTCCGCCACCGCCTTCACCATGTCCAGGGTGGGGATGCCCTCGGTGATGAGGACGATGAGGGGGATGCCGGCGTGGGCCGCCTCGAGGGCCGCGTCCGCCGCCGCCGGGGCCGGCACGAAGATGATGGAGGCGTCAATAGGGTGCTGGGCCACGGCCTCTTTAACCGTGTCGTAAACGGGAAGGCCTAAGACCTCGGTTCCTCCCTTCCCCGGGGTGACCCCGGCCACCACCCGGGTGCCGTAGTCCAACATCTGCTGGGTGTGAAACTGCCCCTCCCGGCCGGTGATCCCCTGGACCAGGACGCGGGTTTCGCGGTTAATCAGGATCACGCCGCACCTCCCACCATGGCCACGATGGCCTTGGCCGCTTCCATGGACGTGGGGTACATGTAGATGGGCTTGCCCTCCAGAAGCCTCTTGGCCTCCTCCTCGGCGGTCCCCGCCACCCGCATGACCACGGGTTTGTTGAGAAGCCCTTCCTCCAGGGCCCGGATCACCCCCTTGGCCACCTCATCCGCACGGGTGATGCCGCCAAAGATGTTGATGAACACCCCCTTGACATCGGGGTCTTTGAGGACCACCTTCAGGGCGTTATAGACCACCTCCGCCTTGGCCCCGCCCCCGATGTCCAGGAAGTTGGCGGGCCTGCCCCCCACCCGGTTCACCAGGTCCAGGGTGTACATCACCAGCCCGGCCCCGTTCCCGATGATGCCGATATTCCCTTGGAGCTTCACATAGGCGAAGCCGTAGTTGCTGGCCTCCACCTCCAGGGGATGCTCGGCCTCAATCTCCCGGAGCTGGGCCAAATCCGGGTGCCGGAAGAGGGCGTTGTCGTCCAGGACGATCTTGGCGTCGGCGGCCACCACCTGGCCGTCAGCGGTGACCACCAGGGGGTTGATCTCGGCGATGGAGGCATCCACCCCCTCGTAGGCCCGCCATAGGGCCACCAGGACCTGGGCCAGCTTGTTGAGGTTGCCCTGAAGGCCCGCCCTCTTCACCATCTCCCGGGCCTCAAAGGCCCGGAAGCCCTTATGGGGGTCAATCCAGAACTTGTGGATGGCCTCGGGGCGTTCCGCCGCCACCTCCTCAATGTCCACGCCCCCCTCCTTGGAGAGCATGAGGACCACCCGTTTTTGGGCGCGGTCCAGAATGAGGCCGGCGTAGTACTCCTTGGCGATGTCCACCGCTTCGGCCACCAGGACCTTCTTCACCGTGAGGCCCTTGATGTTCATCCCCAGGATGGCCTGGGCTTTCTCATAGGCTTCCTGCGGGGTGTCCGCCAGCTTTACCCCCCCGGCCTTGCCTCTGCCGCCCACGTGCACCTGGGCCTTGATCACCACCCGTTTGCCCAGCTCCTCGGCGATGCGCTTCGCCTCGTCCGGGGTGTAGGCCACCTTTCCCGGCGGCACCGGTACCCCATAGCGGGCCAGAATCTCCTTGGCTTGATACTCGTGCAGGTTCAAGCTCCACCTCCTTGGCCGGCCAAGGCCGTTAGGCATTATAAGCCCCCAGGCCTTGGGCCATTAGCTTTGGGCCTCGGCGGCCGGCTGGGCGAAGAAGAGGCGGCCCACCTGGGTCTGGATGGCCTGGGTGATGACCACTTCCACCTCCTGGCCCCGGTACCGGATCCCCCCGTCCACCACCACCATGGAGCCATCCTCCAGGTAGCCCACCCCCTGGTGGGGCTCCTTGCCCTCCTTGAGGATGAGGAGCCTCAGGGTATCCCCCACCTTGAGCTGGGGGCGGAGGGCCTGGGCCAGGGCCTGGACGGAAAGGGCCTTGACCCCGTAGATCCTGGCCATCTGGAGGAGGGCCAGGTCGTTGCTGACCAGGGCGGCTTTTAGGTCCCGGGCCAGGAAGAGGAGCTTTTCGTCCACGCTTTCCCCCTTGGGGGCTTCCTCCACAACCTCCAAGGGCATCAGCTCCTTGAGCCTTTCCAGGGTTTCCAGACCCCGCCTCCCCTTGGCCCGCTTCAGGGGGTCGGGGCTGTCGGCGAAGTGCTGGAGTTCCTTCAGCACAAAGTGGGGTACGTAAAGCGGGCCTTCCAGGAAACCCGTGGCCGCCACCTCCGCCACCCTTCCGTCCACCAGGACGCTGGTGTCCAGCACCTTGCCCCCTTGGGGGCGGTGGGGGGTTTGGGGAAGGCGCAGATAGTCCTTGTAGCCCAAGGCCAGATAGGCGAAAAGCCCCACCAGGAAAAGGGCTAAGAGGAGGCTATGGTAAGGGGAAAACCCGGGGATTTGCGAAAGGAGGCTGGTGAGGAGAACGGTAAAGAGGAGGCCCAGGTTGGCCCCTAGGGTCAGGGCCACGGGCACCTCCGGGGGAAGCTCCCGCAACCGTTGCAGGCGTTTTTGCAGGAGGGCCTCGAGGCGGGGTGCCAAAAGAACCCCGGTGAGGAAGCCCGCCAGGGTCAGGTAGAGGCGGTTGAGGGAAAGGAGGCCCGCCGAGCGGGGGAGAAACCCCAGCCCCTCCAGGCCCACCGCCAGCTGGTAGCCCAAAAGGGCGAAGAGCAGATAAAAAAGAAGTGGGGAACTCATCCCAAATACCGCTCCACCGCTTCCTTGAGGGCCTTGGTGTTGCCCGGGTGCAGGATGCGGGAAAACCCCGCCCGTTCCCCTTCCCTAAGCCGCCTTTCCAGTCCCATCACGCTCCGCACCTCGCCCAGAAGGCCCACCTCCCCCACCACCGCCAGGTCCGGGGGCAGGGCCTTGCCCACCACCGCAGAATACACCGCCAGCGCCACGGCCAGGTCCAGACCGGGGTCCAGCACCCTTAACCCCCCGGCCAGGTTCACGTAGATGTCTAAGGCCCCAAGGGGCAGGCCAAGCCGCCTTTCCAGAACCGCCAGCGCCATGTCCACCCGCCTTGGGTCCAACCCCTGGACCACACGCCTGGGGGCGGGGAAGGGGGTTTTGGCGGCCAGGGCCTGGACCTCGAGGGCCAAGGCCCTTTCCCCTGCCAGGGCCAGCGCCACGGCGCTTCCCGGAACCCCTAAAGGCCTTTCCAGGAGGAAGGCCTCGGAGGGGTTTGGCACCTCCTTAAGGCCCTCCTCCTCCATGCGGAAAACCCCCAGTTCCCCCACCGGACCGAAACGGTTCTTGGCGCTCCTTAGGACCCGGTAAACCCCAGCGGTTTCCAGGTAAAGGGTGGCGTCCACCGCATGCTCCATGCTCTTGGGCCCCGCCACCACCCCCTCCTTGGTCACGTGGCCCACCAAAACCGTGGTGATGCCTTCCTCCTTGGCCAGGCGCACGAAGGCATGGGTGGCCTCCCGCACCGCCACCAGGCTACCCGGACTTCCCCCGGCCTCAATGGTCTGGATGGAATCCACAAAGAGCACCTCGGGCGGCTCCCTCCCCAAAAGGGTTAGGAGGGGTTCCAGGCGGGTTTCCTTGAGGAGAAGCAGCTCCTTTACCCCCAGCCTTCTGGCCCTCAGCTTGATCTGGGCAGGGGATTCCTCCCCCGCCAGGTAGTACACCCGTTTCTCCAGGCGCTTGGCCAGTTCCAGGAGGAGGGTGCTCTTGCCCACCCCCGGTTCGCCCCCCAGGAGGACCACCTCCCCCGGCACGAACCCTCCCCCCAGGACCCGGTCCACCTCGGCAAGCCCTGAGGAAAAGCGGCTTTCCTCGGCCTCGTCCACCTGGGAAAGGGCCACCAGGCTGGGGGTTACCGGTTCGGCCCCCTGGCCTTTGGGGGAAGGGGAGGCGGTTACTTCGCGGAAGCTTTCCCAGGAACCGCAGGCCGGACACCGCCCCAAGGGCTTTGGGGTACGGTAACCGCATTCCACGCAGGTATAGGAGGTCTTGGCCATGGGCTTAGGCCTCGAGGAACCCAAGAAAAATCCGCCCCCTCGGAAGGAGGAGGCCGGGCCTAAGGGTTCCGGGGGGCATCTAGACCAAAAGCTCCTCGCCCTCCACCTCGTGGAAGGCCAGGTGGCCGTCCTCCACGTTCACGTAGAGGTGGCCGGTGGGCTTTTTGAGGAGGGCCAGGGAAAGGGGGTCCTCGATGCGTTCGCGGATGATGCTCCGGATGGCCCGGGCGCTTCCTGTCTTGGGGGCCTGTTCCACCACGAAGCGGGCCACCTCGGGGGCGAAGCGCACGGCGATGTCCCGGGACTGGAGCTCCTTCTGGATCTCCTCCAGCATCATCCGGGCCACCTGGACCAGCTCCTCCTCCGTGAGGGGACGGAAGCGGATCACCTCGTCCAGCCGGTCCAGGAACTCGGGGGTGAAGAGGGCCTTGAGGGGGGAGTCGGTGTCCACCTCCTTGCTGGTGAAGCCGATGGCCGGGCCCACGTTGTAGCCGGTGTTGGAGGTCATGATGAGGATCACCCGGCGGAAGTCCACGGTGCGCCCCATCCCGTCCGTGAGGCGGCCTTCGTCCAGCACCTGCAGGAAGGTGTTGTACACATCCGGGTGGGCCTTTTCAATCTCGTCCAGGAGGACCACGCTGAAGGGCTGGCGGCGCACCGCCTCCGTGAGCCGACCCCCCTGCTCGTAGCCCACGTAGCCGGGAGGGGCCCCGATCAGCTTGGAGATGGAATGGGGCTCCTGGAACTCGGACATGTCAAAGCGGATGAGGGCCCGCTCCGAACCGAAGAGCACCTCCGCCAGGGCCTTGGCCAGCTGGGTCTTGCCCACGCCGCTTTGCCCCACGAAGAGGAAGCTGGCCGCCACCCGGGTGCGGCCTCCCAGGCCCACCCGGGCCCGCCTCAAGGCGCTGGCCAGGGCGCGGATGGCCTCTTCCTGGCCCACCACCCGCTTCCTTAGCTCCTCCTCGAGGCGCATGAGCTTCTCGTCATCCTTGTCGTCCACGTAGATCCCACCCCAGGAGTCCACCACCGCCTCGATGTCCTCCCGGGTCACCATGGGGGTGCCGTCCTCCTCCTCGGCCACGGGCAGGCCCAAGGAGGCATTGAGCCGCACCCGGCTTGCCGCCTCGTCAATCAGGTCAATGGCCTTGTCGGGGAAGTTGCGCCCCGGGAGGGAGCGGATCCCGATCTTCACGGAAAGCTCCAGGACCTCGTCGGGGATGATGACCCCGTGGTGGGCCTCGTACCGGGGACGAAGGCCCTTGAGGATCTCCAGGGTTTCCTCCGGGGAGGGCTCCAGGACGATCACCGGCTGGAAGCGCCTCTCTAGGGCGGCGTCTTTCTCGATGTAGCGGTGGTACTCCCCGGTGGTGGTGGCCCCGATCACCTGGATCTCCCCGCGGGCCAGGGCGGGCTTCAGGATGTTGGCGGCGTCCAAGGTGCCCTCGGCTCCCCCGGCCCCGATCAGGGTGTGGAGCTCATCTATGAAGGCGATGACCTTGGCGTTTTTGAGCTCCTCGATGATCTGGCGCAGGCGCTCCTCAAACTCGCCCCGGTACTTGGTGCCCGCCACCACCCCCGCCAGGTCCAGGGCCACCACCCGGGCTCCCTTGAGGATGGGGGGCACCCGGCCCTCCACGATGGCCTGGGCCAGGCCCTCCACGATGGCGGTCTTGCCCACCCCCGGGTCCCCAATCAGCACGGGGTTATTCTTGGTGCGCCGGGCCAGGATCTGGATCACCCGGTTGATCTCCTCTTGCCGGCCGATCACGGGGTCCAGCTTGCCCTCCCTTGCCTCCTTGGTGAGGTCGCGGCCGTACTCGTCCAGGAAGGGCGTGTTCACCGGCTTTTCCCGCTCCCGGCCCTCCGCCATGGAGAGGATGCGCCAGCGGATGGCGTCCACGTCCTTGGCGAAGTGGGAGAGGATGCGGTAGGCGATCCCGTCGCCCTCTCGGATGATGCCCAGGAGGATGTGCTCGGTGCCGATCACCGAGGCCCCCATGTTGCGGGCCTCGGCGCTGGCCAGCTCCATGACCCGCCTAGCCCTGGGCGTAATGGCAGGGGGTTCCCCGGTGCGGCTCCCCTCGCCGCGGCCCACCAGTTCCTCCACCATGCGGCGCATGGCCTCGAGGCTCGCCCCGTACTCCTGGAGGATGCGGGCCGCCGTACCCCCCTCGCGCATCAGGCCCAGGAGGAGGTGCTCTGGGCCGATCATGGAGTGGCCTAAGCGGCTCCCCTCCTCCCTTGCGTAGTGGAAAACCAGCCTGGCGCGATCGTCGTACCTGTTCATGCTCCCCTCGTCACCTATTCTAGCGTAAGCCGGGCCTGGGCAGGGGTTTGCGCCCAGGCTCACCATGGCTTCCCGTGGTGCCCTGGCCCCTCCTTCCGGTAATATGCCCTGTAACCGGGGGCTTGGCCCCCCTTGGGGAGGAACGATGCCGGCAACAAGCCTTGACGAACTGGTGGCGCTTTGCAAACGGAGGGGGTTTATCTTCCAGGGCTCGGAGATCTACGGGGGCCTCCAGGGCACCTACGACTACGGCCCTTTGGGGGTGGAGCTCAAGAACAACCTAAAGCAGGCCTGGTGGCGGAAAAACGTCTATGAGCGGGACGACATGGAGGGCCTGGACGCCAGCATCCTCACCCACCGTCTGGTCCTCTACTATTCCGGCCACGAGGCCACCTTCGCCGACCCCATGGTGGATAACCGCATCAGCAAGAAACGCTACCGCCTGGACCACCTTCTCAAGGACCAGCCCGAGGAGGTGCTCAGGAGGCTCTACCGGGCCCTGGAGGTGGAGGAAGGGAACCTCCACGCCCTGGTCCAGGCCATGATGCAAGCCCCCGAGCGGGCCGGGGGGGCCATGACGGCGGCTTTGGTCTTGGACCCCGCCACCTCTGAGCCTGGGGACTGGACCCCGCCCCGCTACTTCAACATGATGTTCAAGACCCACGTGGGCCCGGTGGAGGATGAGGCTTCTTTAGCCTATCTACGCCCGGAGACGGCCCAGGGCATCTTCATCAACTTTAAAAACGTCTTGGACAGTACCAGCCGCAAGCTTCCCTTCGGTATCGCCCAGATCGGCAAGGCCTTCCGCAACGAGATCACCCCCAGGAACTTCATCTTCCGGGTCCGGGAGTTTGAGCAGATGGAGATCGAGTACTTCGTCCCTCCAGGGGAGGATGAGTACTGGCACCGCTACTGGGTGGAGGAGAGGCTTAGGTGGTGGCAGGAGATGGGCCTGGGCCGGGATAACCTGGTGCCCTATCAGCAACCCCCTGAGGAGCTGGCCCACTACGCCAAGGCCACGGTGGACATCCTCTACCGCTTCCCCCATGGCTTGGAGGAGCTTGAGGGCATCGCCAACCGCACGGACTTTGACCTGGGAAGCCACACCAAGGACCAGGAGGAGCTTTCCATCGCCGCCCGGGTGCTGAAAAACGAGCACTCCACCGCCCGCCTGGCCTACCGCGACCCCAATAGCGGCAAGTGGTTCGTGCCCTACGTGATTGAGCCCTCCGCCGGGGTGGACCGGGGGGTTTTGGCCCTCTTGGCGGAGGCCTTCACCCGGGAGGAGCTCCCTAGTGGGGAAGAGCGCATCGTGCTGAAACTTAAGCCCCAGCTTGCCCCCATCAAGGCGGCGGTGATCCCCCTGGCCAAGAACCGGCCCGAGATCACCGGCTATGCCAAGGCCCTGAAGGCCCGCTTGCAGGCTCTGGGCCTCGGGCGCATCCTTTACGAGGACACCGGCAATATCGGCAAGGCCTACCGCCGCCACGACGAGGTGGGCACCCCCTTCGCCATCACCGTGGATTACGACACCATCGGCCAGAGCAAGGATGGGACCACCCGGCTTAAGGACACGGTCACCGTGCGGGACCGGGACACCATGGAACAGATCCGGCTCCACGTGGACGAGCTGGAGGGGTTTTTGCGGGAGAGGCTCAGGTGGTAGGGAAAGCCGGGGCGGACATGGGTTTTCTTGTGCCCCGGTACAAACTGATATCCTTTCCTCCTGTTTCGTTCTCTAAGCCCCAACGAGATGACGCCTACTGAAGGCCCTTTCCGGGGCCCCCACCCTGGCGCAAGCCAGGGTGGGGTGGTATAAGGCCCGGTTTTTCCTGGCTAGGGGTTTTTCTCTGGATGCGCCGGAGGCGTTGGAGGCCGCCCTTTTGGCGCATGCGCAGGTGGCGCAGGAGGTGCAAAGGCGCCCTGGACTCTATGGGGAGCGGGAAATCTTGGTCTTGAGGGGGCCTCTCTCCTGTCCGGCAGGTTCGGTGCTGTTGCAAAGCATTTGGTATCGTGGAGAGGGAGAGGAGACCTTTCGCTTGGTGACCGCTTACCCCTGGAGGCAGAGATGATCCGTGAGCACGAGCTGGTGGTTCTTAAGCGGGACCATGAGGAAGCGGGCCTCGAGGCGGGGGATGTGGGCACGGTGGTGTTGGTTTACCCCAAAGGGGGCTATTTGGTGGAGTTCGTGGATCATGAGGGGAATACCATGGCCCTTTTGGATCTGGAGGAGGGGGAGGTTCTTCCCCTCCAAGGTCCGGCTCTGCTTCGGGCCAAAGCCCTTCGATCTCGGAATCTGGAGGTTCAGGAATGAGGGTGGCCGTGGTGGGGGCCACGGGGGCCGTGGGGCAGGAGATCCTGAAGGTCCTCGAGGCCCGCAACTTCCCCTTGAGCCAACTGAGGCTGTACGCCTCCCCCCGCTCCGCGGGAAAGACCCTGGTCTATAGGGGGGAGGCCATCCCGGTGGAGCCCCTTCCCGAGGGGCCTTTGCCCGTGGACCTGGTCCTGGCCAGCGCCGGGGGCTCCCTTTCTAGGGCCCTGGCCCCCGTCTGGGCCCAGGGTGGAGCCTTGGTGATCGACAACTCCAGCGCCTGGCGCTACGAGCCCCACGTGCCCCTGGTGGTGCCGGAGGTGAACCGGGAAAAGATTTTCCAGCACCAGGGCATCATCGCCAACCCCAACTGCACCACCGCCATCTTGGCCATGGCCCTTTGGCCTCTGCACCGGGCCTTTCGCGCCAAGCGGGTCATCGTGGCCACCTACCAGGCGGCCAGCGGGGCTGGGGCCAAGGGGATGCAGGAGCTTTTGCGGGAAACCCACCGCTACCTTCACGGGGAAACCCCGGTGGCTGAGGTCTTTGCCCACCCCTTGCCCTTTAACGTCATCCCCCACATAGATGCTTTCCAGGAAAACGGCTACACCCGGGAGGAGATGAAGGTGGTCTGGGAAACCCACAAGATCTTTGGGGACGATTCCCTTAGGATCAGCGCCACGGCGGTGCGGGTTCCCACCCTTAGGGCCCATGCGGAGGCCGTGAGCGTGGAGTTGGAAAAGCCCATCTCCCCCGAGGCCGCCCGGGAGGTCCTGGTCCAGGCTCCCGGGGTGGAGGTGGTGGACGAGCCCCTCTCCAAGCGCTACCCCATGCCCCTCACCGCCAGCGGCAAGTGGGACGTGGAGGTGGGCAGGATCCGCAAGAGCCTGGCCTTTGACAACGGCCTGGACTTTTTCGTGGTGGGGGACCAGCTCCTAAAGGGGGCCGCCCTAAACGCGGTGCAGATTGCGGAGGAGTGGCTTAAAGGGCCCTGAGCCAAAGCCAAAACTCCCGGTTTCCCTCCTTCCCCGGCAAGGGGCTTTCCCCTTCCCCTAGCACCTGGAAACCAAGCTCTAGGGCCTTTTCCCGCACCCGGGCCAGGGCCTTGTGCCAGAGGGCCTCCTCCCGCACCACCCCCTTGTGCACCCCAGGGCCCAGTTCAAACTGGGGCTTCACCAGGATGAGGGCCTCCCCTCCCGGCTTCAGGATTTCCCGCACCTTGGGGAGGAGCAGGGTGGAGGAGATGAAGGAGACGTCCATCACCACCAGGTCCACGGGCTCCGGCAAGGATAGGGTGCGGGCATCTTGCCCTTCCAGGCTCACCACCCTGGGGTCTTCCCTCAGGCGGGGGTGGAGCTGGCCCCGGCCCACGTCCACCGCATAGACCCGCCGGGCTTCTCTTTCCAAGAGGACCTGGGTAAAGCCCCCGGTGCTGGCCCCGAGGTCTGCGGCCACCTTGTCCCTCACCTCTATGGGGAAGGCCTCGAGGGCTCCCAGGAGCTTGTAGGCCCCCCGGCCCACGTACCGCTCGGGGGCGAGGACCTCCACCTGGGCGCCTTCCGCCACCTGGTGGGCGGGTTTGGTCACCACGACCCCTTCCACCCGCACCTGGCCGGAGCGGATGAGCCTTTGGGCCTTTTCCCGGGTTTCCGCCAGACCCCGTTCCACCAGGTAGCGGTCCAGCCTCACGAGGGGTATTATGCCTCCTGGGATGGAGCTATCCGGCACCTGGTACATCCTGGAGGGGGAACCGGGGGAGCACCTGGTGCTGGAGGCCTTGGGAAAGCGGCTTTCCGGCATCTGGACCTCCGAGGCCCTAGCCCAGGCCTTCTTGGAGCGGCACCCGCACCTGGGCATGCGGGTGAGCCCTTTGGCCAGCCGGGCCCTGAAGGAAGCCTTCCTGAGGGCCTTGGGGATGCTGGGGGTGGAAGGGGTGCTGGTGGACTATGAGCCCGGGGCTCACCGGGCCAGGATGGCCGGGTTGGAAACCCTTTTGCAGGAGGTGGGGCATGCGTAAAGCGTTGGCGGTTTTGGCGGTGGCCTTGGCCCTGGGCCTGGCCCAGCGGGCCGAGGTGAGCGTGGGGAGCCTCTTTGGGGTGCAGGGGGGATTGCGCTTTCCCCTGGTGCCTTTCATCCTGGACGGCAGGGTGTACGGAGGGGTGGGCCTCGAGGCCCTGGGCGCAGGGGTGGACCTCCTCCTGAAGGTCCCCCTCACCGACCTTTACCTGGGCCTAGGGGGGTTTTACGGTAACGGACCAGCCCTTACCCTGCCCCAGGACGCCCGGGGCCAGGGGGGGCTTAGGGCGGTGTTGGGCACCTGGCTGAACCTGCCCTTGCCCCTCGTGGGGGTGTACGTGGAGGCCCACCCCACCCTTTACCTGTCTCCCAGCACGGGCTTTGGGATCGGGGCCGCGGTGGGGTTTAGCGTGGGGCTTTAGGCCCCTCTACTGAGGCCGGTAGCCCTCCTTGAGGGGCACGATGCGGTTCATGACCAGGTGGTGGGGCCTCGAGTCCACGGGGTCCCGCCAGAAGTAGCCCAGGCGTTCCAGCTGGTAGCGGGTGTCGGGGGGGTCCTGGGCCACGCTGGGTTCCACGAAGCCCCGTTTCACCTGGAGGGCCTTTGGATTGAGGTTCCCCAGGAAATCCCCCCCCTCCTCGGGGTCTTCCGTCAGGAATAGCCTGTCGTAAAGCCGGAACTCCACGGGCAGGGCGTGCCGGGCGGAAACCCAGTGGATGACCCCCTTGGGCTTGAGGCCGTCTATGGGGTTGGCCCCCAGGGTGCCGGGGACGATGCGGGCCTTGAGGAGCTTCAGCTCGCCTCCCTCCTCCACCACGTCCTCCAGCTCAATAACGTAGGCGTGCCTTAGGCGCACCCTTTGCCCAGGGGCGAAGCGCTTCCAGCCCTTGGGGGGGTTGAGGCTGAAGTCGGACCGCTCAATGTAAAGCTCCGGGGAAAAGGGCAGGGGCCTTGCCCCCTCCTTGCCGATATCCCGGGGCCAGTAGGGAGCCATAAGCCACTCCTCCCCCTGGTGGTTGGTGAGGACCACCTTTAGGGGTTCCAAAACCCCCAAGACCCTGGGGGCGATGGGATTCAGGTCGTCCCGCACCACCTCCTCAAAAAGCTCCATCTCTATGCGGGCCTCGTTGCGGGAGATGCCCGTGCGCCGCACGAACTCCCTTATGGCCTCGGGCCGCACCCCCCGCCGCCTTAGGGCCCTTAGGGTGGGCAGCCTTGGGTCGTCCCAGCCCGAAACGTAGCCCCCCTCCACCAGCTTGATGAGCTTCCGCTTGGAAAGCACCGTGTAGGTGAGGTCCAGGCGGGCGAACTCGTACTGGTAGGGCCTGGGGGATAGGGGTAGGCCGCACTTCCCCTTGAGGTTTTCGATCACCCAGTCGTAGATGGCCCGGTTGTTCTCAAACTCCAAGGTGCAGAGGGAGTGGCTGACGCCTTCGATGAAGTCCTCGAGGGGGTGGGCGTAGTCGTACATGGGGTAGATGACCCAGCGGTTCCCTGTGTGGTAGTGGGGGGCGTGGACGATGCGGTAAAGCACGGGGTCCCGGAGTTTGAAGTTGGGGTGGGCGGGGTCGATCTTGGCCCTTAAGACCCGGCTTCCCGTAGGGAACTCCCCTTGGCGCATCCTTTCAAAAAGCTCCAGGTTTTCCTCCACGCTCCGGTTCCGGTAGGGGCTGGGTTTTCCCTGGGCCCTCAGTTGGCTCATCTCCTCTTCCGAGAGGTCGTCCACGTAGGCCTTGCCCTCCCGGATGAGCTCTAGGGCGCATTGGTACATGGTCTCAAAGTAGTCGGAGGCGTAGAGGACCCTGTCCGGAGTAAAGCCCAGCCAGCGCACATCCTCCTCAATGGCCCGGGTGTACTCCTCCTTTTCCGTTTCCGGGTTGGTGTCGTCGTAGCGCAGGTTGCACTCCCCGCCATAGTCCAGGGCCAGGCCGAAGTTGAGCACGATGCTCCGGGCATGGCCGATGTGGAGGTAGCCGTTGGGCTCGGGGGGAAAACGGGTGAGAAGCCTGGGGTACTTGCCTTCCCGCAGGTCCCTTTCCACGATCTCGGTGATGAAGCAGGGGGGAACGAGGCCCATAGGCAAAGTATACGTTGCCAGCCGTTTGCCCTGGCCCGGTCGGGGGAAGGGTGCGTCTAGATGTTCTCTAGGTATAGATCAGACTCGGAGCGAAAAGCCCCGGTGCAGGGTAGAGAACGCAAGCAAGGGTGGGTGTTTGGGAAACCTGCCTCCAGGGAGGGAATTCTTCTCCATGGGAAGCGGGTGCTATCATGAAGGGAGAGGTTTCCTTAGGGAGAGGCCTCTGGGTGTGTTCGCCATGGAAGAGCGCCTTCCCATCCCTCTAGAGGAGATCGCCGTATTCTGCCAGCGTTACCGGGTAAAGCGGCTTTCTCTCTTCGGCTCCAGGGCCCGCGGGGATTGGGGTCCGGAAAGCGACGTGGACCTTCTGGTGGAGTTTGAGCCGGGAACCCGCGTGGGTTTTCTCACCCTGGCCCGCATGGCTCGGGAGCTGTCCCAACTTATGGGTCGGCCCGTGGACTTGGTCCCCCGCTCCGGCTTGAAGCCCGCTATTCGGGAGGCGGTCGAGGGAGAAGAGCAAGTCATCTATGCGGCCTGAGCGCTTGTACCTTCTGGACATTATCGCTGCAACAGACGCCATAGCCCGCTTCCTGGAGGGTGCCACCGAGGATAGCTTTGCACAGGATGAGCTTTTGCAAAGCGCTGTCTTGCAAAAGCTCATCGTGATCGGCGAGGCCGCGGCTCGGCTTCCTAGAAGTTTTACTGAAAGGTACATAAGTATCCCCTGGCCGGACATTGTGGCCTTTCGCAACATTGCTGTTCACGAGTACTTTGCCGTGGACTGGGGGATCGTTTGGGAAACGGCTACCCGGGATGTACCCCTGTTGAGGGCGGCCGTCGCCGCCATTTTCCGTGACCTCGAGGGGTCTGCCTAATCCCAGCCCTCTTTCTGCTGTACGGCAATGCCTTCCCTGTCCCTCAGGAGGGTGGTTCCTGCCCTTTGGGTGAGAACTTGGGAGGCCGCTTCTCAAAGAAGGCCCGGATGCCCTCCTTAAGGTCCCCCGTTTCCCGGATCCAGGCGTTGGCCAGGGCGGCTAGGCGGAAGCCATCCTCGAGGCCCATCCCCGGCAAGGCCAGGAGAAGCTCCTTGGTGAGGCGCAAGGAGGTGGGGGCGTTTTGGGCAAGCTCCTGGGCCAGGCTTAGGGCCTCCTCCAGGGCTTTGCCCGGCTTGGCGATGCGGTTGGCCAAGCCCAACGCCTTGGCCTCCTCCGCCCCCACCATGCGGCCCGTGAGGAGGAGGTCCTTGGCCACCTTCTCCCCCACGGCCCGCACCAGGATCACCGAAACCAAGGCGGCCACGAAGCCGATCTTCACCTCGGTGTAGCCCAGCTTGGCCTCCGGGTCCATGACCAAAAGGTCGCAGGCGGTGGCCAACCCCGCCCCGCCCGCCACCGCCGGGCCGTTCACCGCCGCCACCGTGGGCTTGGGGAAGGTGTAAAGGCGGTGGAAGAGGCGCATAAGGGAGAGGGAGTGGCGGTAGTTCTCTTCGGCGCCCATCTCCGTGACCTTTTCCAAAAAGGCCAGGTCCGCGCCGGCGCTGAAGGCGCTTCCCCGGCCCGAAAGGACCAGGACCCGAACCTCGGGGTCGTTTTCCGCCTCCTCGAGGGCCTCGAGAAGCCCCGCCACCATCCCCGGGGAAAGGGGGTTTCGGCGATCGGGGTCGTTGAGAAACACCTGAAAGATGGGGCCATGCTCCACCTGGACCATGCCCCCATTGTAGTGGCGGTGGTTTTCCTGCTACACTCCCCTTAGCCCGCAAGCCGAAGGAAAAGCCTCGCGGGCTAGGAGGTGGTGTAGATAAAGGAGTACCTGGTTAACGAACGTATCCGTGCACGGCAGGTGCGGGTGATCGGAGCCGATGGGCAGCAGCTGGGCATCATGGATACCCGGGAGGCCTTGCGCCTGGCCCAGGAGCAGGACCTGGACCTGGTGCTGGTGGGCCCCACCGCTGACCCTCCCGTGGCCCGCATCATGGACTACTCCAAGTGGCGCTACGAGCAGCAGGTGGCGGAGAAGGAGGCCCGCAAAAGGGCCAAGCGCACCGAGGTCAAGTCCATCAAGTTCCGGGTCAAGATCGACGACCACGATTATCAGACCAAGCTGAACCATATCAAGCGTTTCCTGGCCGAAGGCCACAAGGTCAAGGTCACCATCATGTTCCGCGGGCGGGAGATGAGCCATCCCGAACTGGGCGAAAGGCTTCTGGAACGGGTGGCCGAGGACCTAAAGGGCCTGGCGGTGGTGGAGATGAAGCCCGAGCTCTTAGGCCGGGACATGAACATGCTCCTGGCCCCAGCCAAGGTCTCCGCCTAAAGCGGCCTCCTGTCTGGACCTTTTCCCCCGCCTCTGGTATAGTGTGAGGGCTTTGGGGAGCCTGCAAGTCCCCGGGTGCGGGGCGCTTCCCAAAGGGGAGGAAAGCATGCCGAAGATGAAGACCCATAAGGGCGCCAAGAAGCGGGTAAAGGTGACCGCTTCGGGCAAGGTGGTGGCCATGAAGACGGGCAAGCGGCACCTCAACTGGCACAAGTCCGGTAAGGAGATCCGGCAGAAGGGGCGGAAGTTCACCCTGGCCAAGCCCGAGGCGGAGCGGATCAAGCTCCTCCTCCCCTACGCGTAAAGGAGGTAGTGGATGCCGCGCGCCAAAACCGGGGTTGTCCGCCGCAGGAAGCACAAGAAGATCCTGAAGCTCGCCAAGGGTTACTGGGGCCTCCGCTCCAAGAGCGTGCGCAAGGCCCGGGAAACCCTCTTCGCCGCCGGGAACTATGCCTATGCCCACCGCAAGCGGAAGAAGCGGGATTTCCGCAAGCTTTGGATTGTGCGCATCAACGCCGCTTGCCGCCAACACGGGCTCAACTACTCCTCCTTCATCCACGGCTTGAAGAAGGCGGGGGTGGAGCTGGACCGCAAGGTCTTGGCGGATCTGGCGGTGCGGGAGCCCCAGGTCTTTGCCGAGCTGGTGGAGAAGGCCAAGGCGGCCCGCGCCTAGCGCCTGGCTTCCCGTGGCCCGCCGTCCGGCTTCCCTCCAGGTCTGGCGGCGGGCCGCCCTTTTCGTTAGCCTATGCCCCCTGAGCTTTACGTGATCCTGGTGGCCGCCTTGCCGGTGGTGGAGCTTCGGGGGGCTATTCCCCTGGGGGTGGCCTTGGGGCTTTCCCCGGGGGAGGCCTTCTTCCTGGCCCTTCTGGGCAATCTCCTGGTGGCCCCGGTGGCCCTTCTCCTTTTACCCTGGGCGGTGGATCTGCTAACCCGCTTGCCCCTTCTGGCCCGGGTGTGGGCGGCCCTCGAGGCCCGGGTGCGCCTGAAGGGGGAGGAGCAGGTGCAACGCCTGGGGGCCTTGGGCCTCTTCCTCTTCGTGGCGGTACCCTTGCCGGGAACCGGGGCCTGGAGCGGGGCTGTGCTGGCGGTGGTCTTGGGCCTTAAGCGGCGCTACGCCCTTCTGGCCATCTCCCTGGGGGTACTGGCCGCGGGGCTCATCGTTCTCCTCCTCACCGGTGGGGCGGTGGCCGGGCTAAACTACCTGCGATGATGCTCCTCCTCCTACCCCTTTCCTTTTTCCTGGGTGCCTTGCCCTTAGGGTACTGGCTGGCCGGGAGGCGGGGGGTGGACCTGCGCACGGCAAGCCCCTACACCCTGGGGCTGGAAACCGCCGTGAGGCGGCTTGGGCTGGGCTTCGTCCTTTGGGCCTTCCTTCTGGACTTTGCCAAGGGCTACCTGCCCCTGGCCTTCGGGAGGGCCTTGGGGCTTGGCCTCGAGGGCCTTCTGGCCTTGGGGGTGGCGGTGTATCTCGGCCACCTTTACCCCCTTTTCTTCCGCGACCCCTGGCCCCTTCGGGCCAAGGGGGCTGGGGTCCTGATTGGCGTCCTGGCCGCTTTGCCCTTGGAGCCGGCCCTGGGCCTGGTACCCCTGGCCTTGGGGCTAACCCTTTACGCCCTCACGGGCTATGCCTCCTTGGGGGCCTTGGGGCTTCCCCTGGGGCTTTGGGGGGTGATGCTTTTTGGAGGGTTTTCCCCTGGGGCCAAGGCCCTTGCAGGTTTCCTTCTCCTTTTGGCCCTTTGGCGCTACAAGGAGAACCTGGGCCGTATCCTGGAGGGAACCGAGCCCAAGCTGGGTAGCCCCTTGCCCCTGCCCTCGGAAAGGCAGGTGGTCTGCGCCTTCCTCATCCATCCCCTCACGGTGGAGGATTTCTGGCAAAGCCCCCGCTTCCGCTGGGCCCGGTCCCTGGTGCGCCTGGGGCTTTTAAAACAGGCCTGGATAGAGCGCCTGGCCGAGTTTTTCCGCCCCATGAAGGTGGGGGAGGTGAGGGGGGTTAGGACGGCGGACGGTAGGGAGGTTCTTTGCCATCTCATCTCCGCCCCCCTTCTGCCCCACCAGATCAAGGCCAAGCCGGAGCTGGCGGTGAGGCGGGCCATCCAGGGGGCCAGGCTGGCCAAGGAGCTCGGGGCCACGGTGGTGGGCCTGGGGGCCTTCTGGAGCGTGGTGGGGGATAAGGGCAGGGAGGTGCAGGAGGCGGTGCCCGGCATAGAGGTGACGAACGGGGGGGCCTACACCGCAGGCACGGTGAAGGCCGCCATCCCCAATATCCTGGCCCACTTCGCCCAAAGCGGGAGGAATCTAAAGGAAACCACGGCGGCGGTGGTGGGGGCGAACGGGGTGGTGGCCTTCGGCATCGCCCGGCAGATCGCTCCCCTGGTGGGGCGGCTCATCCTGGTGGGGAGGGACCGGGATAGGCTGGAAAAGGCGGCGGAAAGCCTTCGGAAAAACCTTGAGCGAAAGAGGCAGGCGCCCGAGATCCAGGTAACCACCGAGGTGGCCGCCATCCGGGAAGCGGACCTGGTCTTCACCGCCACCAGCGACCCCAATCCCGTGATCTTCCCCGAGCACGTGAAGCCCGGGGCCTGGATCTATGACGAGGGGGTGCCCCCCGACGTGCACCCCTCGGTGAGGGAGGTGCCGGGGGTACGGGTCATCCCCGGGGGGGTGGTGCGGCTTCCTGGGCGGGCCAGGGCCACCTTGGACCTCCACTTTGGTGCCCCCGACCAGGTGCCCGCCTGCTTGGCGGAGACCATGATCCTGGCGGCGGAGGAGGCCTTTGACCGCAAAAGCCTGGGGGGAGAGGTGAAGGCGGAGAACATCCTGTTCTTCGTGGAGCGGGCGGAGGCCTTGGGGTTTAGGGTGGTGGAGTGATGTGGCTTCTCCTTTCCCCCACGGCCCTCGAGGCTCCCTTCCTCCGGGGCGAACCCTTCGCCTTCTTGGGAAGGAAGGGCCTCAAAGGGAACGGGTTCGTCTACCTGGAAACCGGCATCGGCAAGGTGAACACCGCCCTGACCCTGGCGACCTGGGCCAGCCAGAATCCGGTGGAGAAGGCCTTGCTCTTCGGCATCGCCGGGGCCTATCCGGGCTCGGGCCTCCGGCTTGGGGATCTGGTCCTGGTGAGGGAGGAGGTGGAGGCGGACCTGGGCACCAGGGAGGGCTTAGAACCCATGGGTTTCCCCGCCCTGGAGGTGGGGGAGAAGGCCTACTACAACCGTTTTCCCCTAGATAAAGGGCTCACGGAGGGCCTGGCCCGGGCCCTGGGCCTGCAGGTGGTGGTGGGCCTCACCCAGGACCGGGTTTCCGAAAGCCTGGTGGAGGCGGAGGCCCTCGCCTTGCGTTGGGGAGCCCAGGTGGAAAGCATGGAGGGAGCGGCCTTTGCCCGGGCCTGCTTGGCCTTGGGCATCCCGGGAGGGGAAATGCGGGCCATCTCCAACCCCGCGGGGGTGCGGGACAAGGGAGCCTGGAAGGTGTCCTTGGCCCTCAGGGCCTTAAAAAAGGCCTTGGCCCCCCTGTTGCGGGGGGTTGCCCGACCCTAAGCCGGGGGACAGGCCTGGAGCTTTAACCCTTTTGGAAGAAGCCTTCCACCTTATCCCAGTTCAGCACGTTCCAGATGGCGGCTAGGTAGTCCGCCCGGCGGTTTTGGTACTTGAGGTAGTAGGCGTGCTCCCACACGTCGATGCCCACGATGGGGGTGAACCCCTCCATGACGGGGTTGTCCTGGTTGGGGGTGGAGATGACGTGGAGCTTGCCGAAGGGATCCTTGACCAGCCAAGCCCAGCCGGAGCCGAAGCGGGCCATGGCCGCCTGGGTGAGCTTCTCCTTCAGGGCGGCGAAGCCCCCAAGCTGCTCGTCGATGGCCTTCTTAAGTTCCCCCACCGGCTCCTTGGCTCCCCCGGGGGTTAGGAGCTCCCAGAAGAGGCTATGGTTCAGGTGCCCACCCCCGTTGTTGCGCACCGCGGTCTGGATGTCCGCGGGCAGGGCGGCCAGGTGGCGCAGGAGCACCTCCACCTCCGCCCCGTGCAGGTAGGGGTACTTCTCCAGGGCGGCGTTCAGGTTGTTCACGTAGGCCCCGTGGTGCTTCTGGTGGTGGATCTCCATGGTCTTGGCGTCGATGTGGGGCTCGAGGGCCTCGTACGGGTAACCCAGTTCCGGTAGCGTAAACGGATACGGCATACCTCACCTCCCAAACCTTACTATAACCCAAGTTGCTACCCAAGCATTTGTTGAGCCAAGAGATTTAGGTTGTGGGCCAAGATGAAGGAGAGCACCTTGATCACAAAACCCTCCTGGGTCACCGCATGGATGCGCCGCGGGAAGAGGGCATGGAGCATACTGCCCACCGTCTCCACCACCCCCTAGGTGTTTCCCTCACGGGAAAGCAGCCGCCCCACAATGGCCAGGTACTGCAACCAAGGCACATACCGCCGGCTGTTCCTTCTACGGATGACCATGGGCACAATCCCCCCCGCCTCCCGGAGGAGGTCTTCATAGAAGTGGCTTTCGTACCCCCGGTCCAGGTAGAGCTCCGCCCCCTCGGGAAGGTCCAGGGGAAGAAGGAGCAAAGAGCTCAGATCATGTAGGCTTCCCGGGGTCAGGCTCACTTCATGGATAAACTTCCCGTCGTCCACCAGGAGGTGGAGCTTGGGGCCGTGGAAGTAGACCCGTTTGCTGGGGATGAAGCCGCGGTAGGCCTTGTCTGGGAAAAGGCGGGAGCGGGGGGCGCGGATATTCTCGCAGGCGGGGAGGGGGAAGGTGTCCAAGGCGTAGGCCTGGGCCTGGTGGAGGTTTTTCCAGGCCTGGGCTAGGAGGTGGAGAAGGGGGAGGAAGAAGGGGTATAGGGCGTGGAGTCTGCGGTTGAAGCGACTTGGGGAGGGGACGTAGGTAAAGAGGCGCAGGTCTTTGGCGAGGGCCAGGGCCTTGTTGTGCTTGCCGCCCAGTTCCATGGCGGCCAGGATGGCGAGGGTCAGGATGGCGGAGGCTGGGGTCTTGGCTTGGGGGTCGTCCTTGTAGCCCAGGGCCTGGAGGGCATCGTCTATAATGCAAAAGGCCGCTATGATGCGCGACAGCATAGCGGCCACTATTTTTTCAGGCCTCGGGATAGGTAGCAACTTGGGTTAACATAGCACGGCGGGCGCCCGCTGTCCAGCGATCCATCTGGCGGTCCTTCCCGGACGGCGGGCGGTGCACTATAATTTGGCCAAAGCTCCGGCACCGGGGCCGGTGCCGCGCCGCGGGGGGATGGCCGATGACGGGTGCACACTGGGACGCCGTGTTCGACGAGGATTACCTGTACTTCTACGAGACCTTCTTGCACGACGAGCGCAACGAGAAGGAGGCCGAGCTCATCGCCCGGCTCCTCGACCTCGGTCCGGGGGCGGATGTGCTGGATGTGCCTTGCGGGCACGGCCGCATCGCCGTGCGCCTGGCGCGCCGAGGCTGCCGCGTGACCGGCCTCGACGCCAGCCCGCTGTTCCTGGAGCGGGCCCGCCAGGCCGCGGCGGCCGCGGGCGTCGGCGTCGAGTGGGTCCACGGCGACATGCGGGCCCTGCCGTTCGGGCGAGACTTCGACGCCGTGGTCAACTGGTTCACCTCCTTCGGCTACTTCGACGACGAGGAGAACCGCCGCGTGCTGGCGGAGTTCCGGCGCGTGCTGCGGCCCGGCGGCCGGCTGCTGATCGAGACGGTCCACCGCGACCGGATCCTGCGCAGCCTGCCGCCCGGCGAGCCGGTGCGCTTCGACGTGGTCCGCCGGGGCGACGACCTGATGATCGACCGCACCGGGTACGAACCGCTCACCGGGCGCGTGCAGACCGACCGCACCATCGTCCGGGACGGGCGTGTGCGCCGGTTCGCGTACGGGCTGCGGCTGTATACGCCGGTGGAGCTGCGGGACGAGCTGCTGCGGGCCGGGTTCGCCCGCGTCGAGCTGCTGGGCGACGAGGGCGGACCACTCACGCTCGACAGCCGGCGGCTGCTCGCCGTCGCGCAGGCGTGAGCGAGGGCGCCGAACCGCTGGTGCGCGCCGCGACCCGGGAAGGCAAGCGGCGCCCGGTGGCGAACCCATGGTGCGGCCAGTTCCGTGGTGCGCAGCGACCGTTACTATAGTAGTGCCCACCCCGCTTGGGGGTGGGCGTTCTCACAAATGGCCCTCAGGCCTCATGGGGCTTGGCCAGCCTTATGGGCACCACGATGCGGTCAAACTCCTCCTCCGTGAGGTAGCCCAGCTCCAGGGCAGCTTGCTTGAGGGTTTTCTTCTCCTTGATGGCCTTCTTCACGATCTCCGCAGCCTTGTCGTAGCCGATGGCCTTGTTCAAGGCGGTGGCCAGCATGGGGTTTTTCTGGAGGTGTTCCTCTATCCGCTCCAGGTTGGGCTCTATCCCCTTGGCCAGGTGCTCGTTGAAGGATTCCATGGCATCCGCCAGGAGCTTGATGGACTCGAGGGCCGCATCCACCATCACCGGCTTGAAGACGTTGAGCTGGAAGTTCCCCTGGCTTCCGGCGAAGGCCACGGTGTGGTCGTTGCCGAAGACCCGCACCACCACCATGGTGAGGGCCTCCACCTGGGTGGGGTTCACCTTGCCGGGCATGATGGAGGACCCGGGCTCGTTGGCGGGGATGAAGATCTCCCCGATGCCCCCGTAAGGCCCCGAGGCCAGCCAGCGGATATCGTTGCCGATTTTCATCAGGGCCCCGGCCAGGGTGCGCAAGGACCCCATCACCTGTACCAGTTCGTCGTGGGCGGCCAAGGCGGCGAAGCGGTTTTCCGCCACCCTAAAGGGAAGCCCGGTTTCCTCGGCCAGGTACTGGGCCACCCGCTCCCCGAACCGAGGGTGGGCGTTCAGGCCCGTGCCCACCGCCGTGCCCCCGATGGCCAGGTTATAGAGGCCTTTTTCCGCTTCCTTCACCATGGCCAGGGTGTTCCTGAGCTGGCCGGCCCAGCTTCCCACCTCCTGCCCCAGGGTGATGGGCACGGCGTCCATCAGGTGGGTGCGCCCCACCTTTACGATGCCGTCAAAGGCCTTGGCTTTCTCCTCAAAGGTGGCGATGAGGGCCTCCGCCGCCGGGTAGAGCCTTTCGTGCAGGGCCAGGGCCACGGCCACGTACATGGCGGTGGGGAAGGTGTCGTTGCTGCTCTGGCCCCGGTTCACGTGGTCGTTGGGGTGGACGTACTTGGAGCCCAGGGGCTTCCCCAAAAGCTCCGAGGCCCGGTTGGCGATGACCTCGTTCACGTTCATGTTGGTCTGGGTGCCGCTACCCGTCTGGAAGACCACCAGGGGGAAGTGGTCGTCCAGCTTCCCGGCGATGACCTCCTCTGCCGCCTGGATGATGGCCAAGGCGATCTCCTCGGGTAGCTCCCCCAGCTCCAGGTTGGCTCTGGCCGCGGCTTTCTTCAGCATGCCGTAGGCGCGGATCACCTCCAGGGGCATGGGGAAGCGCCAAGCCCCAATGCGGAAATGCTCTAAGGAACGCTGGGTTTGGGCACCCCAGTAGCGGTCCGCCGGCACCCTTACCTCGCCCATGGTGTCCCGTTCCATCCGGTATTCCATACGCCACCTCCAACCCGATTTTACGCCTCCTCCTCGTAGGGCTCGCGGAGCTTGACGGGTTTTCCCCTAAGCCCGGCGCGAAGGTTGAGCCACTCCACCAGCACGGCGAAGCCCATGGCGAAGTAGACGTAGCCCTTGGGGATGTGCACCCCCGTGCCCTCGGCCACCAGGGTGAAGCCCACCAAAAGGAGGAAGGAAAGGGCCAGCATCTTCACCGTGGGGTGCTGGTTTACGAAGGCGTAGATCCCCTTGGAAGCCAAGAGCATGATGGCCACGGAGAGGAGGATGGCCGCCACCATCACCGGGACGAGGCGGGTGAGGCCCACGGCGGTGATCACGGAATCTATGGAAAAGACGATGTCCAGTAGGAGCACCTGCCCGATCACCGAGGCGAAGGAGGGGGCCACCCTCTTGATGGCGTGGCCGGGCTCCCCTTCCAGCTTTTCGTGGATCTCCTTTACCGCCTTGTAGATGAGGAAAAGCCCCCCGGCTATCAGGACCAAGTCTTTGCCGGTCACCTCATGGCCCATAAGGGCGAAGAGGGGCTTTTTTAAGGCCATGATCCAGGCGATGGAGAGGAGGAAGAGGATGCGGGTAAGGGCGGCTAGGGAAAGGCCCAAAACCCGGGCCCGGTCCTGTTGCTCCGTGGGCAGTTTGGAGGCCAGGATGCTGATGAAGATCACGTTGTCCACGCCCAGCACCACCTCCAGCACGGTGAGGGTAACCAGGGCGATCCAGACCTCGGGATTGGTGAGCCACTCCATGGGAAAGAGTCTACATGGCGGCGTAGACTGGGGGGCATGGTGGATGTGCTCATCGTGGGGGCGGGTCCGGTGGGGCTGGCGGCGGGCATAGAGGCCAAGCGCTTGGGGCTGACCCACCTGATCCTGGAAAGGGGCACGGTGGCGGAAACCGTTTTCCGCTTCCCCCGGCAGATGGTCTTCTTTTCCGAGGCCAAAAACATTGAGATCGGGGGGCATCCCTTGGTCTCCCAAGGGCCCAAGCCTACCCGCCTCGAGGCCCTCCTCTACTACCAAAGGGTGACGGAGAGGGAAGGGCTTAGGGTGCTCACCTACACGGAGGCGGTGGCCATAGAGGGCGGGGAGGGAGCCTTCCGGGTGCTGGCCAAGGACCGCTTTGGGCAAAAAGCCTTTCCCGCCCGGTATGTGGTGGTGGCCACCGGTTACTTCGGCAACCCCAACCGCCTGGGGGTGCCGGGGGAGGACCTGCCCCACGTCTTCCACCGCTACGAGGAGGCGGCCCCCTTTTTCCGCAGGAAGGTGGCGGTGGTGGGGGGGAGCAACTCCGCGGTGGAGGTGGCCCTGGACCTCTTTCGGGGTGGGGCGGAGGTGGCCTTGGTCCACCGGGGGAAGTGGGTGCGCCCCAGCGTCAAGTACTGGCTCCTCCCTGATTTTGAGAACCGGGTGAAGGAGGGAAGCATAAGGGCGGTGATGGAAACCCGGGTCAAGGCCATCACCCCGGAGGGTCTGGTCCTGGAAGGGCCCCAAGGGGAGGGGTTTTTGCAAGCGGACTTCGTCCTGGTCCAGATCGGCTACCGGGCGGAGGACCGGCTTTTAAAGGGGGCGGGGGTGCGCTATGAAGGGGAGAAGCCCTGGCTTTCGCCGGAGTGGGAAACCTCCCGCAAGGGGCTTTTTGCCATCGGTTCTTGTGCCTTTGGGCCGGACACCCGCTCCGTCTTCATTGAAAATGGCCGGGAGCACGCAAGGGTGGCCATATCAGCCATCGCTCGCCGCCTTGGCTCTTGACACCCTTCACAAAGGAGGCTAGGATAAGGCCCAAGATGCGCTTCGGCCTCGTCCTATCCCTAGGCCTAGTCCTAATCGTAGGACCGGCGGGGGGTAGGGTGTAGCGTCGTAGGGCGCATCCAAAACCCCCCGGAAAACCCGGGGGGTTTTGGTTTAGGAGGGGGAAATGAAGGGATCGGAGGCACTTTTAAAGGCGCTGGAGCGGGAGGGGGTGGAGGTCATCTTCGGCCACCCGGGTGGGGCCATCATGCCGGTCTACGATGCCCTTTATGACAGTCCCATCCGCCACATCCTGGTGCGTCACGAGCAGGGGGGGGTGCATGCCGCCACCGCCTATGCCCGGGCTTCGGGCCGGGTGGGGGTGGTGATGGCCACCAGCGGCCCCGGGGCCTTGAACCTGGTCACGGGTCTGGCGGATGCCTATATGGACTCCACCCCGGTGGTGGCCATCACCGGGAACGTGCCCCGGGCCCTGATCGGCAGCGACGCTTTCCAGGAGGCGGACGTCACCGGGGTCACCATGCCCATCACCAAGCACAACTACCTGGTGCAGGAGGTGAACGACATCCCCCGGGTGGTGCGGGAAGCCTTCCACATCGCCTCCACGGGGAGGCCAGGGCCGGTGCTCATTGACCTGCCCAAGGACGTGCAGCTTTCCGAGTTCACCGGCACCTTTGAGGTGGAACTGGACCTTCCCGGCTACAAGCCCACCACCAAGGGCCACCCCAAGCAAATAGAGCGGGCCTTGGATGCCCTGGAGAGGGCGGAGAAGCCCATTCTCATGGTGGGGGGTGGGGCGCAGCACGCCCACGGGGAGCTTCTGGCCTTTGCGGAGAAAACGGGAATCCCGGTGATCACCACCCTCATGGGCCTGGGGGCCTTCCCTGGCCATCATCCCCTTTGGCTGGGCATGCCCGGCATGCACGGCACGGTGGCCGCCAACCGGGCCATCCACCATGCGGACGTGATCCTGGCCATCGGCCTGCGCTTTGACGACCGGGTCACGGGGAAGGTTTCCCGCTTCGCTCCCCACGCCCACACCATCATCCACGTGGACATCGACCCCGCAGAGATCGGCAAGCTGGTGCGCACCCACGTGCCCATCGTGGGGGATGCCCGGCTGGTCCTTAGGGAGATGCTGAAGGGGGCCAAGCCCCTAAGGCTTGCCTCCTGGTGGCGGGAGCTGGAGGATTGGCGCACCCGCTACCCTTTGCGCTGGAAGCCTCGGCCCCATTTGCAGGCCCCGGAGGTGATCCGGGCCTTCGCCGAGGCCACGGGGGGGCACGCCATTGTGACCACGGGGGTGGGGCAGCACCAGATGTTCGCCGCCCAGTACTTCCCCGTTACCCGGCCCAGAAGCTTTATCACCAGCGGGGGCCTGGGCACCATGGGGGTGGGCCTGCCCTTTGCCATCGGGGCCAGGGTGGCCCGCCCTGACGAGCTGGTCATCGACTTTGACGGGGACGGTTCCTTCCAGATGACCCTGCAGGAGCTGGCCACGGTGGTGAAGTACGGTTTGGACGTGAAGGTGGTGATCCTCAATAACGGCTACCTGGGCATGGTGCGCCAGTGGCAGGACCTCTTCCACGCCAAGCGCTACTCGGAGGTGTACCTGGCGGACTCCAACCCCGACTTCGCCCGCCTGGCGGAGGCCTACGGCATCAAGGGGGTGAGGGTGGAGCGCAAGGAGGACCTCATGAAGGGGGTGGAGGCGGTCCTTTCCACCGATGGCCCCGTGGTGGCGGAGTTTAAGGTCTACCACGAGGAGGGGGTCTTCCCCATGATCCCCGCAGGCGGGGCGGCGGAGGACATGATCCTCGAGCACCCCGAGGAAAGGGAGGAGGTGGAGGCGTGAGGCACGTGATCTCCGTTTTAGTGCAGGACCACCCCCGGGTGTTGAACCGCATCACGGGGCTTTTCGCCCGCCGGGGCTTTAACCTGGAAAGCCTGGCGGTGGGGACCACCCATGTGCCGGGGCTTTCCCGCATCAGCCTGGTGGTTTCCGGGGACGACCACACCTTGGAGCAGGTGGAGAAGCAGCTGAACCGCCTCATTGAGGTCCTGAAGGTTACCGACCACTCCGAGCCCCACGTGGAGCGGGAACTGGCCTTGGTCAAGGTCCACGTGGCGGGGGTGGAGGAGCGATTGGCGGTGAAGGACATCCAGGAGGCCTTCCGGGCCCGGGTGGTGGACGTGGCCCAGAAGAGCCTGATCCTGGAGCTCACCGGGGACTCCAAGAAGATAGACTCTTTCCTTGAGGCCCTTAGGCCTTATGGGATCCTCGAGGTCATGCGCACCGGGGCGGTGGCCATGAGCCGAGGGGAGCGCACCCTTAAGGTCAGGGAAAAACGGGAGGCGGTATGAAGATCTACTACGAGCACGACGCGGACCTGGGCTTCATTCAAGGCAAAAAGGTGGCGGTACTGGGCTTTGGTTCCCAGGGGCACGCCCACGCCCTGAACCTTAAGGACTCGGGGGTGGACGTGCGGGTGGGGCTTAGGCCCGGGTCTAAAAGCGCCGCCAAGGCGGAGGCCATGGGCCTTAGGGTCCTCTCCGTGGCCGAGGCGGTGCGGGAGGCGGATGTGGTGATGGTTCTCCTGCCCGACGAGACCCAGGGCCGGGTCTACCGGGAGGAGATCGAGCCCAACCTGAGGGAGGGGGCGGCCTTGGCCTTCGCCCACGGCTTCAACATCCACTTTGGCCAGATCAAGCCCAGGCGGGACCTGGACGTCTGGATGGTGGCCCCCAAGGGCCCCGGCCACCTGGTGCGGAGCGAGTACACCAAGGGAAGCGGGGTGCCGGCCCTGGTGGCCGTGCACCAGGACGCCTCGGGCTCGGCCTTCCCCACCGCCTTGGCCTACGCCAAGGCCATCGGGGCGGCCCGGGCGGGGGTGATCCCCACCACCTTCAAGGATGAAACGGAAACCGACCTCTTTGGGGAGCAGGCGGTGCTCTGCGGGGGGCTTACCCGGCTCATCCAGGCGGGGTTTGAAACCCTGGTGGAGGCGGGCTACCCCCCGGAGATGGCCTACTTTGAGACCGTGCACGAGGTGAAACTCATTGTGGACCTCATCTACGAGGCGGGTTTCGCCGGCATGCGCTACTCCATCTCCAACACCGCCGAGTACGGGGACTACACCCGGGGAGAGGTGGCGGTGCCGGTGGAGGAGACCAAGAAGCGCATGCGGGAGATCCTCCGCCAGATCCAGGCCGGGGAGTTTGCCCGGGAGTGGATGCTGGAGAACCAGGTGGGCCAGCCGGTCCTGGAGGCCAACCGCAAGCGCTGGAAGGAGCACCCCATTGAGGAGGTGGGGGTAAGGCTCAGGGCCATGATGCCCTTCCTGCGGGCAAGGGTATTGGAGGAGGTAGGCTAGGTGGGTTCCAAAGGCCCCCCACCTGGGGGGCCTGGTGCGTTTTTAGGAGGGGAGAAGATGGAACGGCACATCCGGATCTTTGACACCACGCTGAGGGATGGGGAGCAGAGCCCAGGGGTGGCCCTTTCCCTGGACCAGAAGCTGGAGATCGCCCACGCCTTGGCCCGGCTCAACGTGGACATCATCGAGGCGGGCTTCCCCGTATCCGGGCCCTTGGAGTTTGAGGCGGTAAGGCGGATCGCCACCGAGGTAAAGGGGCCCATCATCGCCGCCTTGGCCCGCACCCACACCCTGGACATCGACCAGGCGGCCAAGGCCCTGGAGAAGGCGGAGAAACCCCGGATCCACGTCTTCACCTCCGCCTCCAAGATTCACCTCGAGCACATGTTGAAGAAGACCGAGGAGGAGGTCTTGGAGATGGCGGACCAGATGGTCCGCTACGCCAGAAGGTATGTGGACGACGTGGAGTTTTCCGCCCAGGATGTGATGCGGGCGGAGTGGGAGTTCGTGAAGCGCCTCTACGAGGTGGCCATTGAGGCTGGGGCCACCACCATCAACATTCCCGACACCACCGGCTACGGTACACCCAACGAGTACGGGGCCTTGATCCGCCGCATCCGGGATGAGGTGGTGCGGGGCCGGGACGTGATCATCTCCACCCACACCCACGACGACCTGGGCCTGGCCACCGCCAACGCCCTGGCGGGCATTGAGAACGGGGCGGGGCAGGTGGAGTGCACGGTGAACGGCATCGGGGAGCGGGCGGGGAACACCGCCTTGGAGGAGGTGGTCATGGCCCTCTATGTGCGCCGGGACTGGTACAAGGCCAAGACCCAGATCAACACCCGGGAGATCTACCGGGTTTCCCGCCTGGTGGAGCGCTACACCGGCATGCCCGTGCCCCCCAACAAGGCCATCGTGGGGGACAACGCCTTCGCCCACGAGTCGGGGATCCACCAGGATGGCGTCCTGAAGCACCGCTCCACCTACGAGATCATGGACGCCGAGCTCATCGGCAGGCGCCCCGCGGTGATCGTCTTGGGCAAGCACTCGGGGCGGGCGGCCTTCAAGAAGGCCCTCGAGGACCTGGGTTACAAGGACCTTTCCGAGGATCAGCTCAAGGTGCTCTTCTCCCGCTTCAAGGAGATCGCCGAGAAGAAAGGCCCCCTGTCGGCCGAGGAGCTTCAGGCCCTGGTGGAAAGCGAACGGCAACCCGCATCCCAGCTCTTTACCCTGGAGCATGCCCAGTTCTTCTCTGGCTCGGGCCTCCTGCCCACGGCCACGGTGAAGGTGAAGACCCCAGACGGCGAACGCCTCGCCACCCACACGGGGGATGGGCCGGTGGATGCCGTGTATAAGGCCATTCAGGAGGCCATCGGCCTTAGGCCCGAACTGGAGCTTTATCGGGTGGAGGCCATCACCGGTTCCACCGAGGCCTTGGGCCAGGTGACGGTGAGGCTCCGCCTGGGGGAGCTCCAGGCGGTGGGGGTGGGGGTATCCCCCGACATCATCGAGGCCAGCGCCCTGGCCTTCCTGGACGCCGCCGGCAAGCTGGCCAGCGGCCGTGCCACCCGCCACCCCCCCTCCATCGAGGAGGTGCAGCGGGGGGTTTAACGTACCCCACCCCGGCCTTGCCAGGGTGGAGGCCCCAAGGTTTCCTGGGGCCAGGGGTACGGCAAGAGAGGGCATAAGGCTGCCCACGGGGAGAAGAGATGGTGGAGATCCTAGACACCACCCTAAGGGATGGAACGCAAGGGGAAGGCATCAGCCTTTCTGTGGACGACAAGGTGGCCATCGCCAAGCGCCTGGCGGCCTTTGGGGTGCACGTGATTGAAGGGGGTTGGCCCGGTTCTAACCCCAAGGACGCCGAGTTCTTTGAAAGGATGAAGGGGGTGGACCTGGGGGAGGCCAGGCTGGCTGCCTTTGGGGCTACCAGGCGGAAGGGGCTTTTGCCGGAGGAGGACCCTTCCGTCTTGGCCCTCTTGGGGGCAAAGACCCCGGTGGTGGTCCTCTTTGGCAAAAGCTGGACCCTTCACGTTCTGGAGGCCCTGGAGACCACCTTGGAGGAGAACCTCCGCATGATCCAGGACACCGTGGCCTTCTTCGCCAAGCGGGGAAGGCGGGTGATCTACGATGCAGAGCACTTCTTTGACGGGTACAAGGAGGACCCCGGCTACGCCCTGGCCACCCTGGAGGCGGCGGCGGAAGGGGGAGCGGACACCCTGGTCCTTTGCGACACCAACGGGGGCACCCTTCCCGAGGAGGTGTACGCCATCACCAAGGCGGTGGTGGACCGCTTTCCCCGCCTAAAGATTGGCATCCATCCCCACAACGACGCCGAGCTGGCGGTGGCCAACGCCTTGGCGGCGGTGCGGGCGGGGGCCACCCACGCCCAGGGCACCGTCAACGGCTATGGGGAGCGGTGCGGGAACCTGAACCTCACCAGCTTTCTCCCCACCCTGGTCTTCAAGTACGGCATTCCCGCCATCCCCCAAGAAAGGCTGAAGGGCCTGAAGGACCTCTCCCACTTCGTGGACGAAAGGGCCAACCAGACCCCCAACCGCCGGGCCCCCTACGTGGGGGAGTCGGCCTTTGCCCACAAGGCCGGGGTACACGTCTCCGCCGTCTTGAAGAACCCCCGCACCTACGAGCACATCCCCCCCGAGTGGGTGGGGAATAGCCGGCGTTTTCTGGTTTCCGATGTAGCAGGACGTTCCAACCTCCTGGCCAAGCTCCAGGAGCTGGGGGTGGACCTTTCCAAGGAGGAGGCCAAGCGCCTACTGGACGAGGTCAAGGCCCTGGAGTACGAGGGGTACGCCTTTGAGGGGGCGGAGGCCAGCTTTTATCTCCTGGCTCACCGCCTAAAAGGAGGGAGCTTGCCCTTTAACGTGGAGGGGTTTTCCGTCTTCGTACATGGAAGCGGCCTGGACACCGCCTGGGCCGAGGCCACGGTGCGGGTTAGGGTGGGGGAAAGCCTGCAGCACACCGCCGCAGAAAGCCCCTCGGGGCCGGTTTCCGCCCTGGATAGGGCCTTTCGCAAGGCCGTGCTCCAGTTTTACCCGGAGCTTGCCGACGTGGAGCTCACCGACTACAAGGTGCGCATCCTCGCCGGCCAGGAGTCGGGCACCAACTCCGGGGTGCGGGTGATGATCGAGATGAAGCGGGGCGAGGAGCGCTTCAGCACCGTGGGGGCCAGCGAGAACATCCTCGAGGCCTCCCTTAAGGCCCTCACCGACGGCTACGCCTACGCCCTCCTCCACCCCAGCCTTAAGGAGACGGTGCCCAAGGCAGGCTGACCTCGGGGAAGGCCAAGGGGCTTGCGGCCTCCGAAGGGGAGAGGAGGCGGATGGAGCGGTAGCGCCCTTCCTTGGGCTCGCGGTAGACCTCCAGGAGGTCCTCCTTGAGGTTCACCAGCCACACCTCGGGAATCCCGGCCTCGGCGTAAAGGGGAAGCTTCACCTCCCGGTCAAACTCCAAGGAGGCGTCCGCCACCGCTATGAGGAGAAGGACATCCTCAGGCTTAGGGAGTCGGCCTTCGTAGCGCTCTAAAGGGGATTTGAGCACCATGAGGTCGGGCTCAGGCTCAGAATCCTCTGCAAGATGGAGGGGGGACTGCACCGCCACCAAGGCCTTGCCTTGAAGGGCCTCCTTCAACCTGGGGTCTAAGCGCATCACCGCAAGAAAGTGCTTGGGACCGCTAGGGCTCATCTGGTATACCTCTCCCCGAAGGAGCTCTACCCGGGGCACGCCCCGGAAGGCCCGCTCAAACTCCTCCACGCGGAAGCGGTAACGGGTGGCCATGCCCCTATTATGCTCCGTGGCCGGAGTAGTGCCTAAGCCCAAGCCGCCAGAGAAGCCGCCAAAGGAGAAGGAGGGTTCCACCCCAGAAGAGCATGACCCAGACCCCCGGGAGGAGGTCCACCTCCTGCCCAGCCAGGAGGGCGGCGGGCAGATAGACCAGGTAGGGGAAGGGGGTGAGGAGGGCCAGGGTCCTTAGGGGTTCGGGGAAGACCTCGAGGGGCGCAATGGTCCCGGAAAGGAACAGGTAGAGGAGGAAGAAGACCTCCTCCAGGGAAACCGCCCGCTCGGTGAAGAAGGTGAGCATGGCGGTGGTGTACTGCATCAGGTAGCGTAGCAAGAAGGCCAAAAAGGTGAAGAGAAGCCCCAGCAAAAGGGGAACGGGTTCAGGCACAAAGCGGGCCTCGGGGAAGATCCAAAAGAAGAGAAGGACGAGGAGGACCACGAAGGGAAGCCGGGCCAACCGTTCGGCCACGTGGGCGGCTAAGTGTTCAAAAAAGGGGTCCAGGGGTCTAAGGAGCCGGAAGGAGAGCCGGCCCTCCACCACATCCCGCTCAAACTCCCACACCACCCAGACCACCGTGGCCTGGCGAACCAGGAACACCATTAAGAAGTAGCGGGCAAACTCCCCGGGGCTAAGGGGGAAATCCCCACCCCGGGCGGCCTCCGTCCACACCCCAAGGAGGATGAGGGGAAGGGCTCCCGCCAAGGCCCAGAGGAATAGCTCGGCCCGGTACTCCAGCATGTAGGCCAGGTACACGGAGAGCAAAACCCGGGCTTTCCTCATACTTCCTCCAAGGTGTGCGCCAAAGGGGCTATCTTGTATACCCGGGCGATGACCTCCTCCAGCGGGGGTTCCCGCACCTCCAGGTCCTCCACGGGAAGCCTATTGAGGATCTCCGCCACCCTTTCCGTGAGCCGTTCCCGGGGCACTAAAAGTCGGGCTTTTAGGCCCTCGAGGACCCTCACCTCTCCGAAGGGAAGGAGGGCCTCCTTGGGCAAGGGCTGGGCCAGGACGAGCCCCACCTCCCGGTAGGGGGCAAAGCGCTCCAAGAGCCCTTCCAGGGCGCCATCGTAGAGGAGCTTCCCTTGATGGATCACCAAGACCCGGTCTGCCAAAGCGGCGATATCCGCCATGTAGTGGCTGGTGAGGAGCACCGTGGCCCCGTAGCGCCGGTTGTACTCCCGGATGAACTCCCGCACCGCCACCTGGGCGTTTACGTCCAGACCCAAGGTGGGCTCGTCCAGGAAGAGGACCTCCGGACGGTGGAGAAGGGCCGCTAGAAGCTCGGCCTTCATCCTTTCCCCTAAGGAGAGCTTGCGCACCGGCTGGTGTAGTTTTTCGGTGAGGGAAAGCATTTCGGAAAGCTCCCGGACCCTTTTTTTGAACTCCTCCTCGGGGATCTCGTAGATGGCGGCGTTGAGGCGGAAGGTATCCAAGGCGGGGAGGTCCCAGATGAGCTGTTGCTTGTTGCCCATCACCAAGGTGATCTTCTTCAGGAAGGCCTTTTCCCGCCGCCAGGGTACATGCCCCGCCACCACGGCCTGGCCCCGGGTGGGGTGGATGAGGCCGGTGAGCATCTTCAAGGTGGTGGTTTTTCCGGCCCCATTGGGCCCCAGGAAGCCCACCACCTCCCCTCGGTCTATGCGGAAGCCCACCCCTTCCACCGCCTGCACCGTGCGGTACTGGCGGAAAAGGAAGTGGCGCAAGGTGGCGAGAAGGCTTTCCTCCTTTAGGGCCACCCGGTAGTGCTTGGTGAGGTCCTGGGCTAGAACCACAGGCGTCCTTGACACCCCTTAAGTCTACCCGTGGTGTAATGGAGAAGTGCGTTACCTGAGGGTTTTCGCCCTTTTCCTGCGCCTGAGCCTGGCGGCGGAGATGGAGTACCGCCTGAACTTCCTCCTGGGCCTCCTTTCCTCAGCCCTCACCCTTCTTGGGGCCCTTTTCGGCCTCTTTCTCCTCTACCAAGGGGGGTACCGTCCCGGGGGCTGGTCCTGGGAGGAGGCCCTTTTGGTCTTGGCGGCCTTTACCCTCCTTCAGGGTCTGGGGAGCACCCTCTTGGCCCCCAACCTCAACAAGATCGTGGAACATGTGCAACAAGGTACCTTGGACTTCGTGCTCTTAAAGCCCCTGGACCCCCAGTTTTGGCTTTCCTTTAGGGTGTTTTCCCCTTGGGGCCTGGGGGATTTCCTCCTGGGGATGGGCCTTCTTGTATATGCGGGGGGGCGCCTGGAGCTAGGGGGCTTGGGCTACCTGGCCTTCGCCGGGTACTGGTTTCTGGGGGCCTTGATGCTCTATAGCCTGTGGTTCTTGCTGGCCACCACCAGCATCTGGTTCGTGAAGATCTACAACGTCACCGAGGTTTTGCGGGGGCTTCTGGAGGCGGGGCGGTTCCCCGTGGGGGCCTACCCGGCTTTATACCGGGTCTTTTTTACCTTCGTGGTGCCCGTGGCCTTCCTCACCACCGTGCCGGCGGAGGTGGCTTTGGGGCGGGGGACGGTTTCCCTCTGGGCTTGGGGTCTGGCCTCCTTTTTGTTCCTCTTGTCCCGGGCTTTCTTTCGTGTGGCCTTAAGGGGCTACACTTCGGCTAGCAGTTAGAATCTTCCCTATGGTGTCGGCGGTTTTGGTCCTTTTGCTGGCCTATCTCTTTGGGTCCATCCCCGCAGGGGTTTTGGTGGCCAGAACCTACCGGGTGGATATCCGCAAGGTGGGCTCGGGGAACATAGGGGCCACCAATGTCCTTAGGGTTTTGGGACCGGGGCCGGCCTTGGTGGTGGCCCTTTTTGACGTCTTCAAGGGGGGGCTTGCCGTGCTTATCGCCCGGGCGGTGGGAATAGAGGGCCCGCTTTTGGGCGGGGTGGCCTTGGCGGCGGTGTTGGGCCACAACTACTCCCTCTTCCTGGGGTTTAAGGGAGGGAAGGGGGTGGCCACCAGCTTTGGCACCCTCCTCTTTCTGGATCCCGTCCTGGCCCTGTGGACTTTCCCCATCGGGGTGTCGGTGATGCTCCTCACCCGGTACGTGTCCGCGGGGAGCATGACCGGGGGGGTGGCGGCCACGGTCCTGGCCCTGGCCTTGGCCCGCCCCTTTTGGGAGGTGGCCACTGTGGCCCTCATGGCCCTTCTCATCTTCTGGACCCACCGGGAGAATCTAAAGCGCCTGCAGGCGGGTACGGAAAGGCGCTTGGGGGAGAGGGAGGAAGGCCGTGCTTGATCTCCTGGTCTTGGCCCCTCATCCCGACGACGGGGAGCTGGGTTGTGGTGGCACCCTGGCCCGGGCCAAGGCGGAGGGTCTTAGCACCGGGATTCTGGACCTCACCCGCGGGGAGATGGGCTCCAAAGGCACCCCGGAGGAAAGGGCGAAAGAGGTGGCGGAGGCCAGCCGCATCCTGGGCTTGGACTTTAGGGGCAACCTAGGGTTGCCCGACGGGGGGCTTCTGGACGTACCCGAGCAGCGCCTTAAGCTGGCCGAGGCCCTGAGGCGGCTTAGGCCCCGCATTGTGTTCGCCCCCCTCGAGGCCGACCGCCACCCCGACCACACGGCCGCAAGCCGCTTGGCGGTGGCGGCGGTGCACCTGGCGGGCTTGGGGAAAGCCCCGGTCGAGGGCGAGCCCCACCGGGTGGAGCGGCTTTTCTTCTATCCCGGAAACCATCCCTTTACTCCCAGCTTCCTGGTGAAGATCTCCGCCTTCATAGACCAGTGGGAGCAGGCGGTGTTGGCCTATAGGAGCCAGTTTTCCGGGGAGGCGGTGAGTGAAACCGTGGGCCCTAAGGGCCTGGAAGCCCGTAAGGCCATGCGCCGCTACTTCGGCAACTACCTGGGGGTGGACTACGCGGAACCTTTCGTAAGCCCCTTGCCTGTCCTCTACACCCCCTGGAGCCGGGCCTAGAAGAGGGGTTCTTGGCTCACCGCCTTTACCTGGCGGCGCTCCTTGGGGGGCAGGGCGTCCAGGGCCCGCTTCACCTCCTGGATGTCCAGCCAGGTGAGGTGCTTGGGGCTTCCCGGGGTGCGGCTGGGGTTTCGCAGGAGGTAGGCGGGGTGGAACATGGGAAAGACCCGGATGCCGTGCCAATCAAACCACTGCCCCCGCACCTTGGTGATGGAGACCTTTTCCCCCAGAAAAAACTCCGCCGCCACCGCCCCCAGGGGAATGATGATCTGGGGGGCGATGAGCTCAACCTGCTTCAGGAGCCATTTGTCGGTGCAGATCTTGGCCTCGTCGGGCAGGGGGGCGCGGTTATTTGGAGGGCGGCACTTGACGATGTTGGTGATGTAGACCGATTCCCGGGGGATGCCGGCGGCCTCGAGGATACGGTTCAGAAGCTGCCCGGCCTTGCCCACGAAGGGGCGGCCCTGCTTGTCCTCCTCCTCCCCGGGGCCTTCCCCCACGATCATCAGCTTTGCGTCGGGATCTCCTTCCCCGAAAACCACCTGGGTGCGGCCTTCCGCCAGGCGGCAGGCGGTGCAGGCCTTGGCCTGGGCTTGCAGGAGTTCCAGGGTCATTGCAGCGGTTTCCGGGCCTTCCGGGCCTCCCGCCGGGTCTTGGGGTCCAGGCCGATCATGAGGAAGAAGTTCTCCAGGGCGTTTTCCTGGCCCTTGATCTCGGGGTACTGGTCCTCCGGGGTGCCGGTGACGAAGGGCAGGGACTTGTAAAGCTCCAGGGCGTACTGCACCACGGCCTCCGGCCCCTCGGCCTCGGCCACCTCGGCCAGCTTGGCGTAGATCTCGCGCCGGGCCTCCGCATGGCGGCGAAAGACCTCCGGGTTCGGCGTCTCCGGCGCCCGGAGAACGTCCTGCTTGGCGATGCGGCGGTAATGCTTCAAGCCCCGAACGATCTCCTCCGTGGTCAGCGTGATCTTGAACTCCATCCCCGCTCCTTTCCGGCCTAAGGGCCCTACCTTTGGGAGATTATATAGCCGGGAAAGGGGTAGGGGCTGGAAGGCCTAATACCCTTTCTTCCTGTTTCGTTCTCTAAGCCGCAACGAGATGATGCCTACCCGAGGCCCTTTCCGGGGCCCCCACCCTGGCGCAAGCCAGGGTGGGGTGGCATAACCCCTTGCAGGCCGCTAGGGCGATTGCCTTGAAACCCCAAGGGTTTTAAAAAGGTTCAGGGTGAGCCTCGGCCCACCTTAGCCTCTCGGCTAGGGCGTTGCGCAACGCGGTGAGTTCGGCGATGCGGCTTTCCAGCAGGGCCACCTTTTGGCGCAACACCCGGCGCACGTTGCTGCAGGGAGGGCGGCCTTCCTCCATGACCTCGAGCACCGCCCGGAGCTCCTTTAGGGTCCGGGCCTACTTGAGGTGGAGGCGGCGGATGGCCTCCTCCCCGTACAGGCGGTAACCTCCCTCGCTGCGGGCTGCGGGGTGCACCAAGCCTCTGCGCTCGTAAAGGCGCAAGGCGTCGGGGCTTACCCCGGTTTGCCTGGCGAGCTCGCCGATGCGGTAGACCCCCGAGTATAAAGCGCATTCGGTCTCGAGGCCAGCGAGAGGGGGTAAAGTGGCTATACTTGTAAGGATGGAGGTTTTGGGTAACTATTGGTTGCGGCGCATTCTTGCCCGTATTGCTTCCACCATTGCGTTTGAGGGTCAGGACACCCGCACCGGGATGCCGGTGATGGTGCTAAAGGGTGCCCAAGGGGTACCGGTGGCGGCGGAGGGGGTGCTTCCCCTTTTGGAACAGACCCCGGAGGCCTGGGTACTGGAGTGGCCCATCGGGGCGGTGCCCCTAAGCCAGTACCTGGGGGTTGCGGACCTGGAGCGGCTGGAGCAGTGGCTGAGGGGGATGGCCCGGATCCTGGCGGCCTTAAAAGCCCAGGGGGTGTCCCATGCACCCATCCCGGAGCTTTGCCTGGTGAAGGGCAAGCGGGTGTGGCTGGCTGGGGTGGGGCTGAAGGAGCTTTCCGGAGAGCCGGAAGGGGCCCTGGTGGCCTTGGCCCGGGCCCTGGCTGGGGAGCGCTACCCCGAGTTTGGCCTTAAGGAGCTTTTGCAGGGGATAGAGGCCGGAAAGGAGCCCCTGGAGGCTCTTTTTTCCGAGGCCTCGCCCCAGGTTCCGGATAGCCTAGGGCAGGAGGACGCGGCCCAGGAGGCCAGCCCCCTCGAGGAACCCATCAAGCCTCCTTCTTCCGGGCGGAAAGTGCTGAGCGTGGATCCCGTGCCCGGGGTGGCGGAGGGCCACGAGGCTTCCCCTAAGGCCTCGGAGGCCTCGCTATCCGAGGGCAAAACCCCAAGCCGCCCCCGGGTCATCCGCATAGAGGAGCCTGAGGAGCCTTCCTTTGCCGTGGTGGAGCCGCCGCGGCCTAGGAGGCGGAGCCTGCTCCTTGGGCTTTTCGCGGCCCTGGTTTTGCTGGGTTTAGCCCTTTTCTTCCTTCGTCCCCTTTCCCCTTCCCCGGGGGGTTACGTGATGGAGTTCCGCACCGATCCGCCCACGGAGCGGGCGGAGGTGTTCCTCCTCGAGGTGCCGGAGGGTTCCCGGATGGCTCCCGGCCAGCTCCTCCTCACCGCCCCGGGACGGGCGGAGTTTGACCAGAAGGGGGTGTACCGGCTACGCATCCGGGTGGCGGGCCGCGATCCCGTGGACTACCTCCTGGAGGTGCCGGGGCCACCCCTGGTCATCAAGGTACGCTAAGGCCATGACCGAGCGCCCCGCCATCTACGTGTACCGGTACTTCTTCGCCGGGGAGGAAGCGGGGGAGGGCAGGCTGGAGGTTCGCCCTCTGGAAGCGGGCGTGAAGGCCACCCTCACCGCCGAGGTGAACCTGCCCCTGCCCAAGACCCGCCAGCGCTGGCAGACGGAAACGGATGCGGAAGGCTTTTCCCAGTACTTTGCCGAGCGGGTGGAAGGACGGGAGAGCCGGGTCTTCACCGTGGAGAGGTTGGAGGAGGAAGGGGTGGTGTTGGTCACCCAGGGCAAGGAGAGCCTGGCCTTCCCCTTTGTGGCCCCCTACCACGACCCCCTTTCCCTCCTCCTGGCCCTGCCTGGTTTGGCCCTGGAGCCGGGGGACGTGGCGCGGTTTTCCATGCCCGGGGGGCGGGTGTACGTGGAGAGGCTTGCGGACCTCCACATTAGCCCTGCCGGGCTGACCGGGGAGGAAGGGCGCGTGCGCCGCCACTACCGCCTACGCCCGGGCCTCACCCTGGTCCAGCTGGAGGAGGGACTTCCCGTGAGGATAGCCCAGCAGGTGGGCGACCACGTGTTTGAGGGAGTCCTGGAGGGGGTGGAGGAGGTAAAAAGGCGCCGGCGCTGGGTATAGTGGAGGCATGATCTACCGCGCGGAGGAGGTTAAGGAGCGTTTTGCCCGCCGGGGCCTTGCCTTTGACCCCACGGTGGAGGAGATCGTGCGGGGCATCCTGGCCGCGGTGCGGGAGGAAGGGGATGCGGCCTTAGACCGCTTCAGCCTGGACCTGGACGGTCATCCGGTGGAGGAGATCCCCAAAAAGGCCTGGCGCCAGGCCTACGAGGACCTGGACGAGGAGCTCAGGGATGCCCTGGAAACCGCCAAGGAGCGCATAGAGGCCTTTTACCGGGAGGAGGCCCGGGGAGGCTTTTTAAGGGCGGATGGGAGCGGGGTTTTAGGCCAGCTGGTCCGGCCCCTGGCCCGGGTGGGGGTGTATGTCCCCGGGGGGAGTGCGCCTCTCCTTTCCAGCCTGCTCATGAGCGTGGTGCCGGCCAAGGTGGCCGGGGTGGAGGAGGTCATCGTGGCCAGTCCCCCCAGGGTTCACCCCGGTGTGCTGGCCGCTGCTTGGGTGGCGGGGGCTGACCGGCTGTTCGCCATGGGCGGGGCCCAGGCCGTGGGTGCTTTGGCCTACGGGACGGAGCGGGTGCCCCGGGTGGACAAGATCGTGGGCCCGGGGAACGCCTACGTGGTGGCGGCTAAGCGGCTGGTGTTTGGCGCGGTGGGGATTGATGGCCTGGCGGGTCCCACGGAAACCCTCATCATCGCCGATGGTTCCGCCTCGCCTAGGCTTCTCGCCGCCGACCTTCTGGCCCAGGCGGAGCACGGCCCCGACTCCGAGCCCTGGCTCCTCTCCCCGGACCGGGCCCTTTTGGAAAGGGTGGAGGCGGAGCTATTCCGCCAGGTTCAGGACCTCCCTCGGGCGGAGATCGCCAAAAAGGCCTTGGAGCGGGGGGGGCTGGTGCTTACCCAGGACCTCGAGGAGGCCTTCGCCCTGGCCAACCTCTACGCTCCCGAGCACCTCTGCCTGGCCCTGGCCGACCCCTTGCCCTGGCTGGGGAAGGTGCAAAACGCCGGGGGGGTCTTCCTGGGGGAGGGAAGCCCTGAGGCCCTGGGGGACTATATCGCCGGACCCAGCCACGTGATGCCCACCTCGGGCACTGCCCGTTTCCAGGGGGGGCTTGCGGTGCGGGACTTCTTGAAGGTGATCCCGGTGATGGGTCTGGCGGAGAGGGCGGTGAGGGAGCTGGCCCATAAGGGGGCCCTCCTGGCCCGGGCGGAGGGCTTGGAGGCCCATGCCCGTTCCCTGGACCTTAGAAAATGAGGCTTTTTCACGAGCTTCTCGGCCCTTTAGAGCTGCCCGATCGCCTGGAACGCATGGTGAGCCTGGCCCCCAACGTGACCGATGCCCTTTTCGCCTTGGGGGTGGGGGAGCGGCTTGTGGGGCGAAGCGCCTTCTGCCACCGTCCAGCGGAGGTGCTCTCCTTACCGGTCCTGGCCTCCTACACCAAGACCCGTACGGAGCTCCTGCGGAGCCTTAAGCCCGACCTTGTGCTCCTCTCCACGGGGGTGCAACGGGAGCAAGCCCTTAGGCTCAAGGAGGAGGGTTTTCCCGTCTACGCCCTGCCCTTGCCCTTAAGCCCCTACGGCATCCTGGATAACCTCTCCACTTTGGGGCACCTTTTGGACCTGGAGGAAAGGGCCACCGCCCTGGCCCACCAGCTTGCCGAGCGCTATGGCCGGCTTAAGGGGCGGTTTGACCTCAGGGTTTACTTTGAGATGGACCTGGGCGGGCCCATCACCGTGGGCCGGGGGAGTTATATCGCCCAGGCCCTGTTGCACCTGGGGCTTAAGCCCATCTTCCTGGATGTGCCCCAGGCCTATTTCCCGCCAGACCTAAAGGAGGTAAAGCGCCGCAAGCCCGACCTCTTCCTCTACGAGCCCAAGCCCTGGGGCCGGAATCCTAAGGAAAAGGCCCGGGCCCTGGCCAGGGAAAGGGGGTGGGACCTCCCCGTGGTGGCCACGGATGGGGATGAGCTGGCCCACTATGGCCCTATGTTCTTTGGCTTTTTGGAGAAGCTGGCGGACCGGGTGGCGCAAACCTTAGGCGAACCTTAAGAGAGGGGGATGCCCTGGCGGGTAGAGTAGGGAACATGAAGCGCATTCTTTTCTTTGGGCTCCTTTCGGCCACGACCCTCCTCCTCACCGCCTGCCCCCAAACGCCGCCGCCACCGCCTGTGAACCCTGCGGAATGCCCTGTAGGCCCTCTTGAGGTTCAGGCGGAGGAACCCCTGAGGCTTCAGGGTGTGGGCCGCTTTGCGGGGGAGTATGTCCCAGGGGAGCTTTTGGTCTTGCCAAGGGCTGGGCTTAGCGTCCAGGCGCTCAGGGCCCAAGGGGTGGAGCCCCAGGAGGCCTTGCCCCGGGGGCTTTTGCGGGTGAAGGTGCCCCCTGGACAGGAAAAAGCCCGGGCGGAGGCGCTTTTGCGGGCGGGAGCCCAGTATGTGCAGCCCAACTACATCTACCGAACCCTACGGGTTCCTAACGACCCCCTCTATCCTCCGAATCAGAGGATTTACCTGAACGGCTTGGTGGGCCTCGAGGCGGCTTGGGACTATAGCACTGGCCGGGGTTGTCCCCCGTTGGTTGCGGTCCTGGATTCAGGCATCCTACCCCACGAGGATGTAAAAGCCAGCGTTTATCTTCCCCAGGGGGTTAAGCTGGATGTCGCTGACGACGACCCAGACCCCACGGATCGGACAGATCCTTCTTCCACACGTGGGCATGGCCTTATGGTTGCCAGTGTTTTAGGGGCAGATACCAACAATGGTAAGGGCATGGCGGGTGTCACTTGGGGTGGGTACCTGTTGCCTGTCAAAATCTTTAAGGATGGGACTGCGGAAACGTCTACTGCGGACATTACCAAAGGGGTAAACCTGGCTAGAACCCTGGGGGCAAGGGTGATCAACCTCTCCATAGGGGCAAGAAACGTCTCGGACCCCGTCCTGGAAAGTGCCATTTCCCAAGCCCGGTCCAGTGGTGCGGTGGTGGTGGCGGCTGCAGGCAATGATGGAGGTTACGGGGTTTTCTTCCCGGCAAGCTTGCCCAGTGTGATAGCCGTGGGGGCGGTGGAAAACAGCAAAAGTCGCGCGAGCTTCTCCGCCTATGGTCCTGAGCTGGACCTGGTGGCACCGGGGGTAAATGTGGTGGTGGCTGAGCCAAGCGGAGATTATGCTTCGGGTAACGGAACCTCCTTTGCTAGCCCGGTGGTGGCCGGGGTGGTGGCCCTTTACATGAGCAAGTATGCCAGCGAACGGAAGGTGTGGCCCACCCCGGACCAGGTCTACCAGTGCCTAACGGGAACCGCGGAGGACCTCGGAGCCTCGGGCCCCGACGACCAATACGGCTTCGGCCTGGTGCGCGCCGACCGGGTGATGACGGACACCACCTACTGCTTCCCCTAATCCGCCTCACCCCAGAGGGCGTAGACTGGGCTTTTGTGCGGCGGTACCTCCTCCTCTTTCTGGGGCTTCTTCTTTTGGGCTTGGCCTTTTGGGCCTATCCCCTGGTGGGCCCCTTGCTGCGGCAGGGAGCCTTCCCCAACCCAGCTGGACTCGAGGAGCCCTTAACCCTTTTGGTCTACGGTTCCAGCCCGGAGTACGCGGGCTACCATAGGCGGGCTCCGGAGCGCTTCCGGGGCCTGGCGGACACCATCCTCCTGGTGCGCCTGGACCCCGGGGCTAACCGGGTGGTGGTCCTGTCCATTCCCCGGGATGTCTGGGTGAACCTTCCCGGCTACGGTTGGCACAAGGTGAATGCGGCAAGCCCCTTGGGGGGCCCGGAGCTCATGAAGGAGGCGGTGGCCCGCATCACCGGGGTGCGGGCGGACCGGTATGTGGTGGTGAGCACAGAGGCCTTGCGGCGCGGGGTGGATGCCCTAGGGGGGGTTAGGGTGTGCGTGGAAAAGCCCATGCGCTACCGGGATACCGCCGCGGGGCTTTCCATCAACCTAGAACCCGGGTGCCAGGTCCTGGACGGGGAGAAGGCGGAAGGCTACCTCCGCTTCCGCAAGGACGCCTTGGGGGATATTGGCCGCATCCAGCGTCAGCAGGCTTTTTTCCACGCCCTTAAGGAACAGGCGCTTTCCCCTTCCGGGCTTCTTCGCCTGCCCCGTGCGGTGGCGGCGGTGGAGCCCCACTTCCAAACCGACCTCACCCGTGAGGAAAGGGGGGCCATCTTGGGGTTCGCCATGAAGGGGCCTGAACTGGTGAGCCTGCTTCTTCCCGGAAGCTTTGGCGGGGGGGGCTGGACGGTGGACCGCCAGGCCTTGGATACCCTTCTCGCCGTGTATTTCGCCGGGGAAGGGGTGGCGCAGGCCGCGGAAGTCTCAGGGAAGTTGGTGGCCTTGGTTTACGGCCCAGGCCAGGAGGCCTTGGCGGAAAGGGCAAGGGAAAAGCTCCATGCCCTAGGTCTTCGGGTCATCCTGCACCCTGTGGACCTGAAACCCGGGCGCACCGAGGTGCTGGAAAACGGCCCAGGGGTCTTGGCCAGGAGCCTAGGGGAAGCGCTGGGGATCCCTTACCGCATCTCGGGGGAGGCGGTCTTGGGGGCTGACCTCACCCTGCGCCTTGGCGAGGAGGCGCCCTTTTTGTAGGATGGAAGGCGTCCGCCGGGGTGGCGGAATGGTAGACGCTGCGGACTTAAAATCCGCTGGGGGGTTACCCCCGTACGGGTTCGAGTCCCGTCCCCGGCACCAGAAGGCCCCGGATGTTCCGGGGCCTTGCTTTTTCCCTTGCTATGCTAAGTCCCGTGGGGATTCTTACCCGCTACTTGGAAAAGGCCATGGCCCAGGCCCGCTATGATCTCGTGGGCCCGGGAAGGTTTGTGGGGGAGTTGCCCGAGCTTGGGCTAAAGGTGGAGGCGGAGCATCTGGAAGCGGCCCGCAAGGGGCTTCAGGAGGCCTTGGAGGCATGGCTTTTGGATGCCTTGCGGGCCGGTATTACTCCCCCGGGCCTCGAGGGGGAGGACCCTCTGCGGGCCCGCTTCTTCTCTTTGGCCGGGAAGATGTGGCGCCTTTTGCAGGAGGGTTCTCAGGCAAAAGACGCTGGGGGAAGGGCTTCGGGGAGCGTGGCGGAGGCGCAAAAGGCCAAGGAGCCCGCAAGGCCAGCCCCGGCCAAGGCCTCCTTGGAGGATTGGCTTAAGGGCCTGGGCATCCAGGTGGTGAAAAAACCTCAGGAGGACGAGGAGAAGGAGAAGGTCCTGACCCGCCTGGCCCTTTTCCTGGGGGACCGGTACGCCAGTTTGGATAGGCTGTATGAGCGCCTAAAGCAGAGCCTTTCCACGAAGCGCCAGTTTGAGCTCTCCCTCTCCGAGGCCACCCAGGAGGAGATCGCCAACTCCACCCAGTTCTGCACCATGCTCAAGCAGTATGCCCTTCTCACCTCCTACCACTACAAAAGCGAGGACCGCCGCATCCGGGCCAAGGCCAGCACGGAGGGCTGGGTGCAAAACTTTCTCACCGGAGGCTGGTTGGAACGGTATGTGGCGGAAAAACTACGCAAGTTCCTGCGCTCCAAGAATCTGGCCCACGAGGTGGCGGTGGGCTACCAGGTGACCCTGCCTGGTGGCGACACCATGGAGCTGGATGTCCTCCTCAGGGTAGGGGAGCGCTCCTTCTGGTTTGAGGCCAAGACGGGGGACTTCCAGGCCCACATCGCCAAGTATGCGGGGCTGAAGAAAGTCCTGGGGCTTTCTGCCAGGGAAAGCTTCCTGGTGCTCTTGGGTATGGATAAGGCCCGGGCCAAGGAGCTTTCTGCCCTCCACGGGCTTACGGTGGTGAACCAGGCGAACTTCCTAGATATTTTCCAGGAGGTTTTGGAGGGCAATGCTGCGTAAGGTCCTCCTGGTCATGGGGGGTACCCTGGCCTCGAGGGTCTTGGGCCTGGTGCGCCAGGCGGTGTTCAACGCCCTCTACCCCGATGCCCTTAAGGATGCCTTCAACGTGGCCTACCGGGTGCCCAACCTGCTGCGGGAACTTTTGGCAGAAGGGGCAGTGCAGAATGCCCTCATCCCCCTCCTGAAGGGCTTGCCCCCGGAGGAGGCAAAGGCCTTTGCCCGTCGCTTTGGGGCGTTCCTTTTGGGGGTAAACCTCCTGGTCTTGGGCCTTGGGTACCTTTTGGCTCCCTGGGTGGTGGAGCTTTTGGTGGCTGGGGAGAGCCATCTGCGGGAGGACGGGGGCCTGGCGCAGGTGGTCTACCTCACCCGGCTCCTTTTGCCCTTTCTCCTGGGCATCTCCATGGCGGCCCTCTTCTCCGCACTCCTCCAGGCGGAGGAGCGCTTCCTGCCCTACGCCTTAGGCCCCGTGGCCTTCAACCTGGTGGCCATCGGCCTAATGGCCCTATTCCCGGGAGACCCCACGTTCCTAGGGCTTTCCGTGGCCTTGGGGGGTCTGGTCCAGGCCTTGGTGCAGCTTCCCTTTCTTAAAGGCTATGCTCTGGAGTGGCGCTGGCATAAGGCCTTTGTTCCTGCGCTGATGCGCATGGGGCCCTTTGCCTTCACCACCTCCTTGCGCCAGTTTTTAAACCTGGTCCTGACCCATATCCTCACCCGCTACCCCCCGGCGGCGGTCACGGGGTTTTACAACGCCGAGGTGGTGTTCCAGATGGTGTTGGGGCTTTTCGCCACCTCGCCGGCCATCGCCCTTTTTCCCCGGATGAGCGCCCTGAAGGGGGAGGCCCTGGCCCGCTTCCTCCTAGGTCCTCTACGGAGGTTAACCCTCCTCCTGGCCCTTCTGGGGGGGTTCCTGAGCGGCCAGGCGCCTTTTGTGGTGGTGTTCCTTTTTGGGCTCTTCGGCCCCCTCACCCCAGAAAACCGCGCCTATAGCGCCTCGGTCCTGGCCGCCTTGGGGTTTGCCGTGCTGCCCTGGGGGGTGAATACCCTGCTCCTTAGGGGGCTTTACGCCCTGGGGCGGGTCAGGGAAGCGGTTTCCGCCAGCGCCCTTGTTTTTCTGGCCAATACCTTGGGGTACTGGCTCCTTAAGGATGCGGGCCTCTTCGCCCTTAACCTGGCCACGGCCCTGGCGGGGTATTTGGGGCTTTTCCTTTACCTCCGCCTTTTGGAACGGGAAGGGGTGAGGTTGGAGGCCTTCCCTCCCTTCCTCTATAAGGCCCTGCTGGCGGGAAGCGTGGCCGCCTTGCCCGGGGTGGTGCTGGCTAAGATGCTTCCCGTGCACAGGGCCATGGAGGCCTTACTCCCCCTTATCCTGGGCGGAGGGCTGGGCCTGGCGCTTTTCCTCTTGGCGGCCTGGGCCCTGCGCCTGCCCCTTAGGGAGCTCCTCGCCAGAGCGCCCTAAGGCGGAAGTACAGGGGCTTGAGCCTAAGGGCGAAGGCGGGCTCCTCCCAGGTGGGCCATGTGAAGCTGAGGGGTGAGGCCCCGGGAAGGAGGAGGCGGAGGCCCTCTATGGGGATGGGTTCGGGGGCGTACCAGGCCAGGCGCCTGCTGGGGGCGGCGATGAGGAGCATGCCCCAGGGGATGCGGATTTCCCAAAGCCCATCCTCTCCTAGGGCGTAGTCCGCCATGGGGTTCCGGGCTCCTTCTGGGTCCCGGCCCGGCTGGAGCTTTCCCAGCTCGTAAACGATCCGGGGGTAGTCGGTGCCGTCCCGGCCTGTGCGGCGGCGGTTGGGCTCGAGGATAAAGGGCACAAAAGGTCCATTCCCGGGCTTTGTGGCTCCCCGGAAGTGGAGGTATTCCGTCCCCGGCAGGCCGTGGTCCAGCTCCTGAAAGGGATAGTAGCCCTGTTCCACAAGGAGCCTTCCCCCTTGGGCGCTGACCTCCAGAAGGAACTCCGCCCCCAACCCCTCCACCACCGGCACCCCGCCGGGCACGGTGTCCAGGTAAAGCCTCAGGGGCAGAGGCCCCCGGTAGAGGAGCCAGAGATACTCGGGATCGGCGTAGGCTTTGAGGAACCGCCCCTCTTCCCGAAGGAGGAAGGGCACGCCCTCCCATTCCTCCGCCTTGCCGTCCAACCGGAAGGCCCCTTTGGCGGTGGCCGCCAGGAGGCCATAGTTTTCCTCGGGGTCCAGGATGTTGTGCCAGAAGGGGTCGCGGCTAGGGGCTTCCCACTCCATGAAGAGCCAGTTTCGCTTAAACCACTCGTCCATGAGGGCGAAGACCATCCCCCCAGCCAGGTCCAGGGCAGCGATCTCCTGCCAGAGGCCCGCCACCTTTTCCCCTTGGCCTTCTTCGGAAAACCCTCCGTGGTGGAGGCCCTCGGGGTGGAAGTGGGCGATGCCCCGGCTACTGGGCAGACCGAACTCGGCGATGAGGAGGGGCATCCCCCCACGGTGGGCTTTCAGGCGGGCCAGGTAGTTGCGGTAGCGGTTGGGGGCCAGGTCCCGTTCGTTGACCAGGAAATCGGGGTAGTAGGGGTAGACGTGATAGGCGGCAAAAAGGCTTACGGGGCTGCCCGGCGTGGGTTTTAGGTGGGTGGGGTCCAAGGTGACGGTATCCTCCTCGTGGAGGGGCCCTGGGCGGGGAGGTTCCACCTTTTCCCCACGGGCGCGGCGGAGGGTGTACTCCTCCTGGTGGCTGGCCTCGCTTGGCCAATGGAGAGGGTCCAGGGTAGGCCAGTTGACAAAGCCCAAGGGCCTAAGGGTGCCGTAGGCCTCCCACTCGTAGGTGGCCAGGCGGTCCAGCACCTCGGCCAGGTAGGCTTCGAAGGGGCTGGCGTTTGGGGCGGCCTCCAGGAACCTTCCCCGGTACGTGCGCCCAGGATGGCGTCCGTGGTAGACCTCCACGGAGTAGGGCTCAAACTCCCGCCCCACCAGGAGCCCCAGCACCCAGGGGGAGACGTCGGCGGTGTGCTCCCCGTGGGCGTGGCCTGGGCGGGGTGGGCGGCTTAGGTTACCGTGGAGGGCATCCAGGACCTCCCGCCCCTCCAGGAGAAACTTTTCCAGGAAAGGCCCCTCCCAGTCCCCGTATCCTTCCTCCTCGGGAAGCTCCGTCCACACTCCCTGGAACAAGTACAGAGGCCGGTCCTTATGGAGCCGGTTGTGGTGGTGAAGGGCCCGGTAGAAGCTAGGGGGAAGAAGGGTGTAGGTGCGCACGGCGTTGGCCCCCATGGCGGAAAGGAGCTCCAGCCAGGCCCGGTAAAGGGCCTCCTCCTCCACGAACTCGGCGGGAAAGCGCCCGGGAAGGGCCACCCCTAGGTTAACCCCCCGCACCTGGAGGGGTTTATCCCCAACCCAGAACCGTCCCTCTGCTGCCCGGAAGGGGGGCGGGGTCTTGCGGGCCTTGGGGGCTGGGGGAGGGGGTGGGGGAAGGCTTTGCAGGATGGTGTCCGCCTCCCGGTAGCCCTGGCGCAGGGCCCAGTCCAGGGCGGCCCTAGCCCCTTCCGGATCCCCCAGGGCCCTAAGGGTGAGGCCAAAGCCGTAAAGGGCTTCCCCGCCTCCCTTTAAGGTACCCACCAGGCGGCTGAAGGTGAAAAGGGCTTCCTCAAGCCTCCCCAGGCGGTACTGGGCGAAGCCGGCGAGGAGAAGGGCTTCCTCCTCGGGGTCATACCCTCCCAAGAGGGGGTTCAGCTGGCTCAGCACCCCCTCCATCTCCCCCTTTTGGTAAAGGGCACGGGCCTCCTCCAGGGGCGAGGCCCAGGCGAGGCCCAAGGCTACAAGAAGGCCCAAAAGGGGCACCGCCTAGCCCCCTTGGGCTGCCTGGCGGATGGCCTCCACCGCTTCGGGGTTTTCCAGGGCGGAAAGGTCGCCGGGATCCTGGCCTAGGTAGGCGGCCCGCACCACCCGGCGCATCACCTTGGCGTTCCGGGTCTTGGGGAGGTCGGGCACGAAGAGAACCTTTTCTGGCCTTAAGGGTTTGCCCAGGGCCTCGGCCACCCGGTCGGCTACCCCTTGGGCCAGCTCCGGGTCTGAGGTATAGCCGGGCTTAAGCACCGCAAAGAGCACGATGGCCTCTCCCTTCACCGGATGGGGTACCCCGATGGCGGCGCACTCCTTGAGGGCGGGGTGGGCGATGGCGGCGGTTTCCACCTCGGCTGGGCCCACCCGCTTCCCCGCCACCTTCAAGGTGTCGTCGCTCCGGCCCAGGATGAAGAAGTGGCCTTCCTCGTCCAGAAGGGCCAGGTCCCCGTGGACCCAGACCCCGGGGATGCGGGCGAAGTAGGTGTCCAGGTAGCGGGCCTCGTCCTGCCAGAAGCCCTTGGTCATGCCGGGCCAGGGTTTGAGCACGGCAAGCTCCCCCACCTTGCCCACCGCGGGCTTTCCTTCCTCGTCCAGCACCGCTGCGGCCATCCCCGGCACCGGGGTGTTAAAGCCCATGGGCTTGATGGGCTTGAGGAGGACGTTTCCCAGGATGCCCCCAGAAACCTCCGTCCCCCCCGAGTAGTTCACGATGGGCCTCCTTTCCTCCCCCACCACCCGGAAGAACCAAAGGTAGGGCTCGAGGTTCCAGGGTTCCCCCGTGGAGCCTAGGACCCGCAAGGACGAAAGGTCATGGGCCCTTATGGGTTCCTCCCCTAAGGGAATCAGGGCCCGCACCAGGGTAGGGGAGAGGCCCAGGTGGGTGAGGCGGAAGTCCTCCACCATCCGCCAAAGGCGCTGGGGACCCGGGTAGTCGGGGGCCCCGTCATAGAGGAACACGCTGGCCCCCAGGATAAGGCCCCCCAGGATGGCCCAGGGGCCCATCATCCAGCCCAGGTCGGTGAACCAGAAAAGCCGGTCCCCCTCCCTAAGGTCAAAGAGAAGGGCCAGGTCCAAAGCCGCCTTAAGGGGAAAGCCCGCATGGTAGTGCACGGTGCCCTTGGGGCGGCCGGTGGTGCCCGAGGTGTAGATGAGCATGAAGGGGTCCATGCTCTCCATCTCCTCCGGGGGGAAGGGCTCCCCTTGCAGGGTGGCGTAGTCCACTTCCCCGGCTTCCAGGGAAAGGCCCACCCTGCGCACCACCAGAAGGTGGGGGGTTTCCGCCAGGCCCTGGGCTTTGCGGGCCTCCGGAAGGAGGTCTACCCTTCTTCCCCGTCTAAAGAAGGCATCCTGCACCGCCAGAAGCTTGGCCTTGGCGTCTTTAAGCCGCACCGCCGCCGCCTCGGCGGCGTAGCCGGAGAAGATGGGGATGGCGATGGCCCCGAGCCAGGCGGTGGCCAGGAGGAGGATGGCCGCCTCGAGGCCCATGGGGAACCAAAGGCCCACCCGGTCGCCCCGCTCCACGCCCAGGGCGCGAAGCCCCGCCGCCACCCGTTCCACCTCTTTTAACAGCTCCCCATAGCTCAGAGTACGCACCCCACCCTCTTCGGTTTCGTGGATGAGGGCTAAGGCGGTGGGCTCATGGCGCAAGGCGGCCTCCACCAGGTTAAGCCGGCCCTCCGGGAAAAACTGAGGGAGGGGGAAGCCGCCGGAGATCACCCCCGCATAGGGTTTGCGCCAGGGTATGCCCAGGTGGGTGAAAAACTGTCCGTAGAAGTCCTCCAGCTCCTCCACGCTGTAGCGGTAAAAGGCCTCGTAGTCTGCAAAACCCAGGGCCTCCATGAACTGAAAAAGCCTCGTGGCCCGGGCCTCCTCGGGCTTGGGGTACCAGATGGGTTCCATCTATCTCCTCCAGAAGAAGGGAAACCCCTTGCGCTTGGGCGGGGTTTCCTCGGTCTTGGGGCCCTCCGGGTTTTTCAGGACCTCCAGGAAGGCCTTGAGCTCCAGCCGTTCCTCGGGGTTCTTGGCCAGAAGGCGCCTTAAGGCCTTATCCAGCCGGGAAGGCAAGGAGGTGGGAGGGGGAGGGAGAAGGAGGTGGGCGTTCCTAAGCTCCTCCAAGCTTTCCCCGCGAAAGGGGCGCTTCCCCACAAGGAGCTCGTAGGCCATGACCCCGAAGCTATAGGCGTCGCTCTTGGGGCTGGGCCTGGCCCCCAGGAAAAGCTCGGGGGCCAGGTAGTGGGGGCTTCCCGCATACTCTGGGCTGGCCTCCTCCAAAGGGCGCACGGTTCCCAGATCCCCCAGCTTGTACACCCCTTCCCCCACGAACACGTTGGAGGGCTTCACATCCTGATGGACCAGGCCTTTTTGGTGGAGGAAGAGGAGGGCCTCCCCCACCTGGAGGAGGGCCTTGGTGGCCTCCTCCCGGGGAAGGGGCTGTTGCAGGAGGAGGTCCTCGAGGGTCCCCTTCTCCAGGTACTCCAGGGCCAAGAAGGCCTCCTCGCCGAAGGGCACCCCGTAAAGCCCCCGGACCAGGTGGGGGTGCTTTAGGGAGAGGCTAAGGGAAACCTCCCGGGCGAAGCGTTCCGCCAGCTTGGGGTCCTGGCGCACTTCCTTGCGGGGAAGCTTCAGGGCCACCCTCTCTCCGCCAGGAGCCTCCGCCAGGTAGACCTGGGCGGTCTGCCCCAGGCCCAGGAGCATCTTTAGGCGGAAATCCTTGCGCTTCAGGCTAGTCAAGGACCAACACCCCTCCCGGCTTCAGGGCGTGGCCTTCCACGCCCTTCTCCTTAGCCCGGGCCGCAAAGGCCTCCCCGTCCTGCTTGATGGGGGGGAAGGTGTTGTAGTGGATGGGCACCACCCGCTTGGGTTGGAGAAGCTCCAGGGCCTTCAGGGCGTCTTCCGGTCCCATGGTGAAGTGGTCCCCAATGGGCAGGAGGGCCAGATCCAAGCCCAGCTCTCCGATAAGGCGCATGTCGGAGAAGAAGGCGGTGTCCCCGGCGTGGTAGATGCGCTTGCCGGCAAGTTCTACCACCACCCCCATGGGCATCCCCCCGTAGGTGCCATCGGGGAAGCTGCTGGAGTGCCAGGCGGGGAACCATTTCAGCCACCCTCCGGGGAAACGGTAGGTGCCCCCGATGTTCATGGGAAGGCTCTTGGCCCCGTGCTTCTCCGCATAGGTGGCGATCTCAAAGGTAGAGACCACCGTGCCCCCTTTCTTGGAGAGGGCCACGGCGTCGCCAAAATGGTCCCCGTGGGCGTGGGTGACCAGGATCAGGTCCGCCTGGACCTCCCCCACCCCCACCGGGGCCAGGGGGTTCCCGGTGAGGAAGGGATCGATGACCACCTTGGTCGTGCCGTCGGAGAGCCAAACCGCCGAGTGGCCCAGATAACGGATCTCCAGCATAGGCACCTCCTTTATAGGGCACTATACCGGAGAAAAGGCCGCTTGGGGAAGAGAGCGCTCCAGGCCTTTGTAGAAGAGAAATTCCAGGATCCTTCCAAAGGCCCGTTCCCCCCAGCTTTGGCCCTCAGGTAGGATAAGTTCCAGCTCAAGCTCCAGCTCCACCGCGGACCCCTGGGCGCGCATCCACCCCTCGAGCCTTAAGGAGGGCGGAGGGAGGGGCAGGGCCTTTAGGTGCTCCCCCTCGAGCCTCGAGGCGAAGGGCAGGACCACCTCCCCCAAAACGGGGTTTTCCTGCCGCAAGACCCCCCGTAGCCCATCCCCTTCAAAGCGGAGCTCCAGGGGCAGGCCCTCGGGAAGGTGGCCGTTAAGGGCAAACCGGAGCCTGGCCTTCATCCTTCCACCCACTCCACCCGCACCCGGCCCTCCTTGGCCAGGCGGGCCACCTCGGCGTCCGTGATGTTCAGGAGCCTGGGCAGTTCCCGAAACCGGGGCGCGGCCGAGGCTAGGCCCACCCGCACCACCAGGACCTCCTCCTCCTCCGCCCGGCCGATGCGCCAGACCAGGTGCTGGCCCAGAGCTTCCAACAGGTCCTTCTCCACCCCTTTAGTCTATCCCGGGGTGGCCTTGGGGGATAATGGATGGGGATGCTCCTCCAGGTGGTTTTGCTGGCCTCTCCCCCTGGGTCTTCTGGGCGGGGGTGGGGGTTACGGGTTTTCCCCCACCACTTTAGCCTCCATCCCCCCTTGGGGCTTGGCGCCGGATTCCCTGGGAGGAGGTACGGGAGGTGGGGGTGGGAACCCCTCGCCCGGGGAGGGGATATCCCTTCCCGTGCCCGATCCTAAAGGGCCTGGCGGATCAAAGAACCTCTAGGAGGGCGAACTTCAGGTAGTGGGTTTCGGGATGGTTGAGGAGGATGGGATGGTCCCACCCCTGCCCCCGTTTCTCCACCACCCTTAGGCTACGGTGGGCGTCCTGGGCCGCCTCGGTGAGCATTTGGTAGAAGAGGGGCTCGGTTAGGTGGTGGCTGCAGCTGCTGGTGGCCAGGAGGCCCCCTTCCTTGAGGAGCTTGATGGCCCGGAGGTTCACCTCCTTGTAAGCCCGGTAGGCCCTTTCCAGGTCCTTTTTCCCCTTGGCGAAGGCGGGCGGGTCCAGCACCACCAGGTCAAACCGTTCCCCCGCCTTTTCCAGGGCCCTTAGGTAGTCGAAGGCGTTGGCCTCCACCGTCTTGAGGGAGAGCCCATTCAGCCTGGCGTTCTCCTCCGCTTGCCTTAGGGCCTCGAGGGAACTGTCCACGCTGATCACCTCCTTGAAGCCCAGGGCCAGGTGGAGGCCAAAGCTTCCCGCATAGCTGAACACGTCCAAGGCCCTTTCGCCACGGAACCTTTCCATTAGAATCCGGTTGTCCCTTTGGTCCAGGTAGGCGCCCGTCTTCTGCCCCCCGGTGAGGTCCACCCGGTAGCGGATCTGGCCTTCCTTCACCGTAGCTTCCGGAGGCACCTGGCCAAAAAGGGGCCGCACGTAGAGGGGTAGGCCCTCCAGCTCCCGGGCCTTGGCGTCGTTTTTGGCCAGGAGGCTTTTGCCCAGGGGCTTAAGCCTCTCGGCCACCTGGGGCAAAAGGGCTTCCCAGGCGTGAGCGGTGGTCTGCAGGACCAGGTGGCCAGCGTAATAGTCCACCACCAGCCCCGGCAGGAAATCCCCTTCCGCATGGACCAAGCGATAGCCCCCTTCGGGCTCCCTTTCCAATGCGGGGAAACGCCGGGCCAGGGCCTGGTCCAGGCCATCCAGAAGCGCCTTCACCGGGTCGGTGGCCGGGCGAAAGCGGTACGCTCGGACGCTCAGGTCACTGTTGGGATTGAAAAGGGCCAGGGCAAGAAAGCGCTTGCCCCAGTAGACGGGGTAGAGGCCGGGTTCGGCGGGTCCGGAGACCACATCGCGGCGGAACACCCAAAGGTGGCGGGCCAAAAGACGCTGGGCTCCTTTTTCGTTGACGAGAATCCGCACCGCTTAAGTATACTTAAGCGGGGTTGGTTGACGTTGGCCCCAAAGGCCGGTATCATACCCGGCAGGCGCAGTTTGCGCATCTTTTCACGAAGGGAGGGGCGATGGGAGGCCTGGGACTTATCAAGAGCCTGGCGGAAAAGGAAAGGGAGCTACTGGCCCGCCTCGAGGCCGCCAAGAAGGAGGCTGAGGCCCTGGTGCAGCAGGCGGAGGCGGAGGCCAGGGCCCTTTTGCAGAAGGCGGAGGCCGAGGCCAAGGCCCTGGAGGCCGAATACCGGGAACGGGAGGCCCAGGAAACCGAGGCCATTCTGGCCCGCTACCGGGCCCAGGCGGAGGCCGAGGCCAAGGCGGTCAAGGAAAAGGCAGAGGGCCGGTTGGAGGAGGCGGTGGCCCTGGTTCTGAAGGAGGTTTTGCCGTGATCGCCCCCATGGAGAAGCTGGTCCTGGCCGGTCCCAAGGCCAAGGCCCAGGAGCTTCTCCAAAGCCTGCAGCAGGCGGGGGTGGTCCACCTGGAAACCCTCCGGGTGGAGGAGCTTGCCGAGTACAAGCTTTCCCCGGAGGAGCGGGAGGAGCTGAGGCGCTGGGAAGGGGTGGCGGCGGGGGCCGAGCACACCCTCGCCCTTCTGGGCCGGGAGATGGAGGCCACAAGGCCCTTCCCCGATGGCCTGGAGGCGGCCGAAAAGGCCCTGGCTCCCATCCAGGCCCATGCCGAGGGCCTGGCCCGGCAGAGGCAGGAGCTGGAGGAGGAGCTTTCCCTGGCCCAGGCCTACCTGGAGCCCTTGGAGAAGCTGGCCGCCATGGCCCAGGGCTTGGACCGAAGCCCCTTCTTCCGGGTGGTGCCCTTTTTGCTTACGGAAAAGGAGCTTCCCCTGGTGGAGGAGGCCTTGAAAAAGGCCCTGGAGGACCAGTTCATCCTGGCCAGTGAGCCCTATTCCAAAGGGGTGGCTGGGCTTCTCGTGGTGCACCGGAAGGACCTCGAGGCGGCCAAGGCGGCCCTTTCCCGGGCGGGGGTGGCGGAGTTGCGCCTCCCCGGCGCCTACGGGGATCTTCCCCTAAGCGAGGCCACCCGCCGGTTGAAGGAGCGGGCCGAGGCTGCCCCCAAGGAGCTTTCCGAGGTGCGGCAGGCCCTTTACAAGCTGGCCCAGGAGGCCTCTTCCACCCTGCAAAGCCTCTGGACGCGGGCCAAGGACGAGGCGGCTCGGCTTAAGGCCCTGGAGGAGCTGGCCTCTGGCCGGTTTGGCTTCGCCCTTTTGGGCTACGTTCCGGTGAAGGCCAAGGGCCGGGTAGAGGAGGCTTTAGCCCGGCACAAGGACCAGGTGATCTACGCCTTTGAGCCGGTGGACGAGCACTACGAGGCCGATAGGATCCCCGTGGCCCTGGACAACCCCCCTTGGGTCAAGCCCTTCGAGCTTTTGGTGAGCTTCCTCAACACCCCCAAGTACGGCTCCTTGGACCCTACCCCGGTGGTGCCCATCTTCTTCCCCTTCTGGTTTGGCATGATCGTGGGGGACATAGGCTATGCCCTTCTTTTCCTGCTCCTCGGGCGCTGGCTTTCCGGGTTCGTGAAGCGGAATGAGCCTTTGGTCATCGACCTTTTCGCCCTCAGGCTCAAACCTGCGGTCATCGGGAAGCTGGTCTACATCCTTAACTGGATGGTCTTCTGGACGGTGGTTTGGGGCTTCATCTACGGGGAGTTCTTCGGCACCTTTTTGGAGCACCTGGGGGTGTTTGGTACCCCCGAGCATCCTGGCCTCATCCCCATCCTCATCCCTCGCATCGACACGGCCAAGACCGCCAACCTCCTCATCCTGCTTTCCGTGGCCTTCGGGGTGGTCATGGTCTTCTGGGGCCTGGCCCTACGGGCTTACCTGGGTTTGAAGCACCGCCACATGGCCCACTTCTGGGAGGGCGTGGGCTACCTGGGGGGCTTGGTGGGCATCCTGGCCCTGGCGGTGGGGTACCTGGGGAACCTGCAGGCTGGGTGGCTTTCCTTGCTGATGTACCTGGGTTTTGGCGTCTTCCTGCTTTCGGTTATCGTGAGCCGGATGTGGCTCATGGTTCCGGAGATCTTCACCCAGGCGGGGCACATCCTCTCCCACATCCGTATCTATGCGGTGGGGGCTGCCGGGGGTATTCTGGCGGGCCTTCTTACCGATGTGGGCTTTGCCCTGGCGGAGCGGATTGGGCTTCTGGGGGTGCTTTTGGGCATCCTGGTGGCGGCGGTGTTGCACCTTCTTATCCTTCTTCTCACCACCTTAGGCCACATGCTCCAGCCCATCCGTCTTATCTGGGTGGAGTTCTTCACCAAGTTCGGTTTCTACGAGGAGAACGGCAGGCCTTACCGGCCGTTCAAGAGCGTCCGCGAGACGCTTTAGGGAGGGAAAGAGATGAAGAAGCTTCTGGTTACGGTTCTGGTAGCGGTTTTCGGCGCTTTGGCTTTGGCGGCGGAGGAGGCGGCGGCTTCCGGCGGTTTGGACCGAGGCCTGATCGCCGTAGGCATGGGCCTGGCGGTGGGCTTGGCGGCTTTGGGCACCGGCGTGGCCCAGGCCCGAATCGGTGCGGCGGGTGTGGGAGCCATCGCCGAGGACCGGGGCAACTTCGGTACCGCCCTGATCTTCCTCCTTCTGCCGGAAACCTTGGTGATCTTCGGCCTTCTCATCGCCTTCATCCTTAACGGCAAGCTGTAAGGGGTTTTGGGGCCCTGCCCCTTGTGGGGTGGGGCCTTTTTTCCAAGGAGGGCAGATGTCCAAACTGGAAGCCATTTTGAGCCAGGAGGTGGAGGCGGAGATCCAGGCCGTGCTGGCGGAGGCCAAGGCTAAGGCGGACAGCCTGGTCTCCGAGGCCAGGGCCAAGGCCGAAGGCCTGCTTTCCGCCAAGAGGCGGGCCCTCGAGGCCAGCCTGCAAGCCGCCCTTCGCCGGGCAGAAAGCGCCGGGGAGCTCCTCCTGGCTACAGCCCGTACCGAGGCCAAGGGGGAGGTACTGGCCCGGGTGAGGGAGAAGGTGCAGGAGGCCCTTATGGCCCTACCGGAAAGCCCCGATTGGCCAGGGGTTTTGCGGAAGCTGGCGGAGGAGGCCCTTGCGGCCTTGGGCGAGCCCGAGGCCTTGGCTTCCCATCCCGAAAACCTTCCCCACCTCGAGGATCTGGCGCGACAGCGGGGCCTAAAGCTCCGGGAGGACCCCGCCTTGCGCCTTGGGGTAAGGGCCATGGGCAAGGGGGGCAGGACCCAGGTGGAAAACGCCCTGCCAAGCCGTCTGGAGCGGGCCTGGGATGCCCTTTCCTCCAAGGTGGCCCAGGTGGTGTGGGGCTAGAACATGGCGGACGACTTCGGCTACCTAAACGCCCGGGTGCGGGCCAGGAGGGGCACCCTCCTCAAGGAGAGCTTTTTCCAGGAGGCCTTGGACCTTGCCTATCCCGATTTCCTGCGCCTTCTTTCCGAGAGCGTCTACGGCCAGGACCTGGCCGGCCAGGGCCTCCCTGATGTGGACCGGGCGGTAGCCCTTACCCAGGCCCGGTTGGTGGGGGATCTGGCGGGCTTGGTCACGGGGGAGGCCCGGGAGGCGGTCCGGCTTCTCCTTCTCAGGAATGACCTTACCAACCTGCAGGCCCTCCTCCGGGCCAAGGCTACGGGCAAGCCCTTTGAGGAGATTGCCCTCTTGCCCGGCACCCTCAAGGAAACCCTTTGGCGGCAAGCTTACGAGGCCCAGGATGCAGCCGGGATGGCCCAGGTTTTGTCGGTACCGGGCCATCCCTTGGCCCGGGCCTTGAGGGCGGTTTTGCGGGAAACCCAGGACCTTTCCCGGGTGGAGGCCCTTTTGGCCAAGCACTTCTTTGAGGATGTGGCCAAGGCCTCCAAGGCCCTGGAGGAGCCGGCCTTGCGGGACCACCTGGCCCTCGAGGTGGACGCGGAGAACCTGCGCACCGCCTTTAAGCTCCAGGGGCAGGACGTGCCGGTGGAAAGCGTCTTTATCCGGGGTGGCCGGTTCGTGGACAGGGTGCGCTTTGCCCGGCTCCTGGAGGGGGATTACGCCGTCTTGGACGAGCTTTCGGGCACGCCCTTTGCTCCTTTGGCCGGGGTGCGGGACCTAAAGGTGCTGGAAAGGCGGCTAAGGTGCGTCCTCCTCAAGGAGGCCAGGAAGGGGGCTTCGGATCCCCTAGGGGTGGGCCTGGTCCTGGCCTACGTGAGGGAAAGGGAGTGGGAGGCCATGCGGCTTAGGCTTCTGGCTCGGCGGGCCTACTTCGGGCTTCCCCGGGCCCAGGTGGAGGAGGAGGTGGTCTGCGAATGAAGGTGGCGGTGATCGCCGATCCCGAATCGGCCCAGGGCTTCCGCCTGGCGGGCCTCGAGGCCTATCCCGCCTCCAGCTTTGAGGAGGCCCGGGTCCGGTTGGAGGAACTGGTCCAGGCCGGGGGGTATGCCCTGGTGGCCGTGGACAGCGGGCTTCTTCCCGAGCCGGAAAAGGCGGTGGAGAGGCTCATGCGGGGCAAGGGCCTCCCCGTGCTCCTTCCCTTTGCGGGCTTGCGGGACGCCTTCCAAAACCCCGATGTGGAGGGGTACATGCGGGAGTTGGTGCGGAGGACCATAGGCTTTGACATCAAGCTGTAGAATGGAGGGAAGATGATCCAGGGCGTGATCCAGAAGATTGCGGGCCCGGCGGTGATTGCCAAGGGCATGACCGGGGCTCGCATGTACGACATTTGCAAGGTGGGCCACGAGGGCCTGGTGGGGGAGATCATCCGCCTGGATGGGGACACCGCCTTCGTCCAGGTCTATGAGGACACCTCGGGGCTTAAGGTGGGGGAGCCGGTGGTCTCCACGGGGCTTCCCCTGGCGGTGGAGCTGGGTCCAGGGATGCTGAACGGGATCTACGACGGCATCCAGCGCCCCCTGGAGCGCATCCAGGAGAGAACCGGGATCTACATCACCCGGGGGGTGGTGGTGCACCCCCTGGACCGGGAGAAGAAGTGGGCCTGGACCCCCAGGGTCCAGCCGGGGGATGAGGTGAAGGGGGGCATGGTCCTGGGCACGGTGCCGGAGTTCAACTTCACCCACAAGATCCTGGTGCCCCCGGATGTGAAGGGCCGGGTGAAGGAGGTGAAGCCCGCTGGGGAGTACACGGTGGAGGAGCCAGTGGTGATCCTGGAGGATGGCACCCAGCTTAAGCTCTACCACACCTGGCCCGTGCGCCGGGCCCGGCCCGTGCAGCGCAAGCTGGACCCCAATACCCCCTTCCTCACGGGGATGCGCATCCTGGACGTGCTCTTCCCCGTGGCCATGGGGGGTACGGCGGCCATCCCCGGGCCCTTTGGCAGCGGCAAGACCGTGACCCAGCAAGCCCTGGCCAAGTGGTCCAATGCGGACGTGGTGGTCTACGTGGGCTGTGGGGAGCGGGGGAACGAGATGACCGACGTCTTGGTGGAGTTCCCCGAGCTCACCGACCCCAAGACGGGCGGGCCCCTCATGCACCGCACGGTGCTCATCGCCAACACCTCCAACATGCCCGTGGCCGCCCGTGAGGCCAGCATCTACGTGGGGGTGACCATCGCCGAGTACTTCCGGGACCAGGGGTTCGCCGTGGCCCTCATGGCCGACTCCACCAGCCGCTGGGCCGAGGCCTTGCGGGAGATCTCCAGCCGCCTGGAGGAGATGCCCGCGGAAGAGGGTTACCCCCCTTACCTGGCCGCCCGTCTGGCCGCCTTCTACGAGCGCTCCGGTAAGGTGATCACCCTGGCGGGGGAGGAGGGGGCCATCACCATCGTGGGGGCGGTTTCCCCACCGGGCGGCGACATGTCCGAGCCCGTGACCCAGTCCACCCTGCGCATCGTGGGGGCCTTCTGGCGGCTGGATGCCTCCTTGGCCTTCCGGCGCCACTTCCCGGCGATTAACTGGAATGGTTCCTATTCTCTCTTCACCCCGGCCCTGGACCCCTGGTACCGCGAGAACGTGGCCCCCGACTACCCCGAGCTTCGCGACGCCATCTCCGAGCTTCTCCAGCGGGAGGCGGGGCTGCAGGAGATCGTGCAGCTGGTGGGTCCCGATGCCCTTCAGGATGCCGAGCGCCTGGTCATCGAGGTGGGGCGGATCATCCGCGAGGACTTCCTGCAACAAAACGCCTTCCACGAGATCGACGCCTACTGCTCCATGCAAAAGGCCTACGGCATCATGAAGATGATCCTCAGCTTCTACAAGGAGGCGGAGGCGGCCATCCGGCGGGGGGTGACCGTGGACGAGATCCTGCAGCTCCCGATGATCGAGCGCATCGGCCGGGCCCGCTACGTGAGCGAGCAGGACTTCCCCCGCTACTTTGAGGAAGCCATGCAGGAGATTGAGGGAGCCTTCAAGGCCTTGGCCTAGGGGAGGGAAGGATGGATCTTCTTAAGAAGGAGTACACGGGCATTACCTATATCTCGGGGCCTCTCCTCTTCGTGGAAAACGCCAAGGACCTGGCTTACGGCGCCATCGTGGACATCAAAGACGGCACGGGCCGGGTGCGCGGCGGTCAGGTGATCGAGGTTTCCGAGGAGTATGCGGTCATCCAGGTGTTTGAGGAGACCACGGGGCTGGACCTGGCCACCACCAGCGTGAGCCTGGTGGAGGATGTGGCCCGGCTTGGGGTTTCCAAGGAGATGCTGGGCCGGCGCTTCAACGGTATTGGCAAGCCCATCGACGGCCTGCCCCCCATTACCCCGGAGAAGCGGCTTCCCATCGTGGGCCTTCCCCTGAACCCCGTGGCCCGGAGGAAGCCTGAGGAGTTCATCCAGACGGGCATCTCCACCATTGACGTGATGAACACCCTGGTGCGGGGGCAGAAGCTCCCCATCTTCTCGGGCTCGGGCCTTCCCGCCAACGAGATTGCGGCCCAGATCGCCCGCCAGGCCACGGTGCGCCCCGACCTCTCGGGGGAGGGGGAGAAGGAGGAACCCTTCGCCGTGGTCTTCGCCGCCATGGGGATCACCCAGCGGGAGCTCTCCTACTTCATCCAGGAGTTTGAGCGCACCGGGGCCTTAAGCCGCTCCGTGCTCTTCCTCAACAAGGCGGACGACCCCACCATTGAGCGCATCCTCACCCCCCGCATGGCCCTCACCGTGGCCGAGTACCTGGCCTTTGAGCACGACTACCACGTGCTGGTCATCCTCACGGACATGACCAACTACTGCGAGGCCTTGCGGGAGATCGGGGCAAGCCGCGAGGAGATCCCGGGCCGGCGGGGCTACCCCGGCTACATGTACACCGACCTGGCCACCATCTACGAGCGGGCCGGGGTGGTGGTGGGCAAAAAGGGCTCCGTGACCCAGATCCCCATCCTCTCCATGCCCGACGACGACCGCACCCACCCCATCCCCGACCTCACCGGTTACATCACCGAGGGCCAGATCCAGCTTTCCCGGGAGCTCCACCGCAAAGGTATCTACCCGCCCATCGACCCCTTGCCCTCCCTTTCCCGGCTCATGAACAACGGGGTGGGCAAGGGCAAGACCCGGGAGGACCACAAGCAGGTTTCCGACCAGCTCTACTCCGCCTACGCCAACGGGGTGGACATCCGCAAGCTGGTGGCCATCATCGGCGAGGATGCCCTCACGGAAAACGACCGGCGCTACCTGCAGTTCGCCGACGCCTTTGAGAAGCACTTCATCAACCAGGGGCAGCAGAACCGCTCCATTGAGGAGAGCCTGCAGATCGCCTGGGCCCTGCTTTCCATGCTGCCCCAGGGCGAGCTTAAGCGGATTTCCCGCGACCACATCGGTAAGTACTACGGGCAGAAGCTGGAGGAGATCTGGGGTGCTCCCCAGGCCCTGGACTAAGGAGGCCCCATGAGCCAGGTAAGCCCCACCCGCATGAACCTTCTGCAGCGGCGCGGCCAGATGCGCCTGGCGCAGAAGGGGGTGGACCTCCTCAAGAAGAAGCGGGATGCCTTGGTGGCGGAGTTCTTCGGCCTGGTGCGGGAGGCCCTCGAGGCCCGCAAGGCCCTGAACCAGGCGGCCCAGGAAGCCTACGGGGCCTTGATCCTGGCCCAGGCCTTTGACGGGCCGGAGGCGGTGGCCGCGGCGGCCCTGGGGGTGCGTCCCTTGGAAAAGGTGGAGGCGGAGGTGGAAAACGTCTGGGGGAGCAAGGTGCCCAGGCTTAGGGTCACCTTTTCCGATGGGGCCCTTCTTTCCCCGGTGGGCACCCCCGCCTACACCCTGGAGGCCGCCCGGGCCTTCCGCCGTTACGCCGAGGCCCTGATCCAGGTGGCCAACACGGAAACCCGCCTCAAGAAGATCGGGGAGGAGATCAAGAAGACCACCCGCCGGGTGAACGCCCTGGAGCAGGTGGTGATCCCCGGGATCCGCTCCCAGATCCGCTTCATCCAGCAGGTCCTGGAGCAACGGGAAAGGGAGGATACCTTCCGCTTAAAGCGCATCAAGGGCAAGATTGAGGCCCGGGAGGCGGAGGAGGGGGGCCGCCCCAACCCCCATCTGGAGATCGGCGCAGGGCTTTAGCGCCCTCCTAATAACCGGGTATCCTTCCCTGAGTTACGCCGGGTTCTCCGCCACCCAAGGCGTTTTCCGGGGCCCCCACCCTGGCGCAAGCCAGGGTGGGGTGGTATAAGAAGGCCCCGGGGCTATGCCCCGGGGCCTTCCTGTCCTAGGCTACTGGGCCTTGGCCTCCTTCAGCATGTTGAGGAGCACGGTTTGGAGGATGCCCCCGTTCCTGTAGTAGTCCACCTCCACCGGGGTGTCCAGGCGGGCGGTGGCCTGGAAGCGAACCTCCGTGCCGTCTTCCCTTCTCGCCACCACCTCCACCTTTTTGCGGGGGGTTAGGTCCTGAAGGCCTAGGATGTCGTAGACCTCGTAGCCCGTGAGGCCCAGGGTTTCCCGGTTCTCCCCGGGCAAGAACTCCAGGGGCAGGACCCCCATCCCCACCAGGTTGGAGCGGTGGATCCTTTCAAAGCTTTCCGCCAGCACCGCCTTGATGCCCAGGAGGAAGGTGCCCTTGGCGGCCCAGTCGCGGCTACTGCCCGTGCCGTACTCCTTACCGGCGATCACCAAAAGGGGTGTGCCCTCCTCCTGGTAGCGCATGGCCACGTGGTAGACGAAATCCACCTCGCCTTCGGGAAGCTTCTTCGCATAGCCCCCTTCCACCCCATCCAGCATCAGGTTCTTGATGCGGATGTTGGCGAAGGTGCCCCGCATCATCACCTGGTGGTTGCCCCGCCGGGAGCCGTAGGAGTTGAAGTCCTCCGGCTTGACCCCCTTGGAGATCAGGTACTGGCCCGCCGGGCTCTTCACGGGGATGGCCCCGGCGGGGGAGATGTGGTCGGTGGTCACGGAATCCCCTAGGACCAGAAGCACCCGGGCCCCCCGGATATCCCCCACCCGGTGCTGGCCCAGGTTCTGGAAGAAGGGGGGCTTTTGGATGTAGGTGCTCTCGGGGTCCCAGCCGAAAAGCTCCCCGGTGGGGGCGGGTAGGCCCTGCCAGCGCTCATCCCCCTCAAAGACCTTGGCGTACTCCTTCTTGAAGAGCTCGGGGTCCAGGGTCTTGGCCATGGCCTCCCGGATCTCCTCCATGGAGGGCCAGATGTCCTTGAGGTAGACGGGCTTGCCGTTGGGGTCGTGGCCCAGGGGTTCCTGGGTGAAGTCGATGTCCATCCGCCCTGCCAGGGCGTAGGCCACCACCAGCATGGGGCTTGCCAGGTAGTTGGCCTTCACGTGGGGGTTGATGCGCCCTTCGAAGTTGCGGTTCCCGGAGAGCACCGCGGCCACCACCAGGTTCCCCTCCTCCACCGCCTTGGCGATGTCCTCGGGCAGGGGACCGGAGTTGCCGATGCAGGTGGTGCACCCGTAGCCCACCACGTGGAAGCGCAGGGCCTCGAGGAAGGGCAAAAGCCCGCTGGCTTCCAGGTAGTCCGTGACCACCTTGGAACCTGGGGCCAGGGAGCTTTTCACCCAGGGCTTGGTGTCCAGCCCCGCCTCCACCGCCTTCTTGGCCAAAAGCCCGGCTCCCAGCATCACCGTGGGGTTGGAGGTGTTGGTGCAGCTGGTGATGGCGGCGATAACCACCGAGCCGTGGGCGAGCTCAAACTCCTCGTCGTGCCGCTTGACCAGGACCTTCTTGCCAAGCTGGTCTGGCCCAAGCCCAAACCCCCGTTCCTTCACCGGCTTGGTGAGGTGGGCGAGGAAGCTTCCCTTCACCTCCCTAAGGGCCACCCGGTCCTGGGGCCTTTTGGGGCCGGCCAGGGAGGGCTCCACCGTGGAGAGGTCCAGCTCCAGGGTTTCCGAGTAGCGGACCTTTTCCTCGGCCTCGGGGGTGCGGAAAAGCCCTACCGCCTTGGTGTAGGCTTCCACCAGCTCCACCAGCTCCTCGGGGCGGCCCGTGAGCCTAAGGTAGTTCAGGGTTTCCTCGTCCACGGGGAAGAAGCCCATGGTGGCCCCGTACTCGGGGGCCATGTTGGCGATGGTGGCCCGGTCCGCCAGGGAGAGCCTGGCCACCCCTGGGCCGTAGAACTCCACGAACTTGCCCACCACCCCGTGTTTGCGCAGGATCTCGGTGATGGTGAGGACTAAGTCGGTGGCCGTGGCCCCTTCGGGAAGCTCCCCGTAAAGCTTAAAGCCCACCACCTTCGGGGCCAGCATGTAGTAGGGCTGTCCCAGCATCACCGCCTCGGCCTCTATGCCCCCCACGCCCCAGCCCAAAACACCCAGGCCGTTCACCATGGTGGTGTGGCTGTCGGTGCCCACCAGGCTATCGGGGAAGGCCAGGGTGAGGCCCTCCACCTGCTGGGTCATCACCACCTTGGCCAGGTACTCCAGGTTCACCTGGTGAACGATGCCGGTGCCGGGGGGCACCACCCGGAAGTTTTCCAGGGCCCCTTGGGCCCACTTGAGGAGGAGGTAGCGCTCCCGGTTCCTTTCGTACTCCTTTTCCACGTTGTAAAAGAAGGCGTAGGCGGTGCCGAAGGCATCCACCTGCACCGAGTGGTCGATGACCAGATCGGCAGGCACCACGGGGTTGATGCGCCTGGGGTCCCCGCCCCGCTCGGCCACGGCGTCCCGCATGGCCGCCAGGTCCACCACCGCCGGCACCCCGGTGAAGTCCTGCAGGATGACGCGGGCCAGCTTCAGGGGCACGTTGATCTCCCCCGGCTCTGGAGTCCAGCGGGCCAGGGCCTCTATGTCCTCCTTGGTTACCTGGTAGCCGTCCTCGTTTCTCAGGAGGCTTTCCAGCATGATACGGATGGAGAAGGGGAGCCGGCTTACCTCGGCAAGGCCCTTCCTCTCCAGTTCCGTAAGGTCGAAGTAGGCGTAGGTGCCGCTTGGGGTGTTAAGGGTCTTAAGTGTTTGGAAACTATCCTTCATGCGTGCTCCTTTCCCTTCCCCCCTTTCCCTAGACGGCAGGGCCACCCCCATGGGGGCAGGGCTGGGCTAGGGATGGGTTTTAGGGGGAAGTGTTCCGAGGGGGGGCGCCCGCCCCGGCTTTCCCCACTATACCACTTCCCGGATGGAGGGTCTGGGGTGGGGGTGGTGCGGTAAGGTCCAAGCCTTCCAGGAAAAGGAGCACCTCTTCCGCAATCTCCCGCCAAAGGGCCTCCCGGGGCCTTCCCGCGGGCCGGTCACCCTTCTGGGAGCCATAGGCCCCGAAGCCCGCGTGGTTCAGGCCTTCTATGAAAACCACCCGGGCATGCTTGGGTAAGCGCTGGGCCTTTTGTCGGGCTTCCTCGAGGGGCAGAAGGCCATCCTCGGTGCCGTAGAGGGCCAGGGTGGGGAGGGTTTCCCCGCTTAGGTCCTCCTCGGGGTAGCTGGCGAAAAGGATAAGGGGAAGCCCCTCCCGGGCGGCCAGCTCTGCGGCAACCACGCCCCCTAGGCTATGCCCTCCCACCACCAGGGGCAGGTGGGGGTAGGCCTTATGGGCCTCCAACGCCCGTTCCTTGCCCAAAAGGGCGATGCCGGAGGGCACCTTAAGGAGGACCACCAGGTACCCCGCCCGGGCCACGGGGGCCAGGACCGGGGCGTAGGCCAGGGGTTCCACCCGGGCCCCCGGGTAAAAGGCCAGGAGGGCCTTGGGGGTCTTGGGGATGAGCTCAAGGCCATACGGGGCCTCCTGCACCTCGAGGCCCCCTTGCTCCAAGACGGCCTGAGCCAGGCCTTCTGCCTTGAGAGGCCTCAGAAAGTAATGGGCCACGCCCACCACGCCCAGGGCCAGGAGGAAGGCGGCGGCCAGGAAGAGGAGAAGGATCCTTTTAGCGTCCATAGCTCACCTCAGGACGGTTTCCCGGGCCCTCCGCCCCTCAAAGGCGTAGAAGGCGGCGGGGACCACGAAGAGGGTGAGGAGGGTGGAGGAAAGGAGCCCCCCCAGGATGATCACCCCCAAGGGTCTACGGTACTCGGCGCCTTCCCCGGTGCCTAGAAGCAAAGGCAGGCTAATGATAAGCACGGTTAGGCTGGTCATGAGGATGGGCCTTAAGCGGAGCCGGGCCGCCTCCACCAGGGCTTCCTTTAGGGGTTTTTCCCGCATGCGCTTCACGGCGAAGTCCAGAAGCAAAATGGCGTTTTTGGTCACCAGGCCGATCAGCATCACCACCCCCAGGACGCTGATCACGTCCAGGCCCGTGCCCAAAAGGTAGGTGAGCCAAAAGGCGCCCACCAAGGCTAAGGGCACGGGGAGGAGGAGGTAAAGGGGGTAGCGCCAAGCGTTGAACTGGCTGGCGATGACCAGGTAGTTGAGGACCAGGGCCAGGGCGAAGGCCAGGGGGGCCAGGCGGGCCAGTTCCCCGGTGAAGCTCCCCAGCCCCGTGGCCAAAAGCTCCACCCCATCGCCCAGAAGCCCCTTCTCCTTGAGCTCGGCCTCCAGCTCCCGTTGGATCTGGAAGCTTCCAGGGGCATCGGGCTTCAGGTTGATGTTGATGCCTGCGGCGTAGGCCTGGTTGCGCCTCGAGATCAAGGTGGGTCCCGGCCGCTCGTCAAGCCGTCCTAGGCTCCCTAAGGGCAGGAAGCTTCCCAGGGCGGGGGCATAGATGGGAAGGGAAAGGAGATCCGTTTCCCGGCCCAGGCGTAAGGGATCGGCTTGGACCACCACGGCCAGCTCCTCGCCGCTTCTCCTGGCGGTGGCCGCCTGGGTGCCCGAGAGGTAAAGCCTTAGGGCCTGGGCCACGTCCGAGGGGGTGAGGCCGGTGCCGGAAAGGCGGGCGGGGTCTGGCCGGAAGACCCGTTCCCGCTGGGTGGCCTCCAGGGTGTTCTTCACGTTGAGCACATAGGGTTTCTCGGCAATCACCTCGGTGATCTCCATCACCCGCTTTTCCAGGAGGGCCCGGTCAGGGCTGGTCACGAAGAACTGCAGGTCCGCATCCCCAGCCTCGGGGCCTGTTTGGGCCAACACCCGGAGGTCGGCCCCGGGAAAGTCCTTCAGAAGGGCCTTCCCCTCGCGGTTGAAGGCCTCGGTGAGGGAGAAGATATCCTGCCGTTCCCCTTTGGGCTTGAGGACGATCTGGAGCTGGACCCGGCTGGGGTCCCCCACCTGGGCCCCCCCGGTGGCGCTGGCCCCCACGGTGGTGACCACCCGCTTCACCGCGGGATGGGAGAGGAAGTAGGCCTCGAGGACCCTCGCCGCCTGATCGGATACCGCCAGGGGGGTGTCCTTGGGTAGGAGGAGGGTAGCGGTGAGGACCCCGGTGTCGGAGCGAGGGGTGAAGTTGAAGGGAATCCTGGGGAGGATGGGGAAGAGGGAGAGAAAGGCCAGGGTGGCTAGACCCAGTACGGGCCAAGGCTGCCCCAGGACCCGGGTAAGCCCCCGGGCGTAGGCCTCGGTGAGGCGGCGCATGCCGCCCTCGGCGCTTCCGTGGAGGAGGTGGGTGAGGGCGCCTGCCAGGTCCAAAAGGAAGCGGCCCAGGTAGCGAACCAGCCCCAGAAGGGCAGGGTAAAGGGGAAGGAGGAGAAGGTATAAGGGGTTTTCCCGGAAGAGGAGGAAGGCGAAAAGGAGGCCCAACCCCAGCCCCCAGGGGCTAAGCAGGCCCCGGCGGTACGCCCAGCCCAAATCCTGGGGCAGAAGGCGGAGGGCCCTTAAGGCCTCCTTGGGGCTTGGGGGCTCGGGGTCGGGGAAGTAGGCCAGGCGCACGGTGAGGAAGAGCAGGGCCTCCAGCCAGCTCACGGCGATGGCGGCGGCCATGCCCAAGCCGAACTGCTGGAAGATCTGGCCGATGATGCCGGGGAGGAAGCTGATGGGGAGGAACACGGCCAGGAGGCTCAAGGTGGCGGCGGCCACGGCCACGGAAACCTCGCTGGCGCCCTTTAGCACCGCTTCCTTGGGGCTATAGCCCAGGCGGCGGTAGCGGTCAATGTTTTCCGCCACCACGATGGAGTCGTCCACCACGATGCCCACCGCCACGGTAAGGGCCAGGAGGCTGATGAGGTTGTAGGTGAAGCCCAGGAGGCCAAAGAGCAGGATGGCCCCCGAGAGGGTGATGGGGATGGCCAGGATCACGGAAAAGACCGAGTTCAGCTTCCCCAGGAAGACGAGGACCACCACGGAAACCGCCAAGGCCGCCAAGAAGGCCTCCCGTACCGTGTCCATGACCGCGGCCCGGATAAAGCGGGTGCTGTCCAGGGCGATTTCCGTCTGGTAGCCCCTGGGAAGCTGGATCTCCCCTAGGGCCTTCTTGACCCCATCGGCCACGGCCACGGCGTTGGAGTCCGGGGTTTTCACCACCGCCAGCAGCACGGCGGGGCGGCCGTTTACCCGGTTCAGGGTGCTGGCCTCCTCCGCCCTTTCCTCCACCCTGGCCACATCCCGGATCCGGAGGCCCCGGGAGGAGTCCAGGAGGAGATCCGCCACCTCCTTGGCGGTGGCGGGGGTGTTGCGCAGGGTGTAGACCAGGCGCTTTTCCCCTTCCGTGAGGCTCCCCAAGGGTAGGTTCAGGGCCGAGGTGGAAAGGGCCTGCACCACCTGGCCGGGGGCCACGCCCAGGGCCTCGAGGCGGCCTGGATCCAGGTAGACCCGGATGGCCCGCCTGGGTGCCCCGGTGAGGCGGATATCCGCCACCCCCGGGACCAGCTGGAGCCTAGGCTTTAGGGTGCGCTCGGCGTAGCGGAGTACCTGGGAAAGCTCCTCCCCGGGAGCCTCGAGGGCGACGTAAAGGATGGGGCTTGCCGAGGGGTCAAACTTCTGCACCACGGGGGGTGAGGCGTCCTTGGGAAGCTGGGCCCGGGCGGCGGCCACCTTCTGGCTCACCTCCACCGCCACCCGGTCCACATCCACCCCCTGCTGAAACTGGATGAAGACCAGGCTGAAGCCCTCGGTGGAGCTGCTTCCGATGGTATCCACCCCGCTTAGGGTGGAAAGGGCGTCCTCCAAGGGCTTGGACACCTGCTCCGCCACCTCCTCGGGGCCAGCCCCCGGGTAGGCCGTGGAAACCGCCACCACCGGCACGCTGAAACGGGGGAGAAGCTCCACCCCGAGCCCAAGCCCCAGGAGGAGGCCCACCAGCACCAGGCCCACGAAGATGGCGGTGGCGAAGACGAAGCGCTCCACGAAAAAGGCCACCAGGGGGTTTTCCCTCACTGGACCACCTCCACGGGGTCGCCCTCCTTAAGGCCTTCGGGGACGGGATGGATCACCAGGCTACCGGGCTCCACGCCTTCCACCGCTGCCTGCTCGGCCTCCTGGGCCAGGAGGCGCACGGGAAGACTCTTTGCCTTGCCCTCCTTGACCACGAAGACCCGGGCCTCCCTATCCCGGATCTGGATGCTGGCTAAGGGAAGGAGGATGCCCTCGGAAAGCCTCAGGCGGTAGCGCACCTCGGCGGGGCCTGGGAGAAGCGTGCCCTCCGGCTTTAGCACCACCTCCACCAGCCGGTTTTGCCCCGGCAGGTCGGTTTTGCGCAAGAGGCGGGCCGCCACCTCCTGGCCGTTTTGGCTAAGGGTGAAGGGGGTTTCGGGGCCTAGGGCGCTGGCCTGGTCCGGGGGCAGGTAGAGCCTGGCCAGGAGGCGCTCCGTGGTGGCCAGGCGGAAGGCCCGGCTACCTGCGCCCACGAACTCCCCCTCCTTGACCAAGACCTCCACCACTTCCCCAGCGAAGGGGGCCCGGATCACAGTTTCCCGCAGATTTCGTTCCGCCTGGCGCACCTGGAGCCTGGCGGCCTCCACCTGGAGTTCAAGAAGCCGTAGATCCTCTCCCCGCTCCAGACGGGATAGGGCCTCGAGGGCATTCTGGTAGGCGCTTTCCGCCTGGCGGTACTGGGCCTCGAGGGCCTTGAGGTCCAAGGGGGCCAAGGCCCCCAGCGAAAGCAGGGCCTGGCCCTCCTCATACCGCCTTTTGGCCGCCTGGAGCTGGGCCTCCGCTGCCTGGAGCTGGGCCTTGAGGGCGGCCTGGTTCCCCGAAAGCTGGTTTCGGCTGCGCTCCAGGTTGGCCTCGGCCTGCTTGAGGCTCAGCCTCGCGGCCTCCAGGGCCTCCTGGAAGGGGGCGGGGTCCAAAAAGACCACCCCCTCCCCCGCCTGTACCCGGGTGCCGGGGGGAAGGGTTCTTAGGACCCTTCCCGAGGCGCCTGCCGCCACCAGGCTATCCCTTTCCGCCTGCAAGGTGGCGGAGGCCCGGACCTCCCGCTCCAGAAGGCCCCTTTGGGCGGGAACCGTGCGAACCTCCAGAGCCTGGGGTTTCCCTGGGGCCTGGGAAGGGGCCTCCCTCTTGGGGGCGCAGGCGAAGAGGAGGAAGAGGGTGAGGCCTAGGGCAAGGGGGAAGATACGGGCGTTGGGCATCCCATCCTCCTTAACGGCTGGCAAGAAGGCCGTAATAGGCCTTGAGGTAGGCGTGCTTGGCCTGTTCCCAGGACAGTTGGGCTTGCCTTAGGGAAAGCTCCTGCTGCAACAGGCCAAGCCGGCTGGTGAGCCCTGCCTGGAAACGCTTTTCCTCGGCCCGGTAGCGCTCCTGGGCCGCCCGGTAAGCCTCCTCCGCCGCCTTCACCCCCTGGAGGAGGGGGGAGAGCTGGCGGTACCTGGCCTCCAGGCCCAGCCTGAGGGTGCGTTCCAGGTTGGCCAGGTTGGTTTCCAGGGTTCGGATCTGGTCCTCGAGGGCCTCTATCTCCCTCCTGGCCACGAAGCTTTCGTCCATGAGCCCCCTTTGGAAGCGCAAAAGCCCCAGGGACTGGCTTAGCTGGAGGAGGTCCACGTGTTCCTGCAAAAGGGCCTCCAGCACCTCCTTTCCCGGAAGGGAAGGTAGTTCGCCCACGCTTTGGGGTTTCCATTCCCCCACCAGGTTGGCCAGGGCGGCCAAGGCGCTATCCCACCCCCTTTGGGCCAGATCCAGGTTCTTCCTGGCTTCCAGGAGGCGGTTTTGCGCCTCCAGGAGGTCCAGGTTGGTGGCGCCACCCCCTTTGAGGCGGATCTCCGTGGCCTTAAGCCCCAGCTCGGCCACCTCCAACGCCTTTTCCGCCAAGCCCACCTGCAGGAGGGCCTCAAAGGCCTGGGTATAGGCGGAAACGATCTCGCTTTCCGCCTGGGCTAGGGCCCTTTTGAGCCTGGCCTCGGCCAAATCCCTGGCCTGGCGTGCTTGTAGCTCGGCTAGGGCGGTGCGCAAGGGGTCCTCTAGGGTGCGGGCCAAGTCCTTCTGCTTGGCCTCGTAATCCAGCCGGGCCGTGATCACCCCTGTTACCTCGGGGGCCTTTTTGAGGGCTTCGGGGAGGGGCTGGGCTAGGGCAGGGGCCAAAAGGAGGAAGAGGGTTAGCAGGGCTTTTTTCATGGGGTCACCTCCGGCAAAAGCTCGCCATAAAACCGGTATAAATCCATTAAGCGGTTTCTGAGGTCGTTTTCTGCTTGTGCTAGGGCCAGCTTAGCCTGTAAAAGGGAAAGCTCCGCCTGCAGCAGGGCCAGGGGGCTTTCCAGGCCCAGTTCCAGACGCCTTTTCGTTTCCGCCAAGGCCCTTTCCTGGGCCTCGAGGCGGAGGCGGGCCAGTTCCAGGGCCATCCTCGAGGCCTTAAGGGAGTTCTCCAGGGTTTCCCCCTGGAGCCGGGCCTGCATCTCGGCCCCCCTTAGGGCCTCCTCTGCTCCCCGCACCTGGGCCTCGGTGGCCTCCAGGGCGGCGAAGAGACCCGGGGAAAGGGTGAGGGAGAGGGAAAGCCGAAGCTCCTCGGCGGTGCGGTAGCTGCCGCCGGGCAGGCTGGTGGGCCTTTGTGCCGGGTCCTGCCGGGTGTAGGCCAGGGTGGGTTGCAAGCTCCGGCTGGAGAGGCTTAGGGCCAGGGTGTCGTTCCCGCTGGGGTAGAGGAGGTAGCTGGCCTTGACCTCGGGGAAGAGGGCGCGAAAGGAGGCAAAGTAGGCGATCCTGGCCTCCTCGAGGTTCAGCCGGGCCTCCTCCAGGGAAAGGGGCGTGGTGCCCTGGGGTGGGGGGATCTCGGGGAGGGGCTGGGTGAGGTCCACCAGGCCCTCTGCTCCCTTCTTGGCCAGCTCCACGCTCCTTTGGGCTTCCAGGAGGCGGTTTTCGGCTTCCTTCAGGGCCAGTTCCGCCTCCCGGAGTTCCTTGGGGTTGGCCTGGCGCTTCCTGGCCGCCTCGAGGGCCGCCTGGGCCAGCTCCCACCCTTTTTGCGCCAGTTTTTCCCCCAAGAGGGCCAGCTGGTAACCACCGTATGCGGCCACCGCCTGGGCCTGAAGGGCGGTAAGGGCCTTGCGGTAAGCCAGCTCGGCCCGCCGGTAGGCGATCCTAGCCCGCTTTTGGGCGTCTTGGGTGTCGCCAAAGGGAAAGGGGGTGAGGACCAGGGCCAGGGTGAGGCTCCCGGCGGTGCCGGGCAGGCTTGCGCACAGGGAGGAAGGGGTGCACTCGTAGCCCAGCCGGGCGTAGTTCCCCTGGAGGTTCAGGGCCAGGGGGGAGGATTGGGCCTCCAAGCCCTTGGCGCTGGCCTCCAGAAGCGCCTGGGCCTGGAGGGCTAGGGGGTGGTTCCGCAAGGGGGCTAGGGCGCCTTGGGCCAAGGCAGGAAGGAAGAGGAGGAATAGGCTCAGGAGCCTAGGCACCTTCCACCTCCGTGAGTTTGCGCAGCAGGTCGCGGAAGAGGTTCAGTTCCTCCGGGGAAAGGCGGGCCAGGTGCTGGCCATAGGCCCTTAGCCAGGCCTCTTGCAGGCGCTTTTGCACGGCCTCCCCCTTGGGGGTGAGGCGCAGAAGCACCCTACGGCGGTCCTCGGGGTCGGGCTGGCGCCTGAGGAGGCCCGCTTCCTCCATAGAGGCCAGGAGGTGGGAGACCTGGGAGGGAAGGACCTCGAGGTGCTCCGCTATCCGGGAAGGAACCTGGATTCCCTCCTTCACCAAACGGAGCACCTCTGCCTGGAGGAGGGAGAGGCCTTCTTGGGCAAAGGTTTCCTTAGCGCGGGCAAGGAGAAGGCGCATCAAGGTGTAGCCCAGCCGGGAAAGCTCTTCCACCAGGGGGGCAGGAGGACCATTCATACTCCTCAACTATACACAGAAGTCAAGAAAAAACGGGGGCGCACCCCACACTTCCCCATGGTGTAGAATGGCGAAAGGTGATATGGACAGACCTCCCAGTCGGTGGCTCTTCTTCCTGCCCTTCGGTTCCCTAGCCCTGGCCCAATCCCAAGCCCCACACCCGGGGGACCTTTTTCTTTTGCTCCTTCTTTTGGCCCTTTCCGCCTTCTTCTCCGCCAGCGAAACCGCCTTCACCACCCTTTATCCCTGGAAGGTACGGGAGCTTTCGGAAACCCAAGGGGGGCCTTTCCGGCTCCTTTCCCAGGACATCACCCGTTTCCTCACCACCATTTTGGTGGGGAACAACCTGGTGAACATCGCCGCCACCGCCTTGGTGACGGACCTGGCCACCCGGGCCTTTGGTTCTTTGGGGGTGGGGGTGGCCACCGGGGCCATGACCTTCCTCGTCCTGTTCTTTGGGGAGATCACCCCCAAGTCCATCGCCGTCCACCATGCCGTGCCCTTGGCTCGGGTGGCCGCCTGGCCCATCTACCTCTTCTCCATCCTCCTCTACCCGGTGGGCCGGTTCTTCAGCCTGGTTTCGGGTTTTTTCCTCAGGGTGCTGGGCCTCGAGCCCCGGGATACCCCCTTGGTGTCCGAGCGCGAGCTTAAGCTGATCCTGGCGGGGGCGGAGGAGTCGGGCGCCATAGAGGCCCAGGAGGAGGAGATGATCCACTCCATCCTGGAGCTGGAGGAAACCCCCGTGAGGGAGATCATGACCCCACGGGTGGAGATGGTGGCCATCGAGGCGGAGGCCAGCTTGGAGGAGTTTTTGCACCTCTTCCGCGAGCACCGCTACAGCCGGGTCCCCGTCTATAAGGAAAGCGTGGACCACATCGTGGGGGTGGCCTACGCCAAGGACCTCCTGGACTACTACTGCGAGGAGGATCTTAAGGGGCGCACCGTGGCCTCCATCGCCCACCCTCCCTATTTTGTTCCCGAGAACATGGATGCCTGGACGCTTCTCCGGGAGCTTCGCCGGCGCAAGGTGCACATGGCCATCGTGGTGGACGAGTTCGGGGGCACCGCAGGCCTGGTCACCCTGGAGGACGTGATGGAGGAGATCGTGGGGGAGATCTACGACGAAACCGACGAGCCGGAGGATCTGGCCATTCGTAGGCTTCCCGACGGTTCCTTCTCCATCCAGGCCCAGACCCCCGTGGACGAGGTTTCCGAGGCCCTAGGGGTGGAGCTTCCCGAAGGGGAGTACGACACCCTTTCCGGTTTCCTCTACGAGCAGTTCGGCCGCATCCCCAGCGTGGGGGAGAGCGTGGAGTGGCAGGGGTTCCGCTTCGTGGTGGAAAGCGCGGACCAGCGCCGCATAGAACGGGTACGGGTGGAAAGGCTGGTGGAGCATGGAGAGGGTTAGGGAGGTTCTCATAGCCCACCTGGAAAGGGCCTACGCCCCCTACTCCCGCTTTCCCGTGGTGGCCCTGGTGGAGGCGGAAGGGGAGAACTTCCTTGGGGTCAATGTGGAAAACGCCTCCTTCCCCCTTTCCCAGTGTGCGGAAAGAAATGCGGTGGCCGCCATGGTCCTGGCGGGGAAGAGGCGCATCGACCGGGTGCACATCTATAGCCCTAAGGGACCTGTCCCCCCTTGCGGGGGGTGCCGCCAGGTGCTCTTGGAGTTCGGCACCCCCAGGACCGAGGTGGTGATGCACGGGCCCGAGGGGTACGTGGTGAAGACCCTGGAGGAGCTCTTGCCCTTGGGCTTTCGCCTCTAGAGGGCGAGGACCAGGTTTTGGCGCAGGAAACCGGGGACTTCCAGGATGAGCTCCAACCTTCCTGTGCCCCGGTCCAGGCCTGGCCTAAAACCCACCACCTGGAGCCGGCCCTCCCCCCGGGCGGGCAGATCCACCTGCACCCGGAAGCTCTGGCCCAGGAGAACCAGGCTCCCCTCCACCTTGAGGGGGAAGGGGTTAGGGTTTTCCAGGAAGAAGTTCACTCCTACCCGGCGCACCCTTGGTGGCTCCAGGGGAAAGGCCAGCCGGGTGTGGAAGAAGGTGAGGCTTTGGCCCAGGGTGCGGCCTTCCAAGGCCACCTCCACCCCCTCCCGGGATAGGAGGGCTTGGGCGGTGGAGAGGGCCCCCTTGGGGGTAAGCCGAACCAAGAGGACCTCCTCTTTCCTTCCGGGGGGTAGGCTGAGGTCCAGGGGCACCGTCACCTCCCCCACCCGCAGCCGGGTGCCGAGGGTGGAAAGGGGCAGGGGGAAGGGATTGGGGTTTTGGAACTCCACCCTTACCCCCAGGAGGAGGGCGGGTTCCGGGCTGAGCTCAAAACCCCGGATCTCCGCCCCTAGGAAACGGGCTTCCGGGGTAAGGGCTTGGGGTGCGCAGGCGGCCAGAAAGCCTAGGGCCAAGACTAGCAGGGAAGCCTTTCTCATAGGATCCACCCCTCTTCCTTTAGCTTATCCAGAATCGGAAGGAATCTGGGCCAAAGGGGGCTTTCCGGGGGATAGGGGGGCCTGGGGTACCCTGCAGGTAGGCCCAGGTGGCGGAGGGCCTGCTTAAGGAGGGGTACCCCTCCTTGGGAGAGGAGGTTACCTAAGGGGAAGAGCCCTTTTTGCAGGGCCTGGGCCTTCGCCAACTGTCCGCTTTGGAAGGCTTCCACGAGGGCCCGGTAGGCCCTAGGGGCCAGGTTGGCCGCGGCCAGGATGCCCCCTTCGGCTCCCAGGGCCAAAGCCCCCAGGAAGGTGGGGGCGTGGCCGTTATAGACCCGGAAATCCCTCAGGTGGGCCTGGTAAAAGGCCAGACGGGAGAGGTCCCCGCTGGAGTCCTTGATGCCTAGGATCCTAGGGTGCTGGGCCAGGGCTTCCACCGCAGAAAGGGGGAGGTCCACCTTGGTGTTCTGGGGCACGTGGTAGAGGAACACCGGCATCCTCTCCGCCAGGGCCTGGTAGTAGGCCACCAGCCCCTGGCCCAGGCTGGCGTGGTAGTACCGGGGTGGGGTGGCTAAGAGGGCCATGGCCCCCGCTTCCTGGGCCTCGAGGAGGGCTCTCTCCGCCTGGGGTAGGGTTTCCTCCATGAGGCCTACCAGGAAGGGTTTCCGGGGCCTTAGGGCCCGGAGACCCTTGGCCCGTTCCTCGGGGGTGAGGTGGACCCCTTCCCCGTTGGAGCCGTAGATGAGAAGCCCGTCCACTAGGGGCTCCAGGGCTTCCGCCAGCTCGCGAAAGGCCTCCGCGTCCAGGCGTCCTTCCCGGTCGAAGGGGGTAGGGATGGGGGGAAGGATCATGCGGGCCTCCTTAGGCTAAAGACCAGCGCCAGGAGGTGGAGCCCATAGGCCAGGATCAGGAAGGTGGGCGTCTTGCCCTCCAGCACGGCAAAAAGCCCGTAGGCGAAAAGGAGGAGGAGGACGAGGCCTAGCCCTGAGGAGAACCCCAGACTCCCCGGCACCAGAAGGCGCACCCCCAGGGCCCAGGAGGGGGGGACCGGGGCCCTGCGCCGGGGTAGGAGGAAGGTGAGGAGGTGGTAGAGGAGAAGGAGCCAGAATCCGGCGAAGGCCCAGGGCCTCACCCCTTCAGGAAGGGGAATGCCCAGGCGCAGGAATCCCCGGAAGGGATCCTCTTGGAGGCGCTTGAGTTCCACCTGGAGGAGGGCCAGGTAAAGGGTCCGCAAGCTGGGGCCAGGCTCCCTGGCTCCCCAGGGGTCCTGGCCCAGCCCCAAGGCGGTGCGGATGGGGCCCTCGAGGGGAGCCCGGCGGTAGGCTTGGGCCAAGGAGGCCTCGTCCCCCCTGAGGGCCAAGGCGAAGGGCAAGGAGGCTTCCTTCAGGAGGCCCAGGGCCTCCTTGGGGGCCTCCGAAAGGAGGGCGTAGCCCAGAAGGGCCTTGGCCTCAGGGGTGGGGGGCAGGGTGCGCAGCCAGTCCTGGGCTTTTTGGGTGCGGAGGGTCCCCTGGTCCAAGGGGGGGGCGAAAAGCTCCCCCCGCACCCGGGCGTCCAATCCCTGGAGGAGGAGGCCCAGGCCGAGGGCTAGGAAGAGGGCCAGGGCCAGCACCCGTTCCCCCAGGCTGGCGTAGGCCAGGTGGAGGTGCCTGAAGCGCAGGAGTGGGTGCTTCCAGAATCCGCCCAGGTAGCCGCCAAGGGGCTTCAGGTCCTTTAGCTGGGCGGGCAGGTAGAAGAGGAAGAGGTAGAGCATGAGGGCCAGGTAGGCCAGGCCCAGGGTCCAAAGGGCAGGGGGAAGCAGGGTAAGCTGCGGGGGAAGCCAGGCCCTTAGGAGTTTCTCTGCTTCGCGGAAGCGCAAGGCCTGGGCAGGGTACCCGTGGGCCTCGAGGTACAGGGCCGTTTCCCTGAAAAAGGCCAAGGAACCGGGGAAAAGGGGAGTGTAGCGGAGAAGGGTCTGGGCCAGGAGAAGGGCCTTTTCGGGGTCCTTCTGCCGCAGGGAGCGGGAGGCTTCGGCCATGCGGGCCACCTCCGCCTGGCCGAAGAGGAGTTCCGGCCTGTGGCCCCGGGCCAGGAGGTCCTGGCCATAGGCCTCCAGGTCCTCCGGGGTGAGGGTGGCGGGGTCTTGGGTCCAGTAGGCGAAGTAGGGCCAGGGCCTGGGGGGGGTGAGGGCTTTGAGAAGGGCGCCCAGGGCCTGGATGTCCTCCTCGCTGCCCTCAAAGGGCAGCCGCGGGAAGGGGATGGGCAGGACCCAGTCCCCCTGTAGGAGGGCCTCGGGGCCTGGGCGGAGGGCCAGGATGCGGTCCGGGGCGAAGTGAAAGGACAGGGTTTCCCCCTTAAGGCTGGTTTCCACCACCAAAATCCCCTGGGCCACGAACACCTTATCCCCCTGGACCAAAGGGCCCAACCAGTCCCCCGGGGGCAGGGCCAGGAGGCCCCAGGGGAGCTTAAGGCCCTCCTGGGTCAGCTCGGGGGTGGTGGGGGCAAGGGCGGTGAAGCGGGCTTCCAAGGCACCGGCGGGAAGGGAAAGTCGGATGCGGTACTCCCCGGGGGCCTTGGGGCTTAGCTCCAGCTGGAACCTTCCCTTCTGGACCTCCACCTCCAGGGTCTGCTGCCCTTCTGGTCCCTCCAGCACCAGGGGGAAGCGCCCCTCGGGCAGGTCCCGCCCCTCCAGGACCACGGACCGCCCCACCTGGACCTCCTTCGGGACCACCAGGCTTTGGCCCAAAACCGGGAGCCCCACGGCCAAGAGGAGGCCAATGGCCCGGGTCAGGAACGTGCGCATGGGGTTATTCTACAGGTATGGGTCTTTTGGACATGATCGGCCCGGTGATGGTGGGGCCTTCCTCCAGCCACACCGCCGGGGCCTGCCGCCTGGCCCTTCTGGCCCGCCACCTCTTGGGGGAAAGGCCCAGGCGGGTGGAGTTTGGCCTGCACGGTTCCTTTGCCAAAACGGGAAAGGGCCACGGCACCCACCTGGCCCTGGTGGCAGGGGTCTTGGGCTTCAAGCCCGACGACGAGCGGCTTAAGGAAAGCCTGAGCCTGGCGGAGAAGGAAGGGGTGGAGGTGGTCTTCAAGGCGGTGGAGCTAGGGGATGTGCACCCCAACACCGTGCGCATGGTCCTGGAGGGGGAGAAGGAGCGCATCACCGTTACGGGTAGCTCCCTGGGAGGGGGGTTGGTGCGCATCTTTGACCTGGATGGCTTTGAGGTGCGCATCACTGGGGCCGCTCCCACCTTGGTGATCCGCAACGTGGATACCCCGGGCGTGGTGGCCCGGGTGGCCCGGATCCTGGCCGATGACGAGGTCAACATCGCCTACCTCACGGTAAGCCGCAAGAAGCGGGGCGGGGAGGCCATGATGAGCCTGGAGGTGGACCGCCCCCTTTCCGAGGTTCCCCTGAGGTACCTGGAGCACCTCTCCTACATCCTCTGGGTGCGGCAGATTCCCCCGGTTATGGACTAAAGCCCCCTGGCGGAGGGGAGTTCCAGGCGCAAACACGCTCCCCCCAAGGGGCTTTTGCAGGCTAAGAGCTTCCCCCCGTGGGCCTCGGCCACCCGCTTGGCGGTGTAGAGGCCAAGCCCCGCGCTTCCCCGGTTCGGACCTCCTTGGCGGAAGGGCTGGGCCAGGGCCTCGAGGGGCAGGGGAAGCCCATCCCCGTCGTCCTCCACCTGCAAGGCCCCCTCCTCCACCCAGATGCGCACCCGGGTCTTGGCGTGCCGGAGGGCGTTATCCAGAAGGTTGGCCAGGGCCCTTTCCAAAAGGGGCCGCTCCCCCCGGGCCAGGCCTGCTCCCTCCACCGCAAGGCCGAGCCCCCGCCTTGCCGCCTCCTCCTGGTAGCGCAGGAGGAGATCCTCGGCCAGGGCCCGGAGGTTCAGGGTTTCCCACTGGGGGGTGCGGGCCTCGAGGCGGGAGAGGGCCAGGAGGTTTTCCACCAGGAGGTGGGCCTGGGTCAACTCTCGCCTCAGGGCTAAAAGGAGCTCCACCCGCTTTTCCCGGCCCAGGTGGTCGGCCCTTTCCAGGTACTCCAGGGCGCGGATGGCGGAGAGAAGGGGGGTCTTAAGGTCATGGGCCAGGGCCCCGTAAAAGGCCTCCCTGGCCTCCATCAGGCGTTGCAGGCGTTGCAGAAGCTCCCCGAAGCGGGTGCGGAGGAGGGCGATCTCCCTGGGCGGAGGTTCCTTGGGGGCAGGAAGCCTCAGCTCGCTCACCGGGCCCTCCTTTAAGGAGAGGTAGGCCAGGGTGCGGGTGAGCTCCTCCAGGGGCCTTAGGAGGCTTCGGGCCAGGAGATACCCCACGGCTCCGGAAACCAGGGCGAGGAGGACAAGCCAGAGCACCAAGGGTAGCCATGGACCATTCCCCATGAGGCCCAGGGTGAGGGCCAGGACCAGGTTGGGCAGAAAGGCTAGAAGGGCGATGACCAGGGCCAGCCTTGCCCTAAGGCTCATTCCTCCCCGCCGAAAGCACCGCCAGGAAGGCCTCCTGGGGAACCTCCACCTTGCCGATGGCCTTGAGCCGCTTCTTCCCTTCCTTTTGTTTTTCCAAAAGCTTCTTCTTCCGGGTCACGTCCCCACCGTAGCATTTGGCCAGCACGTCCTTCCTCAGGGCTTTCACCGTGGCCCGGGCGATGATCTTCCCCCCGATGGCCGCTTGGATGGGCACCTCAAAGAGCTGACGGGGGATGACCTCCGCCAGCTTGTCCACCATGGCCCGGGCTAGGCCATAGGCCTTGTCCCGGTGGGCGATAAAGGTAAGGGCATCTACGGGTTCTCCGTGCACCAGCACGTTGACCTTGACCAGGTCCCCGGGCTGGTAGCCCATCTGCTCGTAATCCATGGAAGCATAGCCCCGGGAAAGACTCTTCAGGCGGTCGTGGAAGTCGTAGAGGATCTCGGCGAAGGGCACCTCGTAGACCAGCTCCACCCGTTTGGTTCCCCCGGGAAGATAGGTCATGTTGACCAGACGGCCCCGCTTTTCCTGCACCAGTTGCATGATGGCTCCTACGTACTCCTCGGGGGTGAAAACGGTGAGCTTTACGTAGGGCTCGAGGATCTCCTCTACCTTCGTGGGGTCGGGGAGGTCGGCGGGGTTTAGCACCTCCATCTCCTCCCCGCCCTTTAGGCGCACCTTGTAGACCACGCTGGGGGCGGTGGCGATCAGCTCCAGGCCGAACTCCCGTTCCAACCTCTCCTGCACGATCTCCGCATGGAGAAGCCCCAGGAACCCACAGCGGAAGCCAAAACCCAAGGCGGTGGAGGTCTCCGGCTCAAAGGAAAGGGCGGCGTCATTTAGCTTCAGCTTTTCCAGGGCGTCCCGTAGCTTGTTATAGTCCCCAGAGTCCACGGGGTAGAGTCCAGCGAAGACCACGGGTTTGGCAGGGCGGAAGCCCGGGTAGGGGGCGTCCGTGGGCCGATGGGCGTGGGTGATGGTATCCCCCACCTGGACGTCGTGGATATCCCGGATGGCGGCGACAAGCCAACCCACCTCCCCGGCGGTGAGCTCCTCCACGGGGATGAGCCCTTGGGGGGTGAAGATCCCCACCTTGTCCACGGTGAACTCCTTGCCGGTGGAGTAGATGCGGATCCGGTCCCCCGGGCGCACCCGCCCCTCAAAGAGGCGGAGGTAGGGGATCACCCCTTGGTAGGCGTCGTAAAGGGAGTCAAAGATGAGGGCCTTTAAGGGGGCCTCGGGATCCCCCTTGGGGGGTGGGATGCGCCCGACGATGGCCTCGAGGATCTCCTCCACCCCTTCCCCCGTCTTGCCCGAGGCGAAGATGGCCTCGTCGGCGGGAAGGCCCAAAACCTCCTCCACCTCCAGGGCCACCTCCAGGGGCCTGGCGTTGGGCAGGTCGATCTTGTTGATGACGGGGATCATCACGTGGCCGTGCTCCAGGGCCATGTAAAACTTGGCCAAGGTCTCGGCCTCCACCCCCTGGCTGGCGTCCACCACCAAAAGAACCCCTTCCACCGCCGCCAAGGCCCGGGAAACCTCGTAGGTGAAGTCCACGTGGCCGGGGGTGTCGATCAGGTTGAAGATGTAGGTTTCCCCGTCCTTGGCCCGGTACTGCAGCCGCACGGCGCTGGCCTTGATGGTGATGCCCCGCTCCCGTTCCAGCTCCAGGGAGTCCAGAAACTGCTCCCGCATCTCCCGTTCGCTCACCGCATGGGTCAGCTGCAGGATGCGGTCCGCCAGGGTGGACTTCCCGTGGTCCACGTGGGCGATGATGGAGAAGTTGCGGATGCGCCTGCCATCCATCCTTTCCATCGTCCAGGGTAGGAGGGGCAAAGTCAAGCTGGCTTTACCTGCGGTTTAGGGGGGTGGTTAGAATGCGGCATGTCTCCCGAGATCTGGCCGGGGTTGGTTCGCCTCTACTGGCGTCTGGCCCTGGTCCCTGCGGTATGGATCCCCGTGGTGGCCCTCTACGGGGACCGGGTGATGTACTGGGCCACGGCGCTCTACTGGGGGAGTCTTGTTTTCGCCTATACCTTGGGTAAGGTTACCGGTAGGGACCGCCTGGCGGTGGCCCTGCACCTGGGGGTGGCCTTATTGACCTCCCTCATGAGCCTGGTGGCGCCGCCGGAGAGGGTGGTGCAGGGGCTTTCCGGGGAGGACTGGCGCCTTGGGGTGATGGCCTTCTACACCGTGGGGGCCTATGCCTTTGCCGCCTTTGCCGGCTGGCCTGGGCTTGGGTTGGGCCTGGCCTATGTGCTCCTGGCCCCTTGGCCCCAGGAGGAAACCCGCTTCCTGGTGGCGGCGGGGGGGCTTTTGGCGGGCATAGGGGGTTTGAGCGTGGCGGCCATGATCCAGCGCCTAGAGGCCCTGCAAAGCCTCATCCAGAATGAGGCCCTCACCGATTCCCTTACGGGCCTGGCCAACCGGCGTTCCTTGGAGCGCGACTTCTCCAGGCTCCAAGCCCTGGCGGCCCGGGAGGGGCTTTCCCTGGTGCTTTCCCTTTGGGACCTGGATAACCTAAAGGCCGTAAACGACCGGGAGGGGCACCAGGCCGGGGATGCCCATCTGCTCCGCTTTGCCCAGATTCTGCGGGAGGAGGTACGGGAGGGGGATGCCCTGTACCGGGTAGGGGGGGACGAGTTCGTGGGCCTGCACCTGGGCCTAAGGGATGGAGCCTCCTTGGAGGCCCGGGTTCACGCCCGGTTTCCCTCGGTTTCCGTGGGCTTTAGCCCGGCAGGGGGGCGGGAGCTTTTGCAGGTCCTCGAGGCGGCCGATGGGCTTATGTACCGCAAAAAGAGCCAGAAGGGTCCCTTGTAGCGGGGTTTTGGACCGGGTAAACTTTTCCTGGAGGTTCCCTTGGACCTGGAGAGATCCATACGGGAGCTGGCCCGGCGTTTTGCCCGGGAGCGCATCCTGCCCCAGGCCAGGTCCTGGGACCAAGAGGCCCGTTTCCCCTGGCCCCTGTTTCGGGAGGCGGCAGAGCTTGGTTTTCCGGTTCTGGTAGTCCCGGAGGAGCTGGGCGGAGCCGGCCTTGGGCCCAAGAGCCTGGTCCTGGTGGCGGAGGAACTGGCCTATGCCTGCACTGGGGTAGCGGCGGCTTTGCTCCTCAACAACCTGGTGGCGGACGCCCTCCTCCTTTCGGGGAGTCCCTACGCCCGAGGCTTCCTCCCCCGGCTTCGGGAGGAGGTGGCCTCCTACGCCCTTACCGAGCCGCATGCGGGCTCGGACGTGGCCGCCATCCGCACCCGGGCGGAAAAGGTGGCGGGAGGGTACCGCCTTTACGGGCGGAAAACCTGGATCAGCCACGCCCCGGAGGCGGCCTTTTTCGTGGTTTTCGCCAAGGTGGCGGAGGGCCGGGAGGGGATGGCCGCTTTCCTGGTGGAGCGGGGGGTGGGGGTGGAGGTGGGGCCCCCTTTGCCCAAGCTGGGGCAGAAGGCGTCCCCGGCGGCGGAGGTGTATCTGGACGGAGCCTTCGTACCCGAGGAGGGCCTGATAGCCCGGGAAGGGTTTGCCCTGGCCATGAGGGTTTTCAACCGCTCCCGGCCCATGGTGGCGGCCCTGGCGGTGGGGCTTTTGCGCAGGGCCCTGGAGGAAGCCTTGGCCTACGCCGCCATACGGGAGGCCTTTGGCAGGCCCCTTCTGGAGCATGAGGGGGTGGGGTTTAAGCTGGCGGAGATGCACATGGACTTGGAGGCCGCCCGCCTCCTCACCCTAAAGGCCGCCGAGCGGGCGGAAGAGGGGGAGGGGAACGCCTTAGAAGCGGCCACGGCCAAGGCCTTTGCCGCCGACGCTGCGGTGCGAGGGGTATCCGAGGCCCTCCAGGTCTTTGGCGGCAACGGCTACAGCGAGGAGTACCCCTTGGCCAAGCTGTACCGTGACGCCAAGGTGCTGCAGATCTACGAGGGAACCTCCGAGATCCAGAGGCTCATCATCCTACGGGAGCTGGCAAGGAGGCGGATATGGGAGAACCCGTGATCCTCGAGGCGGTGCGCACCCCCATCGGCAAGAGGAATGGAGCCTTAAGGGACTGGCGGCCCGATGCCCTTTATGCCCAGGTCTTGAATGGCCTTCTGGATCGGACGGGGATCGACCCCGGCCTCATCGGGGATGTGGTCACGGGCTGCGTGACCCAAGCTGGGGAGCAAGGGGCCAATATCGGGCGGCTTGCCGTTCTCCTTTCCCGCCTTCCGAAAGAGGTTCCGGCGGTCTCCTTAAACCGCATGTGCGGCTCGGGCCAACAGGCAGTGCATTTTGCTGCCCAAGCCATCGCCGCTGGCGACCTGGACTTCGCCATCGCTGGCGGGGTAGAGAGCATGACCCGGGCCCCCATGTTCTCCGACATCGGGGGCGGCTTCCGCACCTTAAACCCGGCCCTTTTCCAGCGTTACGAGCTCGTCCACCAGGGGGAGAGCGCCGAGCGCATCGCCAAGAAGTATGGCCTTTGTCGGGAGGAGCTGGACGAGTGGGGCTATCTCTCCCATAAACGGGCCGCCCGGGCTATCCAGGAAGGCCGCTTCCGGACCCAGATCCTTCCCCTGGAGGGGGTGGATGGGGAGGGGAGGCCCCTCCTCCTGGACCGGGACGAGGGGGTCCGCTTCGACGTGGACTACGAGAGGATGCTGGCCTTAAAACCCGTCTTTCGCGAGGATGGGGTGGTAACCGCCGGCAACTCCAGCCAGATCTCCGACGGGGCCGCTGCCCTTCTCCTAGGGGATCGGGAAAAGGCCTTGGCCCTGGGCCTTCGCCCCAGGGCCCGTTTCCTGGCCCGGGTGGTGGTGGCCGGGGATCCCACCCTGCAGCTTTTGGAGGTGATCCCCGCCACAAAAAGGGCCCTGGAGAAAGCGGGGCTTTCCCTTAGGGACCTGGACGTCATCGAGATCAACGAGGCCTTCGCCAGCGTGGTCCTGGCCTTCCTGCGGGAGTTCCACCCTGACCCCGAGAAGGTGAACCCCAACGGCGGGGCCATCGCCCATGGCCATCCCTTAGGGGCCACAGGGGCCATCCTTATGACTAAGCTCCTTTACGAGCTGGAGCGCACCGGGGGGGAGTTTGGCCTGCAGGTGATGTGCATCGGCCATGGGCAGGCCACGGCCACCATCATTCAAAGGATCTAGGGGTGGATTATGGAGAGAAGCGCCTTGGTGACAGGGGGAGCCTCGGGGCTCGGAAGGGCTGCGGCCCTGGCCCTAAGGGATAGGGGCTACAAGGTGGTGGTCTTGGACCTCAGGCGGGGGGAGGATCCGGGCGTTGTTTACCTGGAAGGGGATGTGACCCGGGAGGAGGACGCCGGGCGGGCGGTGGAGCTGGCCGCCTCCCGGGCTCCCCTTTTCGCCGTGGTGAATGCGGCGGGGATCGGCTTGGTCCGCAAGGTCTTGGGCCGCGAAGGCCCCCACGACCTGGAAGGCTTCCGCAAGGTGGTGGAGGTGAACCTCATCGGCACGTTTAACGTCCTGCGCCTGGCGGCTTGGGCCATGCGGGAGAACCCTCCCGGCGCCGAGGGGCAGCGGGGGGTGGTGGTGAACACCGCCAGCGTGGCAGCCTTTGAAGGCCAGGTGGGCCAGGTGGCCTACGCGGCCAGCAAGGGGGGTGTGGTGGGCCTCACCCTTCCCGCGGCCCGGGAGCTTGCGGACTGGGGAATCCGGGTGGTGACGGTGGCCCCTGGCCTCTTCGATACCCCCCTCCTCCAGGGTCTTCCGGAAAAGGCCAAGGCCTCTTTAGCGGAACAGGTGCCTTTTCCTAAACGGCTGGGCAGGCCGGAGGAGTACGCTCTACTGGTCCTCCACATTCTGGAAAACCCTATGCTGAACGGGGAGGTGATCCGCCTGGATGGCGCCTTGCGCATGGCCCCCAGGTAGGGTTCTGGACCTTACCCGGCTTCTCCCCGGGCCCTTGGCGGGGAAGCTTCTTAGGGATTTGGGTTTTCCCGTCCTCAAGGTAGAGCCCCCGCAAGGGGATCCCCTAAGGGACTGGGCCCCGGAAACCTACGCCTTCCTGAACGGCAACAAAGAGGTTGTGACCCTGGACCTGAAGGGTAAGGAAGGCCGGGAAAGGTTTCTCTCTTTGCTGCCGGAGGCCGTCATCCTCCTGGAGTCCAACCGTCCCGGGGCCATGGAGCGGCTGGGGTTGGGCCCAGAAGCGCTCCTTAGGGTCAACCCCCGCCTGGTCTACGCCCGGCTTCGGGGCTACCCCGATTCCCCGGACCCGGGCCACGACCTTACCTACCTGGCGGAAGCGGGGCTTCTGGGGCGCTTTCCCTGGCAGTCCTTCCAGTTTGCCGACCTGGCCGGTGCCTACGCTCTGGCCTTGGCGGCGCTCAAGGGGCTCCTCCTAGGGGGCGGGGTATACGAGGTGGCCCTTTCTGAGGCGGTCAAGGCCATGGCCTATCCCCCCATTCCCTTTTTGGACGGTTCCGCCCTCTGCTATGGGGTCTACCCTGCCCGGGAGGGAAGGGTGGCCCTAGCGGCCTTGGAGCCCCATTTCTGGGCCTGGTTTTGCGAGGCAGCGGGGTTGCCTGAGCTCCTTCCCTTGGCCTTTAGCCCGGCGGAACCGGGCAACCCGGGTTACCAACGGCTACGGGCCTTCTTCCAGGGGAAGGCCGCCTGGGAGTGGGAGGCCTGGGCCAGGGAGAAGGGGATTCCTCTCAGGGCCGTGCGGGGTTATACCCTTTCCTCCTGTTTCGTTCTCTAGGCTGCAACGAGATGATGCCTACCCGAGGCCCTTTCCGGGGCCCCCACCCTGGCGCAAGCCAGGGTGGGGTGGTATTAGCGGGCGGTCCATCCCAGGTCGATGGGAAAGACGGCCCCGGTGATGGCGGAGGCCTTTTCCGAGGCTAGGAAGAGGGCTAGGGCTGCCACTTCTTCTGGCTCAATGAGGCGTTTGATGGCCGCCTGGGCCAGGAAAACCTTTTCCACCACCTCGCTTTCGGGGATGGCCAGGGTGCGGGCCTGGTCGGCGATCTGGTTCTCCACCAAGGGGGTGCGCACGTAAGCGGGGGCGATGGCGTTTACGGTGATGCCAAAAGGACCCGCCTCGAGGGCCACGGTCTTGGTGAGGCCCAATAGCCCGTGCTTGGCGGAGATGTAGGCGGACTTGTAGGGGCTTGCCACCAAGCCGTGGACGCTGGCGATGTTGAGGATCCGCCCCCAGCCCTTGGCCTTCATCCCCGGAAGCAGAGCCCTGATGAGCTGGAAGGGGGCGGTAAGCATCACCTGGAGCATCCTTTGCCAGGTTTCCAGGGGGAAGTCTTCCACCGGATCGATGTGCTGGAAGCCCGCATTGTTCACCAGGATGTCCACCCCCTGCCGGGCCGCTTCCCTCCCTAGCTCCTCTACGGCCTGGGGGTCGGAGAGGTCTGCCTGGAGAAATACCCCGCCTAGTTCCTCTGCCAAGGGGGAGGCGTCTTTAAGGTCATGCAACAGCACCTTGGCGCCTTCTTGGGCGAAGGCCCGGGCTAGGGCTAGGCCGATACCGCTTCCCGCGCCGGTGATCAGGACGGTTTTGCTAGCAAAAGGCCTCATCGGATACCCCTTTAGGAATAGTTTAGAGACTTAGGTAAGCTTCCCGGATCCGGGAATCTTCTAACACTACACGGGACGGACCCTGGAGCACGATACGCCCATGCTCCAGCACGTAGGCCCTGGCCGCCACCTCCAGGGAAAGGGCCACGTTCTGCTCCACCAGCAACACCCCTACCCCCTCTTCCGCCACCCGCTTGAGGGTAAGGAGTACCTCCTCGGCTAACCTGGGAGCAAGTCCTAGAGAAGGCTCATCCACCAGGAGGATTTTGGGGAAGCCCATGAGGGCCCGGGCGATGGCCAGCATCTGCTGCTCCCCCCCGGAGAGGGTACCTGCCAGCTGCCTCTTCCTTTCGTATAGACGGGGGAAGAGGGCAAAGACCCGTTCAAAACCCTCCTTCTCCCTTTCCGGGGCCAGAAAAGCAGCCCCTAGACGAAGGTTCTCCTCCACGGTCATCAGGGGAAAGAGTTGCCGGCCTTCAGGTACATGGCCGAGACCAAACCGGGCCCGACGGGCAGGGGAAAACCTCCGGAGCTCCTCTCCATTCCAAAGGACCTTTCCCCGCCAGGGCGGGATCAGCCCGGAGATGGCCCGGAGCAGGGTGGTTTTACCAGCTCCATTGGCACCCAGGAGAGCCACCAGTTCCCCTTCCTTTACCTCTAGGTCCAGACCGTTGAGCACTTGGGCTTTGCCATACCCTGCTTCCAGGTCCCTCACCTCCAGCGTCATGTTCGCCTCCCCAGATAGGCCTCCTGCACCCTTGGGTCCTGCGCCACCTCCTGGTAGGTGCCTTCGGCGATCACCTCGCCGTAATCCAAGACCACCACCCGGTCGGCCAAGGTCCGCACCACCGGCATCACGTGCTCAATGAAAAGGATGGAAACCCCGGTTTCACGGATCCGCTTAACCAGGGCCACCGCCTCCTCCGCCTCCTTGGGGCGGAGGCCAGCCATCACCTCGTCCAGGAGGAGGACCTTGGGCCGGGTGGCCAGGGCCCGGGCCAGCTCGAGGCGCTTGTCCTCCAAAAGGGTGAGATCCCCGGCCAAAGCCTCCGCCCGGGGCCCCAACCCCGTGAGGCGCAGCACCTCCTCCACCCAGGCTTCCGCCTCCCTCTGCCGTACCCGGGGTTTGCCGAAGCGGGCCCCCACCATGAGGTTTTCCCGCACGGTGAGCTCAGGGAGGGGTTGCACAATCTGGAAGGCCCGTCCCAGGCCCAGGTGGGTACGGGCTTCCGGGGGGAGGTGGGTGATATCCTGTCCCAGAAAGAGGATTCGGCCCCAATCGGGCTTTATCAGACCGGAAAGAAGGTTCAAGAGGGTGCTTTTGCCAGCCCCGTTGGGGCCGATGACCGCCAGGATCTCCCCTTCCTCTAAGTGGAGATGGACCTCTTTAAGGGCTTGGAGCCCCAGGAAGCGTTTGCTCACGCCTACGACTTCCAGGACCTTACCCACGGCGCCTCCCCAGAATGCCCACCAGGCCACGGGGTAGGAAGAGGATGACCAGGATAAGGATGGCTCCGTAGACCACCAGGTAACCCTCCTTGATCCAAAGCCTCAGGGCCTGCTCGAGGCTCACCAGCACCGCGCCACCCACCAGGGGTCCCAAGGTGGTGTAAAGGCCGCCGAAGATGGGGATGACCAAGGCTTCCACGGCCCTCCCTAGGCTGAAGGCATCGTAGGGGGAGAGGAAGAGGGTTTTCATCCCGTAAACTCCACCCGCAAGCCCGGCCACCCAACTCCCCAGGAGCAAGGACCAGAGCTTTACCCAGACCACCCGGACGCCCAAAACGCGGGCCACAGTTTCCGATTGCCGGGTGGCGGCCTGCGCAAGTCTGAAAGGGCTCGCCTCTGCCCACAGGCTTAAAGCCGTGGCCAGGAGCAAGACGCCGAAGCTCAGGTAGTAAGCGGCCAATGGCCAGGTTCCTGCAAAAGGAGGCGGTACAGGAAGGCCGATGGGTCCACCGGTAAAGGGTAACTTTAACGCAAGGGTGCGCAACACCTCGCTAAAGGCCAGGCTGGCGATGGCGAAGTACAGGCCGTGGAGGCGAAGGGTTACCGATCCCAGGGTGAGAGCCCCGGCCCCCGCCACCAGGGCCCCCAGGAGCAAGGCGGGGAGAGTACCTACCTGAGGGGCCAAGAGCCCTGCCCCATACGCCCCCAAACCGAAGAAAGCACCGTGGGCCAAGGAAAGCTGGCCGGTCCGGGCCACCAGGTCCCAGGAGAGGGCTAATGCGGTAAAAAGCAGGACGAAAAAACCCACGTCCAGGAGAAAGGCCCGCCAAACCCCCAAGGGAAGAAAGGGTAGCAGGGCGAAGAGGAGGAGGAAGAGGAGGATCAAGGGGAGGTGATTGAAACCCCTCATGCCGGCCTCCAAGCTCGGACCACCAGAGCCAGAAAGAGAACCAGAAAGAACACTGCCTCCACGAGCCCCCCGCCTCCGGGTAGGTAGGTGCTCACCAAGGCCTCGGCCAGGGCTAGAACAAAAGCGGCGGGCATCACCCCCTTGAGGTTGCCAAGCCCGGCCAGGGCCACGATGGCGAAGGACTTTAGGGTGAAGACAAAACCCACCGTGGGGCTGGCGTAAAGCATCACCGACAGCATCACCCCGGCTACCCCGGCCAAAGCAGCGGCAAGGCCAAAGGCCAGGAGATAAACCCTGTCCGCTTCGATGCCCAAAAGGCCAGGAGCCACACGGTTTTGAGACACGGCCCGCATAGCCAGGCCAAGCCGGCTTCGGGTGAGGAAGACCTGGAGCAGCAAGAGGATGGCGAGGGAAAGCAAAAAGGCCCCCAAGGGCACACCCCCCAGAAAGAAGGGGCCCAAGGAGAGGGTGGTGGCCTGGTAGGGCGGGGCCACCACCCGGGTGTCAGCCCCAAATAGGAGGAGGGCAAGGTTTTGCAGGAGGATGGACAGGCCGAAGGTGAGGAGCATCTGGTTGAGCTCGGTGGCCCGCAGCACCGGCCGGATCAAGCCCTGGTAGGTAAGGGCACCCACCACGAAGGCGGCAAGGAAGGCAAGGCCCAGGGAGAGGAGGGGATCCATTCCGCGGAGGGCGAAAAGCACGTAGGAGAGAAAAGCGCCCATCATCAGGAACTCGCCGTGAGCGAAGTTGACGATGCCCACCACCCCCAGGGAAAGGGCCAGTCCCGTGGCTACCAAGGCGTAGACCCCGCTCATGAGAACGCCGTTAAGGAGGGTTTGCAGGAGGAGCTCCATGGTCTTCCTAGAGACTTTCTATCTTAGGTAGTACTCCCCAGGATAGCGCAAGGGCCTTGTGGCCACATTCTTGGGGAAGACAGGCCGACGGCTTCCCTGGAGGTACTGGAACTGGAACCAGATCTCCGGGCCAAACCCCTGGTACTTGGTGCGGCCCGTGTCCGAGGGCTTGAAGGACAAAAGGCCAAAGGGCGTGGGCATTTTGAGGCCAGCCAGGGCCTCGGCGATGCGGTTTTTGTCGGCACTGCCTGCCTTTTCCGCCGCCAGGGCCAGGCTGTTGACGATGGTATAGCCCATAGGGGCCATGTACTCCTCGGTTACCTCCCCGTACTTCTTGCGGTAAGCTTCCACAAAGCGGCGGGACTGGGGGTTGGCCACCGTGGGCAACCACGCGGTCATGCCAGCGATGTCGTTGGAAAGGGGATTCTTCTCGAAACCGATGGGCCAGGAGGGGGGTGCACCGTAGATCAGCTTGGGTCTAAGCCCCACCTGCCTTGCCTGGGTGGCGATGGGCAAGGCGTCGACATCGTATCCGATCCAGTAAAGGATGTCGGGAGCAAAGGCCCGGAAGCGGGTAAGGATGGCGGTGAACTGCCCACTCCCGGCCTTGAAGGGTTCCGCCTGGACCTGGTAGCCCAGCTTCTCCAGCTGTTGCTTGTACACCCCGATGCCTGCGGAGCCGAAGGGTCCGTCCTCGTAGAGAATGGCCACCTTCTTGGCTCCGTGTTCCCGGTTCAGGTACTGGAAGAACTGTAGGGCGGCGGCCACGTTATGGTAGTCCCAGGGGTGGTAGTGGAAAAACAGGGGATAACCCTCAAAGGCCTGCTCTACCACCGAGCTGGCGGCCCCGATGACCAGGAAGAGGGGGCCGTACTGCTTCACGGGACCGGAAAGGGCGAAGGTAACCCCGCTGGCCAGGCCGCCGATCACGATGTCCACCTTGTCCACGGTCATGAGCTTGGTGAAGGCTGGGACCGCCTTGGCAGGGTCGGTTCCGTCGTCCACCACGATGAGCTCCAGCCTTACCTTGCCGGCGGCGTTTACCTCATCAGCGGCCAGCTGGATGCCGTTCAGCGCCGCCTTGCCCGAAACCGCAGAGGCCCCCGAGAGGGGGAGGATGACCCCCACCTTTAGGGGGATCTGGGCCCAGGCCAGACCGGCTATAAGAACCAAGAATCCTACTACCTTCCGCATACTTGCCTCCTTTCCCTAGGGCCTTGCGCCCGTAGGTTCCTCGTACAGCACCACGGCCTCGCCCTCGATGACCCTTTCTCCCCGCTGGTTCTCGCAAAAGGTATCCAGGGTCAGAACGAAGCCGCCCTTTTCCCTTTCCCGCACCGCTTTGACAATGGCGGTGGCGGTGATGGTATCCCCCAGGTAGGTGGGCTTTAGAAAGCGCAAGTTCTGGGAGAGGTAGATGGCCCCGGTGCCCGGGAGCTTGGTGCCGATCACGGTGGAGATGAGGCCGGCCACCAGGATTCCCTGGGCGATGCGCCGGCCAAAGCGGCTTCCCTGGGCATAGGCTTCGTCCACGTGCAGGGGATTGGTGTCCCCTACCGCCCCCACGAAGAGGGCTACGTGGGCCTCGGAGATGGTCTGGGTGTAGCTGGCTTTATCCCCCACCTGGAACTTCACCGTGCACCTCCTTGAGGAAGTCCTCTAAGATCCCTTTTAACAGTCCGGGATTTTCCAGATTCACTGAGTGGCCTATGTTCTCGAGGCCGAGAAGCTTCCCTCGGGGAAAGAAAGCTGCTGTTTCCTCCGCCATGGCCCGGGTGACGAGGGAGTCCATGGCGCCATGGACCACCAGAACCGGTCCCGGGTACACCCTTTCCAGCCGCCATTCCGCTAGGGCGCGGGCGTTGCCCTGGAAGTGGGTGGGATGCATCCTTTGCGCCCTCTCCACCAGCTCCGAGAACCAGGGGGGTCTACGGGTGGGGGCCATGGCGGCCAGGGCCTGGGCCAGGGCTTCCCGGTTGTAGCGGTAGCTTTCCAAGATGGGGTAATAGGCCTCCGGGGTCTTTAACCCCGAGGGCGGGGCAGAGTTGATGAGAACCAGGCCCCGTGTCTTCTCACTCGTCGCTTCCATGGCCACCGCCCCTCCCAGGGAGTGGCCCACCAGGATGGCGTCTTCTAAACCTTTCTCCTGAAGAAAGGCCCGAAGGGCCGCAGCGTAGGCGGGGATGGAGGGAATGAAGTCCTCTGGGGCAGGGCTTTCCCCAAAGCCCGGGAGGTCGGGGGCCAGAAGCCAGGCTCCTTTGGGCGGCTCCTGGAGAAGCTCCCGCCACCACTCCTTAGAGGCAAAGTTACCGTGGACCAAGACCACCGGGGTTCCTGCCCCGCCTTCTAAATAACTAAGCATAGATCACCTCCAGAAAGCTTTTCAAGGCCTCGGCGAAGGCTTGGGGGGCTTCCAGGGGAGCGGCGTGTCCCGTGGGTAGGGCTTGGAGCCTAGCCCCCATGGCCCCCGCCAGGGCCTCGGCGTAGGGCTTGGGAAAAAGCAGGTCCTCTTCCCCGTAGAGAACCAGGGCTGGCAGGGCAAGGTCCGGAAGATGGGATCTGAGGTCCTCGAGGGCAAGAAACCCCAGAAGAAGCCTTTCCTGGGCCTTGTCATCCGGGGCCTGGGCCATCAGGGTGGCAAGGCCCTTCTCCTGGAGGAGCTCGGGGTGGGCGTTGAGGAAACGGGCCCCGAAAACCCAGGGCAAGGCTACCCTTAGGCGCAAGGGGGTACCCCCGGCCCTAAGGGCGTAAAGCCAGCTCTCCACCTTGGCCCTTAAGGCCGGGTCCAGGTAGGGGGTGGTGCAGGCCAGAACCAGCCCCCGGAGGCGATGAGGGGCCAGGAGGGCGGCCTTTATGGCCACGATCCCCCCATTGGAAAGGCCCACTAAGGTGGCGTCTTCCCAGCCCAGCTCCTCGAGGAGCCCGAGGAGGTCTTGGGCGTGGACCTCTGGGGTGTAGAAACCCTCTGGGGCCTCGCTTTCCCCTTGGCCCCGCATGTCGTAGCGGAGAAGGGTGTAGCCCTCGAGGTGGGGCACCACGGGATCCCAGCTCTCCAGACGCTGAAAGATCCCGTTGAGAAGTACCACCCTTGGCCCCCTTCCCTCTATGCGGTACCTAAGCCTGACCATGCTCTGCCTCCCACATCCTTTTCAAAGTCTCCTTCTGCACCTTTCCCGGGCCGGACTTGGGGAGTTCCTCCAGGTAGACGATGTGCTTGGGAACCTTATACCCCGCCAGGCGTTCCCGCAGGAAGGCGCGAAGGGCCTCTGCTTCCAGCGGCTCTCTAAGGGCCACGAAGGCCACCCCCACCTCGCCCCACCTGGGGTCCGGTACGCCCACCACCGCCGCTTCGCGTACCGCCGGGTGGTCGTAGAGGACCCGCTCCACCTCCACGGGGTAGACGTTCTCCCCCCCGGAGATGAACATCTCCTTCCTGCGCCCTGCGATATAAAAGCGCCCGCCCTCGTCTTGGAAGGCCAGGTCCCCGGTGCGGAGCCAGAGCCTTTCCCCGTCATAGACGAAGGTCTTGGCGTTCTCCTCGGGGCGGCGGAAATACCCCTTCATGACCACGCTTCCCGAAAGCCAAAGCTCCCCCGCTTCCCCCACCTGGGCTTCGCCTCCATCCTCCCGCACCAGGCGAGCCCTTAAGTGGGGCATGGGCCGGCCCACGCTCTCGGGAAAGGCCTCGGCTTCCTCCAGCTCCAGGGTGAAGCAGTTCACCCCGCACTCCGTGAGGCCGTAGCCCTGCTTGAAACGCACCCCTTTTCTGCGGAAAGCTTCCCGCACCGGGCCGGGGCAGGGGGCTCCTCCAGAGATGGCGAAGCGGACAAAGGAAAGGTCGGTTTCGGCAAAGCCCGGGGTTTCCAGGAGCATCTGGAACATGGTGGGCACCAGGAAGAGGAGGGTGGGGCGGTGCGCCTGGACCAAGGCTAGGTACTCCTCAGGGCGGAAGCGCTCCTCTATCACCACGCTTCCTCCCAGGTAAAGGAGAGGGGTGGCCAGGGCGTTCAGGGCGGCGTGGAACATGGGGGTGGCTAGGATGTACCGGTCCTCCCGGGTAAGCCCCCAGGAAAAGGCGGTCTGGATGGCGTTGATCAGAAGCTGACGGTAGGGGATCAGGGCGCCTTTGGGCAGGCCGGTGGTGCCCCCGGTGAAGAGGAGGAGGGCGGGGTCTTCCAGGTCTACCCTGGTAGCCTCCTCTATTTCCGCTCCCTCGAGGAGGACCTCGAGGGGAAGGGCCCTTGCATCCAGGGCCTGGGCCATGTCCTGGAACCCTTCCCCGTAGAAGAGCACCTGGGGCTCGGTATAGGCGTAAAGGGCTTGCAACTCAGGCAAACTCAAGCGGTGGTTGAAGGGAGTAAGGATGTGGCCTAGGAGGGGGGCGGCGAAAAGGAGGTCCAGGTAAGCGGGATGGTTCCAAGCCAGTAGGCCCACCCGGTCCCCTGGGCCTACCCTCAGCTTCTGCAGGGTTCCGGCCGCCTTCCTGGCCCTTTGGTACAGTTCCCCATAGGTGAGCCAATCCCCGCGAAACCATAGGGCCTGGCGCTTGGGGTGGTATACGGCAAGCCTTCCTAGCCAGTTGGGCTCAAGCATAAAGCCCTCCTTCCAGACGGAGCACCGCTGCCCCGTAGAAGTACCCCACCCCTGCGGCTGCCAGGGCCACCAGGCTTCCCTCCCGCAAAAGCCCCTCCTCCCAGGCCAGCTTCAGGGAGAGGATAGGATCTAGTTGGCCCAGGTGCCCGAAGCGTTCCAAATAGATGGACTGGTCTTCCCTCAAACCCAGGCCTTCTAACACCGCCCGGTGGGCGGAGCGCTTCATGTGAAGAAGGGCCAGGTAGTCCAGGTCGGCCTCGGTATAGCCGGCTTCCCCCAAGGCCTCCCGTATCACCTCCAGGAACGTGGGAATGGAGGTGCGGTCTAGGCGTTCCTTCATAGTCTGAGGATTTTCCACGCGCAGGCGGAACTCGGCCAGGTTGCCCGGATTTAACGGGCTTCGCGTTCCCCCCACGGGTACCTTGACCGTAAGGGCCAGGGTGGGGTCCATGCGGTGGGCAAGGCCCAGGAGCCGTAGCCCAGGTCCCTCCCGGGTGAGGACCATGGCCCCTCCCCCTGCGGCGAGGTCGTAGAGGAAGCGGGTGCTGGGGTCTTGGTAGTCCACCAGGTCCCCATTGCGGTAGCCCCCCGCCACCAGGATCACCTGGGCCTCCTTGCGGGTGGCGAGAAGCCCCCGGGCCACCTCCAGGGCCCCCATGAGAGAGGCGCACTTCTGGTTTAGATCCAGCCCCTTGGCCCTCGAGGCCCCAAGGCCCAAGGCCAGATACGGGGCTGTGGTCCAGACGGGATAGTCCTTGTACTCCTCCACGATGGAGATCACCCAATCGATGGTGTCCGGGGGTATGCTCGCTACTTTGAGGGCGGCTTGGGCAGCCCATAGGGCCATGTCGGCGGGGTGGTCGTTGGATCCCGGCACCGGTTTTTCCAAGATGCCCAGCTTTTCCCGCACCACCTCTGCAGGAAGCCCCGAGGATGCAGCGATTTCCTCTGCCGATACGCGCTTGACGGGTAGGTAAATCCCCAGCCCTCGGACGAACATTTGCCTCAAGGTTAGCTTCTGGGTGTTACAGCGCCGTTACACGAGTGATGTCCTTCCCTGAGGGTAGCCTCCACGGGGCCAGGTCTTCTGCCTGGGGCGGAGTCAATCGGCCATTGCCTAGAGGCCTGGATACCAGGAGAATGTGAGTATGCCCTATCCGGTGCCCGCCTCGAGGCTCCTTCCTCCGCGTACGGCTAAGGAGGTACGGCGGGACCGCCCCCGGCGCTTGGTGGAGGAAGCTTTCCGCCATAGCCCAGGGGTGGTCCTAGCCGGAGGGGCGGGGTACGGGAAGACCAGCCTGGCCTCTGAGTTCACGGGGGTCTACCTGGCCCTGGCGGAGGAGGCCAAGGACCCGGCGGTTTTCCTCTGGCACCTCCTGGCGGCCTACCGGGAGCGGGTGGGGTTGGCTGAGGTGGCGGAGCTTTTGGAGGCGGGGGCCTGGCCTCGAGCTCTGGAGGCCTTGATCCAAGCCTTGGAGCCTCTGGGTTCCCACCTCTTGGTTCTGGATGAGGCGCATCGGGCAGAGAGTCCCGGGGTGCTTAGGGTGGTCCAAGGGCTTGTGCGCCTTCCGGGTGTAAGGCTTCTGCTCCTCTCACGGAGGGCCACGCCCTTTGCCTTTTTCACGGTGTTTTCCGAACGGGAGCTGGCCTTTGATCCCCAGGAGGCCTGCCAGCTGGCCAAGGCGTTGGCCCCGGAGCTTCCGGCCTTTGAGGTGGAAAGGGCCCTTTCCCTGGTGAAGGGATGGCCCTTGGGGCTCCGGGTGGCCGTCTTGGCCATGCGCCGGGGGCTCAAGCCGGAGCTGGCGCTGGAAAGCGCCGAGGGGCTCCTGGCCTACCTGGCGTACGGCCTTCCCGAGGAAGTTCTGCGGGAGGCCTCGAGGCTGGCCCTTTTGGGGGAGGTCCCGGAGGCGGAAGGCCACGCCCTTTTGCCTTACGCCGAAGACTTGCTTCTGGAAAGGCGGGAGGGAAAGCTCTGCTTCCATCCCCTGGTGCGCAGCGCCCTTAAAACCCTTCTTCCCGAGGCGGAGGCCCGGGGGCTCCTCACCAAGGCGGCGGAGGAGGCCCTAGCCCGCGGGGAAGGGGTTCGGGCAGCCGAGTTCCTCCTGGAGGCGGGAAGGTTCGGCCATGTAGCGGATCTTTTGGTGCAGGAGGGGTTTTCCTGGCTGGCCCGTGGCCTCACCTACACCGTCTTGCGCCTTATGGCCCACCTGCCGGAGGCGTTGCGGCGAGGGCGGCATAAGCTCGACCTCCTGGAAGCAGAGGCCTTGCGCCAGGCCGGGCGCTACCAGGAGGCGGAGGCCGCTTATCAAAAGGCCCTGAGGGCAGGGGAGACCCGGGCTTACCTGGGCTTGGCCCGGCTTTTTCTGGACACGGTGGAGCCGGCTCGAGGACGTCCCTACCTGGAGGAGGCCTTGAGGTTCTTCCCTCAAGAAGCCGGGTTTCTTCTGGCGGAGAACCTCCTAAACGAGGGCCGGGTGGAGGAAGCGGAGGCCCTGGGGTTTTCCGGGCCCCGGCTTCTCCTTAGGCAGGGAAGGCCAGCGGAAGCCCTAGCCCTGTTGCGGGAAAGCGAGGACCCCGGCCTGCATCGGCCACCGCAGAACCATCGTGAGGGTACGCTTCTCCGGGCTCTTTTGGAGTGTGTGGCCGGGGATGCAGAAGAGGGCCTTCGCTGGGCGGAGCGGGGTCTGAGGGAGGCCGAGGTGCTGGGAAGTCCCTTCGGCATGAGCCTGGCCCAGGCCAGGCGGGGGCATGCCCTTTTGGCTTTAGAGCGCCTTGAGGAGGCCAAGGCTGCCTATCGGTCCGCCTTGGCCATGGCCGAGGGGGGTCCGGCGCGGCTCAAGGTGGAGGCTTTGGGGGGCCTAGCCGCTTTAGGGGATGAGGGAGCCTATAAGGAGATGGTGCGCCTGGCCCGGACGGCGGGGGACCTCTGGGTGGAGGGTTTTCTCACCCTCATGGTGGCTGTGGCCTGGCTTCGCCGGGGACCGGTTTTTCCCCTACCGGCCCTGCCCGTTCTGGATCCCTTCCTTCGGGCCTTGGCCGAGGCCTACCCCTTCTGGGATGGCTGGGAAAACCTGCTGGTGGCTTACCCCTTCTTGGCTGGAAGGACGCTGTTCTCTCCCCCTATTGCCCGGGTGCGCCGGGCCCTTTGGCGGCTCGGTCGCCTTGCGGTTTCCTACCATCCAGGGGTCCGGGTAGAGGTCCGGGTGCTTGGGGGGTTTGAGGTCCGGGTGGAGGGATCCCCCGTGCGGTTCCGCCGGGACAAGGCCCGGCTTCTCCTGGCCCTATTAACGGCGGGAGACTGGGAAAAGGAGGACCTGCTGGAGGCCTTGGCGGTCTCCCCGGGGGAGTTCCGGGTGCTGTGGTGGGAGGTGGTGAACCTCTTGGAGCCGGGGCGTCCCAGGGGCGCCAAGCCCTACTTCCTGCGCCAAAAACCCTATGGCCTCTTCCGCCAAGCCCCGGAACTCTACCTGGACCTTTTGGATCCCCAGGCTCCCCTGGCCCCACCCTACCTGGGTCTGGACCACCCTTTTCTGGAAGACCTGGCCAGAGCCTACCTGGAGGAACGGCGGCAGGCCCTTTTGCAAAGCCCTAGGTTCGAGGACTGGCTTTTGGCCTTGCGCCTGGATCCCCTGGATGAGGAGGTTCTACGGCGGCTTTACGGCACCCCGGCCCAGGAGGAAGCCCTTCTCCTCCGACAAAGGGCTTTGCAGGAGCTGGGTTTGGAAGCATGAGCCCCTATCTGGCGCCCCCAACCAGCCCGGTTTTGAAGCCGGGTGCTAGGTCTGGAGAATAGGCAGGGGCTCCATGCGAGTCCAACGAAGCGTTACTCCCAGGGGGCCTCTTCTGCTTCTTGGAGAAGGGCGGGGAGCCTATCGCAGGAGGGCGGTTCGTCCAGGGCCTGGGCCAGGGCGTCGGCCTGGGTGGGGGCGTTGGCGGCAAGGGGGAGAAGAAGGTAGGACCGGAAGAAGAGACGCGCCGCTTCCCAGGCTTCTTCCCCTTGCCCTGGCGGTGCCTGGCAAGCCGGCTGCACCAAGTGGCGCAGGTACCTTAGGCCTTGCCGGGGATCCCGGGGGAGAAGGTCTACGCCTAGGCCGGCTTCCAGGGCAAAGGCTAAGTCTAGGGCGGCCTCCCTGGCCCTTTCCGGATCCCGGAACCGCTCGGGCCAACCCGAACTGGGGTAGAGCTCCCGCAAAGCGGCCAGGGCCTCGGCGATCCTGGACCAGGTTTCGGGGGAAAGGAAGGGCTTGAGCTCGGCCACCTGGAGCTCGAGCTGCCACAGGAGGAAAAAGCCACGGCGGTAAGCCGCCTTCCTTCCCAAGAAGCCCTCCTGGTAGCTGGCGGCCACCCCCTTATCCCCCAGGGCCAGCTGAACTACGAGCCCTGCCCGCAGGGCTGGATCCAGGTGGGGTACCAAGGACGCTTGGATTTGATGAAAGAGGTCCTCGGCCTCGCGGAGAAGGGGGCGGAGGTTGCTGGGCTCTGCCAGGGAAAGGTGCTCCACCCGTTGCAGAAAGCCTTCCCATCGGGAGGAAAAGGGAAGGGACCATGCGCGGAGGCTCTCCCTTACCAGGTGCAGACCCTCCTCAAAGTCCTGCAGGGAATCGGGGGAAGGGGCTTCGGCATGGGCCTCGAGGGCCGCCCTCATCAGCTCGAGGGCAAAGAGCCACCGTACCTCCGGCTCGTGGGCTAGCAGCAGGGGTTGGCCCAAAGCCGCAGGGTAAAGAAAGGTGGCTACAATGAGCCAAGGGCGGAAAGAGGTTGTGGCCATGATCCTCTCTCCTCAGGAACGCCTACACTAGGGAGCCACCAGGCCTCCTTTCCCTTAGGGTAAACCGGACCCCCGGGAAGCAGTGTGGTCCCGGGGGGTGGGTCTCCCGTCTACTTCCGTTGCGGGTCTTAGGCGGATTTCTTTGCCCGCTGTTGGCGCAACTCCTTCCAGAACACCACCATGGCGCTCACCACGTAGATGGAGCTGTAGGTACCCACGAAGATGCCCACGAGGATGGCCAGGGAGAAGTCCCTGAGGACGCTTCCCCCCAGGAAGAGGAGGGCGATGATGGGCAAAAGGGTGGTGAGGCTGGTCATCACCGTGCGGGAAAGGGTCTGGTTGATGGAGCGGTTCACCATCTCCCGGTAGGGGACCCCCCGCATGAGCTTCTGGTTTTCCCGAATGCGGTCGGAGACCACGATGGAGTCGTTGATGGAATAGCCCACGATGGTGAGGAGGGCGGCGATGGTGGGGATGGAGAACTCCAGGCCCAAGAGGCTATACATCCCCGCCACGATGGCCACGTCGTGAGCCACGGCCAGGACGCTGGCCACCCCGAAGGTCCAGTCAAAGCGGAAGGCCACGTAGATGAGGATGAGCCCCAGGCCCACCAAGACCGCCATTACCGCATTGCGGCGAAGCTCGGAGCCGATGGCCGGGCCCACGGTTTCCGAGGTGAGGACGCTGGCCTTGAGCTCGGTGGTGAAGAGCTGCTCCAGCTCGAGGCGCTTTTCGTCGGGAAGGGGCGGGAGCTTAAGGGAGAACTCCCTGTAGTCGGCGGTGGGCGCCTGCACCTGGGTGATGATGGCCTCCTTGGAGGGAAAACCCTTGGCTTCTAAGAAGCGCCTTAGGCTGTCTACCCCCACCTCAGGGCCCGTGCGCAGGGTATACGCCGTTCCCCCGGTGAAGTCAATGGAGTAGTTGAACCCCTTGGTAAAGACCACCCCGGCGGCCAGAACCGCCAGGAGAAGCGTGGCTAGAGTGATGAAGCGGGCCGGGCCCATGAAGTTGAACTGGGGGTTCACCAGCCACATGGGAGGCTTGATCTCACCCCGGTCCGCCATGCGTTCCAGGAGGTAGCGGCTGAAGACCAGGTTGGAGAAGACGCTGGCCACCACCCCGATGGCCAGGACCACGGCGAAGCCCCTGACGGGGCCGGTGGCGTACTGGTAAAGGGCGGCAGCGGCCAACAGGTGGGCAACGTTCACGTCCAGAATGGTGAGGGTGGAGTGCTTGAAGCCCTCGGGGATGGCCTGGCGGAACCTCTTCCCCGCTCTAAGCTCCTCCTTGATGCGCTCAAAGGAAAGCACGTTCCCGTCCACCGCCGCCCCCAGGGTGAGGACGAGGCCGGCGATGCCCGGGAGGGTAAGGGTGGCCCCTAGGCCGGAAAGGAGCCCCAGGATCAGCACCGAGGTATAGATGAGGCCCAAGGAAGCCACCAGGCCCAGGCTTGGGCCGTAGTAGGCGAAGATGAGGAGGAAGATGGCCAGGGTGCCGATGAGGGCGGAACGGATGCCGGCTTGGATGGCATCCTGGCCCAGGGTGGGGCCTATGGAGCGGATCTCCGCTACTTCCAGGGCCACGGGTAGGGCCCCTGAACGCAGGACCAGGGCGATCTCGCTGGCCTCCTCGAGGCCGGAAAGCCCTTCGATCACCGCCTGGCCACCGGTGATGGCCTGCCTTATGACGGGGGCGGTGTAAACCTTTCCGTCCAAAACGATGGCTAGCCGCTTCCCCACGTTGGCCCGGGTGACCTCCTCAAACTTCTTGGCCCCTTCCGGGGTGAAGGTGAGGGAGACCTGGGGGCGGCCGAACTGGTCAAAGACCGCCCGGGCATCGGCCAGGTCGGCACCCGTGAGAAGGGCTGGGCCCAGGTCCTCGGGCTTGATGAGGTCCTTTTCCAGCTCTTCCCGCTTAAGCCTGGGGTTTTCCCTGAGAGCCTGGTTGATCTGGGCCACGGTGGTGCCGGTGGCCCCTTCCTTGAGGATGCGGAATTCCAAGACCGCCCGCTGGCCTATAAGCTTAAGGGCCCGGTCCTGGTCCGCCTGGGAGAGGCCAGGTAGCTCCACCACGATGCGCTTTTGCCCCTGGATCTGGATCAGGGGTTCTGCCACCCCCAGGGCGTTGATGCGGTTTTCCAGGACGGTACGGGCCTTTTCCAGATCGTCGGGGGTGGGGCTTTCCACGGCGGCCTCGAGGACGATGCGCAGACCTCCTTTAAGGTCCAGGCCCAGCTTGACCTTGGGCTCGGCTGGGGCCCAGGGCTTCCAGACCATGAGGAGGGCCAGCAGGAAAAGGCCAAGGAGCAGAAGTCCGTTGAGAAGCTTGCGGTTCATGCGGTTTCCCTTCGGTTACCCATGTGCCTGATTCGGTATCAGGAGCGCCTGAAGCCATAGGACAAATCCAAACCCTACTTAAGGCGCGCCGGATGGCCTTTGGGGCTGAGGCCGGCGCGGGAGGGAACCCAGGCTTAGCCTCCATCCATCTGCAGGCGGCCGTAGAGAAGGTAGAGGTGGGTTAGGGAAAAGGTCCCTGGCACGGGCGGTGGGGCCTCCCGGCTTTGGGGTTTGAGGGTGGGATGAGGGGGACGGGTGGGAGCCTGGGCCAAGGAGGGGGTTACGCTTCCTTGCCGCTCCTCCTTCAGGACCCAGGCGGGCCCCTTCGCCTGAAGCCCTGCTTCCGCCTTTCCCCTTCCTGGGGGCAGGAGGGTTAGGCCCTGGAGGGCCAGGGCCAGGCTGGCCAGGACGAGGACCCACCAGGGGAAAGACCTCTGGATCTGCCGCAAGGGACCTCCTACGCCACCACCTCTACCATCTGGAAAACTTCTATGATATCCCCCTCTTGGAAGTCGTCGAACCCCTCGAGGCCAATGCCACACTCGTAACCCTGGGCCACCTCCCGCACGTCCTCCTTGAAGCGCTTGAGGCTGGCCATCTTGCCCTTCCAGATCTCCTCCCCCTTGCGCAAGACCCTCACCTCGGCACTCCGCACCACCTTGCCCTGGGTGACCATGCACCCTGCCACCTGTTTGCCTCCGGGCAGGCGGAAGATGGCCCGCACCTCCGCCCGGCCCAGGACCTCCTCCTTGTAGGTGGGCTCCTTTTGCCCCTTGACCATGGCCCGGACCTCGTCGATGAGGTCGTAGATGATGCGGAAGGTTTTGAGGAGGACCCCCTTTTGCTCCGCTGCCTTCTTCACGGCACCGGAGGGGTTTACCCCAAAGGCCAGGATGGCGGCGTTGGCGGTCTGGGCCAGGAGGACATCGGACTCGGTGGGGGCCCCCACCTGGGCCAGGAGGACGTTGATCTTCACCTCCTCGGTGCTCTCCTTGGCCAGGATGTGCTGGATAGCTTCCAAGGACCCTTGGGTATCCGCCCGCAGGATGAGGTTCACCTCTTTCTGCCCCTCCTCCTGTAGGGCGCGCAGGAGGTCGGCCATGGTCCTGGGGCGGCGCTCCCTTTCCGCTTCTTCCCGGGCCCTTCGCTCCTCCTTGCGCTCCTCGGTGATCTCCTTGGCCGCCTCGAGGTCGGGCACCCATTCCACCACATCCCCGGCGTGGGGAAGTTCCTGGAAGCCCAGGACCTGCACGGCGCTACCCGGGCCCGCTTCCTTGCGCTGGTTGCCGTCGGCGTCCATCATGGCCCGGATGCGGCCGTACACCTCGCCGGCCACCACGTAGTCCCCCACCCGGAAGGTGCCCTCTTGCACCAGCATGTTGGCGATGACCCCCGCCTGCTTATCCAGCCGGGACTCGAGGATCACCCCCTTAGGTTCGGCGTTGGGGTCGGCCCGGTAGTCCTCCAGCTCGGCGATGAGAAGGATCATCTCCAAGAGGTCCTGTACCCCCTGGCCGGTCTTGGCGCTGATGGGCACCACGATGGCCTCCCCCCCGTACTCCTCGGGCACGAAACCCCGCTCCATGAGCTGCCGCTTGACCCGGTCGGGGTTGGCCTGGGGTAGGTCCATCTTGTTGAGGGCAAAGATGATCCTGGCCCCGGCGGCCTTGGCGTGGGCGATGGCCTCGTCCGTCTGGGGCATGATCCCGTCGTCGGCGGCGATGACGATAACGGCGATGTCCGCCACCTTGGCCCCCCGCTGCCTTATGGTGGTAAAGGCCTCGTGCCCCGGGGTGTCGATGAAGACCACGGTGCCCTGGGGGGTTTTCACCTCAAAGGCGCCCACGTGCTGGGTGATCCCCCCCGCCTCCTTCTCGGCGATGCGGCTTTTGCGCAGGTAGTCCAGCAGGGTGGTCTTCCCGTGGTCCACATGGCCCATGATGACCACCACGGGAGGCCTTCTAGGAAGGGCTTTCCTGCGCTCTTCTTCCGCCAGCTTTTCCTCTAGACCCCGTTGCTCCTTGACCAGTTCCCGCACCGCCTCCGCATCCTCCTCGGTAAGGGTAGAGGCGTGGGACTTGTAGGGAACCCCCATCTGGTCCAGGAGCTCTAAGAGCTCCTCGTTGGTCATGCCCAGCTCTTTAGCCAGCTGGTAGATGCGTATTTTGGCCATCCTTACCTCCTAAAAGGGCGATTAGCGCTTCCGACAAGGCCTTTGCCCGGCCTCCGGCAAAGCGCCTGAGTTTTTTTTCCGTCCAGCACTCGGGGTTGTCGGGGCAGACATAAGCTCCCCTGCCCGGCAGTTTCCCCGTGGGATCCAGGCGAAACCCCTCCCCCGTGAAGAGGATCCGCAAAAGCTCCCCCTTAGGCCGCCTTCTGCGGCAGGCCACGCACATGCGGATGGGGATGTGTTTGGCCATTACTCGGAAAGATTCCGGAAGAGCTTCTCAAACTCCTCTTTGGCCCGGCTGGTGGTTTCGGCTTCCTCCTGGGCAGCCTTGCGAATAGCCTCATCCAGGTCGGAGATCTCCGCCTCCTCGAAGTGGATCTCGTACCCCGTGAGCTTGGAGGCCAGGCGGACGTTCTGCCCCCCGGTGCCGATGGCCAGGGAATGCTGGTCCTTGGTCACCTTGACCCGGGCCTTCTGCCCATCCGGGTCCAGCTCAATGGAACCCACCTGGGCGGGGGAGAGGGCGTTGCGGATGAACTCCTTGGGGTCCTTGGCCCAGAGGATGATGTCCACCTTCTCCCGGCCCAGCTCAGCGGAAACCGCCTGGATGCGCTGCCCCTTGTGGCCGATGCAGGCCCCGATGGGATCCACGTTGGGGTTGTGGGTCATCACCGCCACCTTGCTGCGCCGGCCAGGCTCCCGGGCGATGGCCTTGATCTCCACGATGCCCTCGGCGATCTCGGGGACCTCCTGCTTCAACAGGTGCTCCAGAAGCTTTTCGTGGGCCCGGCTCACGATCAAGGAAGGGCCTTTGGCCGAGCGGTCCACCTTCTTCAGGTACACCTTGAGGCGCTGGCCGGGGTAGTACCGCTCGGTGGGGATTTGCTCGCTCTTCGGAAGGTAAGCCTCTCCCCGGCCCAGCTCCACGAAGACGTTGCCCCGGTTGTCCACCCGGGTCACCACCCCCGTGAGGACCTGGCCTTCCTTGTCCTTGTACTCGTTGTAGATGCGGTTGCGTTCGGACTCCTTGAGGCGCTGGGTGAGGATCTGGCGCAGGTCCTGGATGGCCATGCGGGAAAGGCCCTCGGGGTCGATGGGGAACTCCATCTCATCGCCCACCTGGACCTCGGGATCGTACTGGAGGGCCTCGGAGAGGGCGATTTCCTTGTCGGGGTCCTCCACCTTCTCCACCACGCGGCGGACCTCCACCATCTCAATGCGCCCGGTCTGGGGATCGATGTAGACGTCCACCTCCGGGCCCTTGCCCGCATCGATCTCTTCCTTGCGGTATCCCTTCTGCCGCTTGATGTAGGCCTTGCGCAGGGCTTCCTTGAAGGCCTCGAGGACCTCCTCGGTGGTAACCCCCCGCTCCAAGGCCAGCTGCTGCATGGCGTCTATGAATTCCCGGTTCATCTCTCCTCCCTGTATCCCGTCTGTAGTGTTATCTACCTGGGCTCCTCGGGCCACTCGGCGAGGTTGGCGCGGAAGGTGCCGATCCTGAGGCGCTTTTCCTCCTGGCCCACCTGGAAGACCACCACATCCTCCTCCACCCGGAGGATGCGTCCCACGAAGCCTTCCGGCCCCGGCACCTTGGCCTTAAGGCCCTGGAAGCGCTCAAAGTGTCGGCGGGTGAAGAGGGGGCGCTTGGGGCCGGGAGACTCCAGCAAAAGGCGGTAGCTTCCCGGGATGGGGTCCTCCCGGTCAAAGACGGCCTCAATGGCCCGGCTGGCCCGTTCCAAGTCAGCCACGCGGATGGGCTTTTCGTCCTTCCGTTCCAGGCGGACCAGGACCTCCCCGGGGGCTTCCCTCACCTCCAGGACCTCGAGGTCCAGGGGCCCTACCGCTTCCTCCACCAACCGCCAAAGGTCCACAGGCACCTCCCTACCTCCCTTCACAAAGGAAGGGTGGGCTTACACCCACCCCCCTCCCTTGGGAGCACTGGGCTCAGTTTACACCCAAAACCCCCTTGACTACAACCCCTTTAGCCTGCTACACTCAAGTTTGCCGGTCCGAGCCCGGCCAAGACATGGGGGTGAACGGTCTCGACGGGGGTCGCCGAGGGCAGGTGGCGCGCCGAGGTGCGGGTGGCCTCGAAGGTAGCCCCTAAGAGGGCTGACCGTAAAAACCCGCAAACGAATAAAGGCCAACAAGCCTGCTTACGCTCTCGCGGCTTAAGACCGCGACCCCGCCCGGAAGCCCCGCCGGGGGCTCACGGTAGCGGGGACACAAACCCGGCTAGCCTTGGCTAGGCTCCGTAACCCAAGGCGAAAACCAGCGGGGCTTACCCTTGGCCGCCTGTCCGTGGGCTAAGCCAGGGGGACATGCAAAACACGGACTACGCGCGTAGAGGCCTGCCGTAGGGACTTTCGGACGGGGGTTCGACTCCCCCCACCTCCACCAAAGGGATAGGGGCCTCTAAGGGCCCCTGATTTTGTATGTGTGGTAGTAGGGCGGTATGGAAAAGACCGCCCTTTATCTGCCTGGGTCCTTGAAGCGTTTAAGGTCCGGCGGGAGAGTTGCCCCCAGGCTGAGCCCGTAAGGGAGGCGTTGGAGCGCCCTTCTCCTAAGTCCTTGGGCCTAGGGGAGGATACCGAGGTCACAGGCCGTACGGCGGAGGCCTGGTTGGAGAGGGCATGGGGACAGGAGGGTTAGCCTCCTTCCTGCCGCGCGCACCTTGGTGCGCCAGTCCCAGGACCTCCCTTTGGGTTTCGCCGACGCCATGGCGGCGGCAGCAGCTTTGGCTTTGGGGGTTCCGGTCCTCACCCTGGATGCCCGGTTTCTGGTATTGGCCCGGAGCGAGGGTCTTGAGGGTAGTGCGACCCAACGTGTGACCCTCCTCATGGTTGTAAAGTGAGGTTGGTGCCTGCTGGCACCTCCTTCGGGGCGGGGTGGAAGTCCCCACCGGCGGTGAAAGCCCGCGAAGCCCCATTGGGGCCCGACCCGGTGGAATTCCGGGGCCGACGGTGAAAGTCCGGATGGGAGAAGGAGGGTCTTTGCGAGAGCTGGACGAGCGCTTTCTTCGTAGGGCGTTGCAGCTGGCCGAACGGGCTCGAGGCCACACCCACCCCAACCCCTTGGTGGGGGCGGTGTTGGTGCGGGAGGGCCGCATCGTGGGGGAGGGGTACCATCCCAAGGCCGGGGAGCCCCATGCGGAGGTCTTTGCCTTGAGGGGGGCGGGGCCCTTGGCCCGGGGGGCTACCGCCTATGTTTCCCTGGAGCCCTGCAACCACCATGGCCGCACCCCTCCTTGCTCCCTGGCCCTTTTGCAGGCGGGGGTGGCCCGGGTGGTGGTGGCGGCCCAGGACCCCAACCCTTTGGCCCAAGGGGGTTTAGGGCGCCTTCGGACGGGGGGGGTGGAGGTGGAGGCGGGGCTTCTGGAGGCCGAGGCCCGGGAGCAGAACGAAGTCTTCTTCCACCGGCAAAGAAAGGGCCGGCCCTTTGTTCTCCTCAAGGCGGCCCTCACCCTGGACGGCAAGGTGGCGGCCTTGAGCGGGGATGCCCGCTATGTTTCCGCGGAGGAAAGCCGACGCGTGGCCCAGGCCTACCGCCAGTGGCTTCCCGTGGTGATGGTGGGGGTGGGAACCGTCTTGCAGGACGATCCCTGGCTCACCGTGCGGGAGCCCGACTTCCGCCCCTTCCCCCTCATGCTGGAGCCCCCGCCCCTTAGGGACCCGGTGAAGGTGGTCCTGGACACGGAAGGCCGCACCCCCCCTACCGCTCGCATCTTCCGCAAGGGGCCCCGGGAGGAGCCTGCCCAGGTGTACGTGCTGGTGGGCAGAGGCGCTCCCAAGGACCGGCTTAGGGCCCTCGAGGGGGTGGGGGCCCGGGTGGTGGAGCTTCCCCGGGAAGGGGGAAGGGTGAGCCTGGAAGCGGCCTTGGCCTTCCTGCTGGAGGAGGGCCTGGACGGGGTCTTGTTGGAAGGCGGGCCGAGGCTGGCCGGAGCCTTCTGGCAAAGGGGCTTGGTGGATAAGCTGGCCCTTTTCGTGGCGCCCAAGGTCTTGGGAGAGGGGAAAGGGTTTTTGGAGGGGTTTGCCGTGGAGCGCATGGCCGAGGCCAAAGGGCTCAGGCTGGTGCGTAGGGAATGGCTAGGAGAGGATCTTTGGCTGGAGGCCTATCCGGAGGGATGATGTTCACGGGACTGGTGGAGGAAACGGGCGAGATCGTGCGGGTGGAGGAAGGGCCCTTCCTCAGGGTGCGAATTGCCGCCAAAGAGGTGCTTTCCGACCTTAAGGTGGGGGATTCCGTGGCCGTGGATGGGGTCTGCCTCACCGCGGTGGCGGTGGATGGGGAGGGGTTTTGGGTGGAGTTGGCCCAGGAAACCCGGCGCCGCACCGCCCCCACCTGGCGGGTAGGGCACCGGCCCAACCTGGAGCGGGCCCTTAAGGTGGGGGAGAGGCTTGGGGGGCATTTCGTCACCGGGCATGTGGATGGGGTGGCGGAGGTGGTGGCCATCCGGGAGACCCCAGGGGCCCTGGACTACTATTTCCGCCCGCCGCGGGAGCTTTCCCGCTACATCGCCGAAAAGGGGAGCGTGGCCCTAAACGGGGTTTCCCTCACGGTGGCGGGGCTTAAGGGGGATGCCTTCTTCGTGACCCTCATTCCCCACACCCTGAGGATCACCAACCTGGGGGGCCTAGGGGTGGGGGATGGGGTGAACCTGGAGGTGGACCTCATCGCCCGTTACCTGGAACGGTTAATGAAGGGGGAATGATGGAGGGTTTGGCCAGCGTTAGGGAACTCATGGAAGAACTCCGCCAAGGCCGCCCGGTGATCCTGGTGGACGACGAGGACCGGGAAAACGAGGGCGACCTCATCATGGCGGCGGAACACGTGACCCCGGAGTGGGTGAACTTTATGCTCAAGGAGTGCCGGGGCCTCCTTTGCGTGGCCCTCACGGAGGAGCGGGCCAAGGCCTTGGACCTGCACCTCATGGTGGAGAGGAACCAGGATCCCCAGGGCACCCGCTTCACCGTGAGCGTGGATGCCCGGGGGACCAGCACGGGGATTTCCGCCTTTGAGCGGGCGGCCACCATTAGGCTTCTGGCTGATCCCGAGGCCACTGCCCAAGACTTCCGGCGTCCTGGGCACATCTTTCCCCTGGTGGCGAGGCCCGGCGGGGTCCTGAGGCGGGCCGGACACACGGAGGCCACGGTGGACCTTTTGCGCCTGGCGGGGCTCTGGCCGGTGGGGAGCCTGATCGAGATCCTCAAGGAGGACGGCACCATGGCCCGGCTTCCGGATCTTTTGCCGTTCGCTGGGCGCCACGGGCTTAAGGTGGGCACCATCGCCGACCTCATCCGCTATCGCCTGGAGAAGGGGGATCTCTACGTGAGGCGGGAGGCGGAGGCCCTTTTGCCCACCCGGTTTGGCGAGTTCCGCATCCTGGGCTTTCGGGATAGCCTCACCGGGGAGGAGCACGCCGCCTTGGTCATGGGAAGCTGGGACCCTGAGGAGCCCATCCTGGTGCGCATGCACTCCGAGTGCCTCACCGGGGATGCCCTCCACTCCTTGAGGTGCGACTGCGGTTTCCAGCGGGACCTGGCCCTGGAGCGGATTGCCCAGGAGGGGAAGGGGGTTTTGGTCTACCTGAGGCAGGAGGGGCGGGGAATCGGCCTCGTCAACAAGATCCGGGCCTACCACCTGCAGGACCAAGGGCTGGACACGGTGGAGGCCAACCTGGCCTTGGGATTTCCTCCGGATCTAAGGGACTACGGGGTGGGGGCCCAGATCCTCTACGACCTGGGGGTGCGCAAGATGCGCCTTCTCACCAATAACCCGCGCAAGGTGAAGGCCCTGTCCGGCTTCGGCATCGAGATCGTGGAGCGCCTTCCCTTGCGGGCCGGGGACAATCCCCACAACGAGCGGTACCTCCAGGCCAAAAAGGAGAAGCTCGGGCACTGGATGGACTGATACCACCCCACCCTGGCGCAAGCCAGGGTGGGGGCCCCGGAAAGGGCCTCCGGTAGGCGTCATCTCGTTGGGGCTTAGCGAAGGAAACAATAGGAAAGGGTATGAGGGGTTCCCCCAGCCCTTAGCATGAGGCTATGCTTCGGCTAGGGGTTCTCGTGCTTCTTGTCTTGGCCTTCCTGGGCCCCGCATGGCCCCTACCGGGGCGGGTGGTGTACCTTCTGGATTTTTCCCCCTCCGCTAGGGAGAGCGTCTTCGCCATTGCGGGAAAGCTCCCGAGGGATGGGATCTATGTGGCCTTCGCCGAGCGTGCGGCGAGGCTTCCCTCTCCCACGGCCCGCAGGCTGGACCTGGGGGAGGGAACGGACCTGAGGGTGGCTTTTCAGGAGGTGGCGGCCCTGAAGCCCGACCGGGTGGTGCTGGTTTCCGATGGGCTTTTCGCCCCCATACCGGCGCCTTTCCCCCTGGATGCGGTGTACGTGCCCCCCAAGCCCCATGTGGCGGTGGGGCTTTTGCCCCCGCCTTACCCGCTTTATGGGGAGACGGTGGGGGTGGGGGTGGTCCTCGAGGCGCCCCTTCCCGTGGAGGCCCGGCTTAGGGTGGAGGGTCCTGGGGGGTCCGTGGAAAAGAGTCTTTGGGTGGAGGGTCGCAAAACCCTGGCCTACACCTTCTCCCTTACGGAGGAGGCCCAGGTGCGGGCGGTGGTGGAAGGCGCCTGGGGCAGGAGCGAGGCCCAGGTGAGCCTGGAACCTGCCGACCGCGGCAAGGCCCTGGTGTTGGGGGATCCGGCCTTGGCCCGTTACCTGGAGGCCCAGGGTTTTCAGGTGGAGGAGGGCCCCTTCCGCATGCCCTTGGAGGCCGACCTGGTGGTGGTGGGCCTGGGGGTTTTGGACCTTCCCCCAGGGGCCCCCGAGGCCCTAAGGGAGTATCTGCGTCGGGGGGGAGGGCTTCTTTTCACCGCCACCCCCAAGGGCCTTTTCTTCGGTGGCTGGGACCGGGTTTTGCCGCAGGACCTCCCCCTAAAGCCCCTGGGCCGTAAGGGGGCGGCCTTGGTCCTGGTCCTGGACGTTTCCGGAAGCATGGAGGGGGAGAAGCTTTCCCTGGCGGTGGCCGGGGCCTTGGAACTGGTGCGCTCGGCGGCGGCGGAGGACCACCTGGGCGTGGTCCTCTTCTCCTCCACCCATCGGGTCCTTTTCCCCCCCAGGCCCATGACGGAACAGGGCAAGAAGGAGGCGGAAAGCCTCCTCCTCTCCGTGCGGGCGGGGGGTGGGACCGTGTTGGGGCCTGCCTTTCGGGAGGCGGTGGGGCTTCTTGGGGATGTCCCGGTGGATAGGAAGGGGGTTCTGGTGCTCAGCGATGGCCTCATCTCCGATTCTAAGGAGCCCATCCTGGCCCTGGCGGAGGCCTCGGGCCTCGAGGTGAGCGCCATGGCCCTAGGGCCCGATGCCGACCGGGCGTTCTTGAAGGAGCTGGCCCAGCAGGGTGGGGGGCGGTACTACCAGGCGGCCACCGCCCAGGAACTTCCCCGGCTTTTCCTGAAGGAGGGGCAGGAGGTGTTCCAAGGCGAGCGCCTGGAGGGCCGCTTCCCCGTCCAAACCAGGCCCCATCCCCTGACCCAAGGGCTTTCCCCACCCCCCCTTGCCGTTCTCCTGCCGGCCCGGGCCGAGCCCTGGGCGGAGGTGCTTTTGGAAAGCGAGGGGCGGGCGGTCTTGGCGGTGGGGGAGCGGGGGGAAGGGCGGGTGGCCGCCTTGGCCACCGACCTTTCCCGGTCCTGGCGGGGCTGGGAAGGGGCTGCCCCCTTTCTCGGGGGGCTTGCCCGCTACCTCATGGGAAGCCAAAAGGCCGTGGCCCTCTACACCTACCCTGAGGAGCACCTGGTGCGTGCCGTGGTCCTGGGCCGTTTGGAGAACCCCCTTTTCCTTAGCGGGGGAAGGGAGGTGCCCTTAGTGCCCACTGGTCCGGAGCGGTACGAGGTGCTGGCTGGGGAACCGGGGGTGCTCTTGGACGGGAAGCGCCGCATTCCCCTAGCCCTGCCCCTTCCCGGGGAGTGGACCCCCAGGGATGGGAAAGGGATTCTCAGGGCCCTGGCCGAGGCCTCTGGGGGAAGGCTTTTGGCCCTCGAGGATTTGGGAACGGTGCCGCTTTCCTCCTTGCCCCTTCGCCCCTACCTCATCGCCTTAGCCCTGGCCCTCTTCCTCTGGGAACGTTTTCGGGAGGCGCGACGGGGTTCTCCCAGGTGAGGGCCCTCCTAAAGCCAGGGATTCGGCCCTCTTGTGCGTAGATCACGCCCTAGGCTTTGGGGGCGACCCTATCCTAAGGCCATGCGCTGGGATGACGAGTGGGAGAGGTGGTTCCTGCAGGAGGCCAAAAGGAGGCGCCAGGAGGAGAAGCCCTTGCACGACCGCATCAACCGGTTAGAGGCAGCCCTTTACGATGCCCAGCAAACCATTCGCCACCTCCAGGCGGACAAGCGGGAGTGTTATGAGCGCACCCAAGCGGTGGCCCTAGGCAAGGTGTTTCCCGGCCCCGAGCTTTTGGCCTTGAAAAAGACGCTGGAAGAGGCTTGGCTGGAGCTGGTGTTGGTGGCTTCGCCCAAGGCCGAGGCGCTTTCGGAGCTCATCCGTGTTTTGGAGCGCTATTTTCCAGACCAAAACCCTGGGTGATCTGCACCAACACCGCTTCGCCCCGCACGGTTAGGACCCCTTCCGCAAAAAGCTCGGTTTCCACCACCACCTTTTTCCCCTTTACCTCCCGGGCCCGGCCCACCAAGAGGAGCTCGGGCCCAAGGGGGGTGGGCTTCAGGTAGTCCACCTTGAGGCTTGCGGTCACGAACCGCAAGGGATGGGTTTCCAGGTCCAGGCCCTCCGCCTGGGCCTTAATGGCGGCGGCGGTAGCGGTGGAGTGGCAGTCCACCAAGGAGGCGAGAAGCCCTCCGTAGACGAACCCGGGGATGGCGGTGTGGTGGGGGCTTGGGGTGAAGCGGGTTTCGCTATGGCCCGCCTCTGCCTTCCAGTAGGTCTTGAGGTGAAGGCCCATGGGGTTTAGGTAGCCGCACCCGTAGCAGTGGGCCCACTCCGGTGGGTAGTAGAGCTGGATGGCCTTCACGCTAACCCCTGGGCCCGCCAGCGCTCCGGCACCGCCCGCTTCAGGAAGTCCACGATCTCCTGGGTGCTGGTCCCGGGGCCAAACACCGCCGCCACCCCTAGCTCCTTCAGCCTGGGCACGTCCTCATCGGGGATGATCCCTCCCCCGAAGAGGAGGATGTCCGAGGCTCCCTGCTCGTCCAAAAGCCTCTTAACCTCCCGGAAGTAGTGCATGTGGGCCCCCGAGAGGATGGATAGCCCTATGGCGTCCACGTCCTCCTGGATGGCCGCCGAGACGATCATCTCGGGGGTTTGCCGTAGGCCGGTGTAAATGACCTCCATGCCGGCATCCCTTAAGGCCCGGGCCACCACCTTGGCCCCACGGTCGTGGCCGTCCAGCCCGGGCTTGGCGATGAGCACCCGTATGCGCCGGTCCATAACCCCATCCTAAACGTAGGCTGGCTCCTGGTAGGTGCCGTACACTTCCCGCAAGACGTTCATCATCTCCCCCAGGGTGCAGTAGGCCAAGGCGCACTCCACGAAGTGGGGCATGGTGTTCTGCCCTTCCACCGCAGCCCGGCGCAAGCCGGCCAGGGCCTCTTCCACCCGCTTTTGGTCCCGCTCCCGGCGCACCCGGGCCAGGCGCTCCGCCTGGACCCGTTCCACCTCGGGGTCCACCAGCTGGATGGGAACCTTGAGGGGGATCTCGTCGGTGAAGGCGTTCACCCCTACGATGATCCTCTCCTTGCGCTCCACCTCCTGCTGGTAGCGGTAGCTGGCCTCGGCCAGCTCCCGGAGGAAGTAGCCCTCCTCGATGGCCCGCACCACGCCGCCCATGCGGCGGATCTCCTCGATGATGGCCATGGCCTGGCGCTCCATCTCGTCGGTGAGCCACTCCACGTAGTAGCTCCCCGCCAAGGGGTCAATGGTGTGGGTGACCCCGCTTTCGTAGGCGATGATCTGCTGGGTTCTCAGGGCAATGGTGGCGGATTCCTCCGTGGGCAGGGCCAGGGCCTCGTCGTAGGCGTCGGTGTGGAGGCTGTTGGTGCCCCCAAGGACGGCGGCTAGGGCCTGGATGGCCACCCGGGCGATGTTGTTCAGGGGTTGCTGGGCGGTGAGGGAGACCCCAGCGGTCTGGGCGTGGGTGCGGAGGGCCCAGCTTTGGGGGTTCTTGGCCCTGTAGCGGTGGCGCATCTCCTTGGCCCATATGCGCCGGGCGGCGCGGAACTTGGCGATCTCCTCAAAAAAGTCGTTGTGGACGTCAAAGAAGAAGCTGATCCTGGGAGCGAACTCGTCGATGTCCAGGCCCCGCTTGAGGGCAGCTTCCACGTACTCGAACCCATCGGCCAGGGTCCAGGCCAGCTCCTGCACCGCCGTGGAGCCCGCCTCCCGGATGTGGTAACCGGATACGGAGATGAAGTTCCACTTGGGGACGTTCTTAGGCCCCCACTCAAAGGTGTCGATGACCAGCTTCACGCTGGGCTCTGGGGGGAAGATGAACTCCTTTTGGGCGATGAACTCCTTCAGGATGTCGTTTTGGATGGTGCCCCCAAGCTTTTTCCAGTCGTAGCCCTTTTTCTTGGCCACCGCCAGGTACATGGCCCAGATGGCGTTGGCGGGGCTATTGATGGTCATGGAGGTGGTGACCTCCTCGAGGTTGATCCCCTCAAAGAGGATCTCCATGTCCGCCAGGCTGGATACCGCCACCCCGCACTTGCCCACCTCTCCCTGGGAGAGGGGGTGGTCGGAGTCGTAGCCCATGAGGGTGGGCAGGTCAAAGGCCACGCTAAGGCCGGTTTGGCCCGCCTTCAAAAGCTTCTTGAAGCGCTCGTTGGTCTGCTCGGCGGTGCCGAAGCCGGCGAACATGCGCATGGTCCAGAGCTTGGACCGGTACATGGAGCCGTAGACCCCCCGGGTATAGGGGTACTCCCCGGGGTAGCCCCGCTTCTCCTCGTACTCGGGGTCCAGAACCCCGATGTCCTCGGGGGTGTAAAGGGGCTCTGGGGCGATGTCCGAAAGGGTGCGGTGGGCCACGGGCCTTTCGGGCATCTTCTCCAGGCTCTTCTGGTAGGTCTCCCTGAGCCAGTCGTGCTTCTTGCGCATGGGCCCTCCCTTGGGCCATATTCTACGCTTTTGTGCGCCTAAGGAAAAGAGCGTTATGCCATCCCGCCTGCCGGGGCGGCCGGCCAAGGGCTATCCAGGGGTTGGGGTCCAGCCTTTCCGAAAGCCCCCTTTCCGAGGGGACAAGGTGGCCAGGGTAGGGGGAACGCCGTGGGATGGGTCTTCCCTGAGCCTTGGGCCCCAGCTTCCTCACCCCGGGCGTTTACGCTCGCTTTCGGGTTCCACGTGGATAGTGACGGCAAGGCCAGGGAAAGTTCTCTCCAGAACCCTTTCCAGCTCATCGCAGAGCCGGTGGGCTTCTTCCACCGTCATGGACCCCGGCACCACCAGGTGGAACTCCAAAAAGGCCCGGTTCCCCGCCTTGCGGGTCCTTAGGTCGTGGACCTCCAGGGCCCTTCCCCCCAAGGCCTTGGCAAGGGTTTCCCGGATCCGCCCCACCTCCTCCGGGGGGAGGCCCTCGTCCATAAGCCCCCCCACGGACTGGCGCACCAGGCGGAAGCCCATGAGGAGGATGTTCCCCGCCACCAATAGGGCCAGGAGGGGATCCAGCACCCATAACCCCGTGCCCCAGGCAAGGCCCACGCCGGCGAGCACCTCCACGGAGGTCAGGACATCGGAAAGCACGTGGTACCCATCGGCGGTGAGGGCAGGGGAGCGGAGAAGCTTTCCCTGGCGGATGAGGTGCCAGGCCAAAAGGCCGTTCAGGAGGGAGGCCAGGAGGCTGACCAAGAGACCAGGCCCCAGGCCCTCGAGGGGCTTGGGTTCCAGGAGGCGGGGGATGGACTCCTTGATGATGAGGAGGGCAGCCAGCGCCACCAAGACCCCCTCCAGCACCGCGGAGAAGTACTCGGCCTTGGTGTGGCCAAAGGGGTGGGTTTCGTCGGGGGGCCTCTGGGCGAAGCGGATGGCGAAGAGGGCCAGAAGCGCGGCCGCCACGTTCACTGTGGACTCGAGGGCATCGGAAAGCAAGGCCACCGAGCCGGTGAGGAGGTAGGCAACCCCCTTAAGCCCTAAGACCAGGAGGGCCACCAGGAAGCTGAGGCGGGCAGCCCGTTCCGCCACCTAGGTCTCTTCCTCCACCAGCTCCCGCTTGGGCTTGAGGAGGGGGAAGAGGAGGACATCCCTCAAAGAGGGCTGGTCGGTGAGGATCATGGCCAGGCGGTCCAGGCCCAAGCCAAGCCCCGCCGCCGGGGGCATGCCGTACTCCAGGGCCAGGAGGAAGTCCTCGTCGGGCTCAGGGGCCTCCTCGTCCCCTTCCTTCCTGCGCCTGGCCTGTTCCAGGAAGCGCTCCCTTTGGTCCAGGGGGTCGTTGAGCTCGGAGTAGGCGGGGGCGAGCTCCATCCCGGCCGCATAGAGGTCCCAGCGCTCGGTAAGCCCGGGCTTTTCCCGGTGCCGCTTGGCCAGGGGGCTGATGGCCAGGGGGAAGTCAAAGACGAAGGTGGGGTTTTGCAGCTCAGGCTCCACGTAGATGCCGAAAAGCTTGTCCAGGAGCTTGTAGCTGGGGACATGGGCCAGTTCCGGGTGGTGGGCATCCGCGAAAATCCTTAGCCTTTCCAGGTCCAAGGGGTCAAAGGCGAGGCCCGCTTTCTCCTTCAGGGCTTCCACGAAGGAGATGCGGCGGAAGGGTGGGGTGAAGTCCAGGGTCCGGCCCTGGTAGGGGACCTGGTAGGAGCCAAAGAGGTGAAGGACCAGGCCGGAAAGCAGTTCCTCCACCAGCTTGGCCATGTCCTGGTAGTCGGCGTAGGCCCAGTAGGCCTCCAGCATGGTGAACTCAGGGTTGTGGTTGTGGTCAATCCCCTCGTTGCGGAAGTTCCGACCGATCTCAAAAACCTTTTCCAAGCCGCCCACCAAAAGGCGCTTCAGGTAGAGTTCCAAGGAGATCCTCAGGTAGAACTCGTGGTCCAGGGCATTGTGGTAGGTCTTGAAGGGCCTGGCCTCCGCCCCGCCGGTGGTGGGCTGGAGGATGGGGGTTTCCACCTCTAAAAACCCCCGCTCCTCAAAGAAGCGGCGAATATAGCGCACCATGGCGGTGCGCCGTTGGAAAATCTCCCGGACCTCGGGGTTGACGATCAGGTCCAGGTAGCGCTGCCGGTAGCGCACCTCCTTGTCCTTGATCCCGTGCCACTTGTCGGGGAGGGGGTGGAGGCTTTTCACCAAAGGGGTCCAGGAGAGGACCTTTACCGTAACCTCGCCGGTTTTGGTGGTGAAGACCGTGCCCTTGACCCCCAGGATGTCCCCCACATCCAGCTTTTTGAGAAGCCCATACTGGGGGGTCAGATCCTTCTGAAAGTAAAGCTGAATCTTGCCGCTTCCGTCCAGGAGGTGGGCAAAGGTGACCTTGCCCATGCGCCTAAGGGCCACGATGCGCCCGGCTAAGGCCACCTCTTCGGGCCACTCGCTTTCCGGGGGGGCCCCCTCCTTGGCGGATAGGATTTCCCTTGCACTGTGGGTTTTGGGGTAGCGGTAGGGGTAGGGTGGAAAACCCGCCTCCACCAGGGCTTCCAGGTTGAGTAGGCGTTGCCGTGTCTGCTCGTTCATGTCTAGCCGCGCACCGAGACCACCCGGAACTCCTTCTTGCCCTTAGGGGTTTCCAGGCTGAGCACATCCCCTTCCCTGTGGCCCAGGAGGGCCTTGCCCATGGGGGAGGCATCGGAGATCTTCATGGGGGTCTCCAGGACGCTGGCCTCGGCGGGGGAAACCACCTGTACCTCCAGGCGTTCTCCGCTGACCGGGTCTTCCAGCTCCACCACCGAGCCCAGGCCGATCACCTCGGTGGTGGCTCCTTCTATGATCACCGCCCGGGAGAGGATGTCCTCGAGGCTGTCGATCCGGGCCTCAATGCGGGCCTTTTCCTGCTTGGCCGCTTCCAGCCCCGAGTCGTCGTAGTCGTCGGAGGACTCCATGAGCTCCTGCAGGATGCGGGTGGCCTCTTGCAGGCGCTCCCGTTCCTGCAGAAGTTGCTGCATGAGCCGCTCGTAACCGGCCTTGGTTAGCTTTACCTCGCGCGCCATAGCTCACCTCGTAAGTCATGAAGGTCGGCCAAAGCCGACCTCCTTGGCCCAAGGGCCTCCTTCTCAGGTGAGTATACCGCGAAGGAGGATTTCCCTCAAACGCTCGGGCTCCGCATGGCTGGCGCAGGTGGCGGTGTCCAGGCAGAGGACCAGGTAGCGGAGGTGGGTTTCCCTTCCGCCCACCGGGTGGCGGAAGAACCCCAAGGCGCTTCCCGAAAGGTGGCGGCGGCAGGCCTCGCACACCTGGGGGCTTCCCAGGGTTCCGGGCAGGGGGTCCAGGGTCAGGCGGAGCTCCGGCGGCCCCTTTTCCTGGATGATCACCCGGCCTTCCTCGTCGCGATAATAAAGAATCTCCCCAATGGGGAGAAGTTCGGGGGGAGTGCCTGGAAAAATCTCCAGGATCATCTCCCTTTCCTCGTGGTCCATAGGACTAGCTTAGCCCAAAACGTCCCAGGAGGGGAGGCAGGAAGAGGTAGAGGCCCAGGAGGAGGGCGAAGAAGCTGGCCAAAAGCACCGCTGCTGCCGCCGTGTCCTTGGCCCGCTTGACCAGGGGGTGGAACACCGGGCTTACCAGGTCGGCCAGGGCCTCGAGGGCGGTGTTCAGGAGTTCCAGGGAAAGCACCAGGGCGCTAGCGAGGAGGATCGGCACCGGGCTTATCCCTAGCCAGAAGGTCAGGCCCAGGGCTAGGAGGGCCAGGTAGGCCTCGAGGCGGAAGTTGCGCTGCACCCGCCAGGCGTACAGAATGCCCTCCCAGGCGTAGCCCAGGGAGCGCCAAACGCCCTTTAGAGGCTGAGGATCCTCTCTTGGACGCGGTGGAACCCTTCCCAATCCTCCTCCTTCTGGTGGTCGTGGCCCAGGAGGTGCCATAGCCCATGGGCCGCCAGGGTGAGCACCTCCTCCTCCAGGGGAACCCCTCTTTCCTCCGCCTGCCTTTTGGCGGTGTCCAGGCTGATCCAGATATCCCCCAGGTGCAGGGGCACAAAGGGGTCCCCGGGCTCATAGTGGGGAAAGGAAAGGACATCCGTGGCCTCATCCTCTCCCCACCATTCCCGTTTCAGGGTTCGGATCCTGCGATCCCCGGTAAGGATGACCGTGACCGCCTTTTCCCCCACCCCCAGTTCCTCCATCAGGGCGGAAAGGGCCCGGCGGAGCCTGGGGATAAGGCCTTTGGGGGGCCTTTTATTGGCCACGATCCCCACTGTGCTCGGCTTCCTCATAGGCCTTGATGATGCGGGCCACCAGGGGGTGGCGCACCACGTCGGACTCCTTGAAGTAGATGAAGGCGATGCCCTCAATGCCCTTCAGGATGCGGGTGGCCTCCACGAGGCCCGACCTTTGGTGCTTGGGCAGGTCGATCTGGGTGATGTCCCCGGTGATGACCATCTTGGAGGAGAAGCCCATACGGGTCAGGAACATCTTCATCTGCTCGGGGGTGGTGTTTTGCGCCTCGTCCAGGATGATGAAGGCGTCGTTGAGGGTCCGGCCCCGCATGAAGGCCAAGGGGGCCACCTCGATGATCCCGGACTGGAGGTACTGCTCAAAGCGTTCGGCGTCGATCATGTCAAAGAGGGCGTCGTAGAGGGGGCGGAGGTAGGGATCCACCTTGGCTTGGATGTCCCCGGGCAAAAACCCCAGCTTTTCCCCCGCCTCCACTGCCGGCCGGGTGAGGATGATGCGCTTGACCCTTTTGGCCCGGAGGTGGCTCACGGCCATGGCCACCGCCAGGTAGGTTTTCCCGGTACCGGCAGGGCCGATGCCGAAGGTGATGTCATGGGTGGCGATGGCCTCCACGTACCGCCTCTGCCCCGGGGTTTTGGGCCTGAGGCGGCCGGGTAGCGCCAGCTCGGTTTCCGGGGTGGTGGCCTGGTACAGGCCCTCCCCCTGCAGGGCCAGGGCCACCGCCTGTTCCAGGGTGGGGGGATCCAGCTCTGCCCCTTGCCTTAGGAGGGCTAGGAGGTCCCGCACGGCCCGCTCGGCCACCCCCAGGGCTTCCCCTTCGCCCTCCAGCTCCACCTGGTTGCCCCGCATGATGAGTTTGAGCCGGTCGCCGAAGGCCTCTCGCAAAAGGGAGCGGAGCTTTTTCAGGTTGCGGTCCGCCTGGCCCAAAAAGGCCAGGGTTTCCTCGGGCTTTAGGGGGATTACCAGCCTTTGGGCTTCTTCAGGATTTCGTGCCATATCACCCCTTTGAGGATGCTCTCAGCATCGGTGGAGAGCCTCTTTTTGGGCGCCTTCTTGCGGGGTTCTTCCGGGGAGGGGGTTTCGCGGAAGCTGACCTCCAAGGGCGTGCGCTCCGGGCTGGGGTAGCGCTCCAAGGAGGCGGCCTCGGAGGGCAGAGAGGCGGGGGGAGGAGCTGGCCGGGGTTTTGGCTTGGGCCGGGCTTTGGGCTTGGGGCGGGGTAGGGGTTCCGGCTCTGGCAGGTCCTCCGGGAAGCCTGGAGGGGTGGGGGAAGGCTGGCCCCGGCGGCTTAGGCCCTGGAGGGCCGGGATGACGATAAAGAAGAGGAGGAAAAGGAGACCCAGAAGGTCGTCTAAGCTCATTCCTCACCCTCGGGCTTGGCCGCCCGGCTGATGGACTCCCGCATGTCGGTGTCGGCCTCGATGTTCTTCAGGCGGTAGTAGTCCATGACCCCAAGCCTTCCTGAACGCAGGGCCTCCGCTAAGGCCAGGGGTACCTGGGCCTGGGCCTCCACCAGCTTGGCCCGCATGGCCTCCACCAGGGCCCGGTTCTCCTGCTCCGCGGCCACGGCCATGGCCCGGCGCTCCTCCGCCTTGGCCTGGGCGATCTTCTTATCCGCCTCCGCCTGGTCTATTTGCAGCTGGGCCCCGATGTTCTTGCCCACGTCCACGTCGGCGATGTCCACGGAGAGGATCTCAAAGGCGGTGCCGGCATCCAGGCCCTTTTCCAGCACGGTCTTGCTGATGCGGTCCGGGTTCTCCAACACCTCCTTGTGGGAGTTGGCGCTGCCGATGGTGGTCACGATGCCTTCCCCCACCCGGGCGATGATGGTTTCCTCCCCGGCCCCGCCCACCAGGCGGTCGATGTTGGCCCTTACCGTCACCCGGGCCGTAGCCAGAAGCTGGATCCCATCCTTGGCCACCGCGGCCACCATGGGGGTCTGGATCACCTTGGGGTTCACGGAAACCCGCACCGCTTCCAACACATCCCGCCCCGCTAGGTCTATGGCCGCCGCCCGGTCAAAGGTGAGCTTGATGCCCGCCTTGTCCGCGGCGATGAGGGCATCCACCACCCGGTCCACGTTGCCCCCGGCCAGATAGTGGGCCTCGAGGCGGTCCAGGCGCACGTCCAACCCCGCCTTGGTGGCCTTGATGAGGGGGTAGATGATCTTGGCGGGGGGAACCCGCCTGAGGCGCATGGCCACCAGGGTGATGAGGGGCACCCGGACCCCTGCGGCCCAGGCGGAGATCCAGAGGCCTACGGGGATGAAGCTAAAGAACAAGAAGACCAGAACCAGGACGATAAACGCCAGAAAAAGCACACCCAATCCTTCCATATCACTCCTCCAAGGCTTCCACCACCACCGTGGGCCCCCTGACCTCCACCACCCTTAAGGTGGTGCCCTTGGGCAGGAAGCCCCGGTTGGCCACCACATCTACGCGCTTGTTGCCAAAGCGGGCCACACCCCCAGGCCTTAGGTCCGTGAGGGCCACGCCGATAGCCCCCACCTCCACCTCGTCCCCGGTGGCGTGTTCCGAGATGGCGCTTTCCAGCACCAAAGCCCTTGCCGGGCGGGTTCTAGGCAGGAAGCGAAAGACCAGGAGGAGGCCCAAGCCCAAGGCGATCACCGCGATGGCGATGACCAAAAGGGCATTCTCCCCAAAGGTGAAGTACACGGAGGCCAGAATAGCCCCCACCCCCAAGGCTCCGGCGATGCCAAAACCGGGAAAGAGGAAGGCTTCGGCGAGAAGAAGGGCCACGCCTAGGAAGAAAAGGATAAGTTCAAAGGCTCCGGAAAGCCCCGCCAGCCACCCCCCGGCGAAGTAAAGGGCCAGGAAGGCGAGCCCCAAGGCCCCCGCCACCCCGAACCCCGGGGTGAAGAGCTCCAGGAGAAGGAGCAAAAGCCCCAAGGCCAAAAGGAGCCCGGCCACGGTGGAGCTGGTGAGGAAACGGGCCACCTGCACCCTGGGGCCCGGCTCCAGCCTTTCCGTCTCCAAGGTGTAGCCCGCCTGGCGCAGGGCCTCGGCGAGGCTTCCCGCCTTGAAGTCCGCCACCTTCAGCTCCACGGCCTTCTCGGCGGAAAGGGTGAGGGGCTCCCCCTTGGCGGAGAGGCCAGGGATTTCCAGGCTGGGGTCCACCATGGCCTCTGCCAGGTTCACGGGCCTGCTCCGGGCCTCGGCCACCGCGCGGAACTTCCCCTTTAGGGCGGAGATGATTTTCTGGTCCGCCGCCTGGGGTTCCCGCAAGGGCAGGGCCACCACCGGTAGGGCCGCCCCGATCTCCGAGCCTGGGAGCATGACCACCTGGCGGCAGGAAAGGGCGATCAAGGCCCCGGCGGAAAAGGCGTTCTGCACCACGGCTAAGGTGGGGAGGGGGGTCTGCAGGATGCGGTCGGAGATGCGGATGGCGGCGTCCACCCGGCCCCCAGGGGTATCGATGAGGAAGGCCACCCCGCTTGCCCCTTCCCGTTCGGCCCGGGCCAGGGCCTGGTCCACAAAGACGGCCAAGGCGGGGTCTATCTCCCCTTGGATGGGGATGAGGTAGGTCTTCCCTAGGGCCAGGGAAAGGAGGATGCCTAAGGCCAATAGCCTTTTCACCGCCTCCATTCTATACGGCCTGGGCGGGGGTGTGGGGTGGGGTATCCTAAAGGGCATGCTGCGCTTGGCGGTTTTGGGGTATCCCATAGGCCATTCCCTTTCCCCCGCCATGCACCGCCATGCCCTGAGCGCCTTGGGGCTTAAGGGAACGTACGAGGCTTGGGAAACCCCCCTCGAGGCCCTAAAGGAGCGCTTAGAGGTGGTGCGTCAGGGGTACCGGGGGGTAAACCTGACCATTCCCCTCAAGGAGGCGGCCTTGCCCCTTTTGGATTGGGTTTCTCCGGAGGCAAAGGCCATTGGGGCGGTGAACACGGTGCTTTCCGTGGAGGGGAGGCTTCTTGGCTTCAACACCGATGCCCCAGGGTTTCTGGAAGCCCTAAAGGCCGGGGGGATTCCCCTGGTGGGCCCCGCCTTGGTCCTGGGGGCCGGAGGGGCAGCGCGGGCGGTGGCCTGGTCCCTAAGGGAGGCGGGCCTTAGGGTATGGATTTGGAACCGCACCTGGGAAAAGGCCCAGGCCTTGGCGGGGGCCTTTGGCCTCGAGGCGGTCCCCCTGGAGAAGGCCCAGGAGGCTTGGCTCATCGTGAACGCCACCAGCGTGGGGCTTAAGGACCCAGGGGCCACCCCCTTGCCGGCCGAGCTTTTCCCCAAGGAAGGGGCGGCGGTGGACCTGGTCTACCGCCCCCTTTGGACCCGGTTTCTAAGGGAGGCCCAGGAAAGGGGCCTTCGGGTGCAGACGGGGCTTCCCATGCTGGCCTGGCAAGGGGCCTTGGCCTTCCGCATCTGGACAGGCCTTCTCCCAGACCCCAGGGGCATGGAGGAGGCGGCCCGCCGGGCCTTGGAGGAAAGGGCATAGATGGCCTACACCCTGGCGGCCCCGGTGGTCCACGAGGAGACGGTCCAGAAGAGCCGCTTCATCGCCAAGGCGGCTCCGGTGGCCTCGGAGGAGGAGGCCTTGGCCTTTTTGGCGGCGAACCGTGAACCCCAGGCCACCCATAACTGCTATGCCTACAAGCTGGGCCACCTCTACCGTTTCTCTGACGACGGCGAGCCCACAGGCACCGCGGGCAAACCCATCCTTCACGCCATAGAGGCCCAGGGGCTGGATGGGGTGGTGGTCCTGGTGGTGCGCTACTTTGGGGGCATCAAGCTGGGGGCCGGGGGGTTGGTGCGGGCCTATGGGGGTGTGGCCGCCGAGGCCTTGAGGCGAGCCCCTAAGGTGCCCCTTGTGGCGTGGGAGGAGGTGCGCTTTTGGGTGCCTTTCTCCGAGGTGGGCCGGGTGCATGGACTCTTACGCTCCCGTTCCCTTACGGTGACGGAGGACTACCGGCCGGAAGGGGTGCGCTTTTGCGTGCGGCTTCCTGCCGGGGAGAAGGAGGAGGTTTTGCGGGAGGTGAGGAACCTCACCCGGGGGCAGGTCCGGGTGGAGGACTAGGGTAGCATAAGGGCGATGCTGCCCCTTTTTGAGCCCAAGGGCCGGGTCCTTTTGGTGGACGGCCACCACCTGGCCTACCGCACCTTCTTCGCCCTCAAGGGCCTCACCACCAGCCGCGGCGAGCCGGTGCAGGCGGTGTACGGCTTCGCCAAAAGCCTTTTGAAGGCGCTCAAGGAAGACGGGGACGTGGTGATGGTGGTGTTTGACGCCAAGGCCCCCTCCTTCCGCCACCAGGCCTACGAGGCCTACAAGGCGGGGCGGGCCCCTACGCCAGAGGATTTCCCCCGGCAGCTTGCCCTCATCAAGGAGCTGGTGGACCTTCTGGGCCTCATGCGCCTCGAGGTGCCAGGCTTTGAGGCCGACGACGTCTTGGCCACCTTGGCCAAAAAGGCGGAAGGGGAAGGCTACGAGGTGCGCATCCTTACCGCAGACCGGGACCTCTACCAGCTCCTGTCGGATCGGATCGCCATCCTGCACCCGGAAGGGTACCTCATCACCCCGGAATGGCTTTGGGAAAAGTATGGCCTGAAGCCCTCCCAGTGGGTGGACTACCGGGCCCTTGCCGGGGACCCTTCCGACAACATCCCCGGGGTCAAGGGGATTGGGGAGAAGACGGCGGCCAAGCTGGTCCGGGAATGGGGGAGCCTGGAAAACCTGCTCAGGAACCTGGACCAGGTGAAGCCCGCCCACCTTCGCGAGAAGATCCAGGCGCACCTGGAGGACCTGAAGCTTTCCTTTGAGCTTTCCCGGGTGCGCACGGACCTGCCCTTGGAGGTGGACTTTGCCCGGCGCCGGGAGCCGGACCGGGAGGCCCTCAAAGCCTTTTTGGAGAGGCTTGAGTTTGGAAGCTTCCTCCATGAGTTTGGCCTTTTGCAAAGCCCCATAGCGGCGGAGGAAGCCCCTTGGCCACCTCCTGAGGGGGCTTTCGTGGGGTTTGTCCTCTCCAGGCCTGAGCCCATGTGGGCCGAACTCAGGGCCCTGGCGGCCGCCTTGGAGGGGCGGGTGTACCGGGCGGAAAACCCTTTGGCCGCCCTAGGGGAGCTGGGGGAGGCCCGGGGCCTGCTGGCCAAGGACCTGGCGGTGGTGGCCTTAAGGGAAGGGATCTCCCTGGCGCCTGGGGATGATCCCATGCTCCTCGCCTACCTTCTGGATCCCGCCAACACCACCCCCGAGGGGGTGGCCCGGCGCTACGGGGGGGAGTGGACGGAGGAGGCGGGGGAAAGGGCCCTTCTTTCCGAAAGGCTCTACGCCACCCTCCTAAAGCGGCTTAAGGGGGAGGAGCGGCTACTTTGGCTTTACCAGGAGGTGGAAAAGCCCCTATCCCGGGTCCTGGCCCACATGGAGGCCACGGGGGTTCGGCTGGATGTGGCCTATCTGAGGGCCCTTTCCCTGGAGGTGGAGGCGGAGCTTGGGCGGCTGGAGGGGGAGGTCCATCGCCTGGCGGGGCACCCCTTTAACCTGAACTCCCGGGACCAGCTGGAAAGGGTCCTCTTTGACGAGCTCGGGCTTCCCGCCATCGGCAAGACGGAGAAGACGGGAAAGCGCTCCACCAGTGCGGCGGTCCTCGAGGCCTTAAGGCATGTCCACCCCATTGTGGAGCACATCCTTCAGTACCGGGAGCTTGCCAAGCTGAAGGGCACCTACATTGACCCCCTTCCCGGCCTGGTCCACCCCAAGACGGGCCGGCTCCACACCCGCTTCAACCAGACGGCCACGGCCACCGGGCGCTTAAGCAGCTCCGACCCCAACCTGCAAAACATTCCCGTGCGCACCCCCTTGGGCCAAAGGATCCGCCGCGCCTTCATCGCGGAAGAGGGGTGGACCCTGGTGGCCTTGGACTATAGCCAGATAGAGCTCAGGGTTTTGGCCCATCTTTCCGGGGACGAGAACCTGATCCGGGTCTTCCAGGAGGGGCAGGATATCCACACGCAAACCGCCAGCTGGATGTTTGGGGTGCCCCCAGAAGGGGTGGATCCCCTGATGCGCCGGGCGGCCAAGACCATCAACTTTGGCGTGCTCTACGGCATGTCCGCTCACCGGCTTTCGGGGGAGCTTTCCATCCCCTACGAGGAGGCGGTGGCCTTCATCGAGCGCTACTTCCACAGCTACCCCAAGGTGCGGGCTTGGATTGAAAGAACCCTGGCGGCGGGGCGGGAGCGGGGCTACGTGGAGACCCTCTTTGGCCGCCGACGCTACGTGCCCGACCTGACTTCCCGGGTGAAGAGCATCCGGGAGGCTGCCGAGCGCATGGCCTTCAACATGCCGGTGCAGGGGACGGCGGCGGATCTCATGAAGCTGGCCATGGTGAAGCTCTTCCCTAGGCTTAAAGCCCTGGGGGCCCGGATGCTTCTTCAGGTGCACGACGAGCTGGTCCTCGAGGCCCCCAAGGACCGGGCAGAGGAAGTGGCCCAAGAGGCCAAGAGGATCATGGAGGGGGTGTGGCCCTTGGCGGTGCCCCTCGAGGTGGAGGTGGGCATCGGGGAGGACTGGCTTTCCGCCAAGGCCTAAAACCGGTAGACCTCTTCCGGGGTGAGCTCCATCTCCAGGCAGGGGAGGTGAATGCGGTCCCTGGCCTCCTCAATGCCCCTTTCTCCTTTGCGGTAGAGGATGAGGGAGGGCCGGCGGCTGTCCACCATAAGGTAGGCCTTCAGTCCAGGAAGGGTAAGGTAGGCGGTGCGCTTTTCCCGAGCGTCAATGTTGGCGGTTTTGGCGGAGAGGACCTCCACCACCAAACAGGCGTCCTCCAAGTAAAGGGCCTCTAGGTCCACGGGATGGCAGACCACGCTGAGGTCGGGGTAGTAGATGCGGTTCCCGACCTTTAGGCGCATGTCAGAGGGAAACACGCGGCAGGGGGTACCTTCCGCCCTTCTGCGAAAGAGGTAAAGCAGGTTGCTCACCAAGAGGTTATGGCGAGCGTTGGCCCCGGCTAAGGCGTAGACTACCCCCTCCACATACTCGTGCTTGCGCCGGGAGCGGACCTCCTTCGCCAGGTAGGCCTCGAGGCTCACGAGCCCAAAGGCTGTAGCCATGCCCCTAGAATAACCTAGGGGGTTGGCAGCGGTATAGTCTTTCCCATGAGGCGCTACTTTGGTACCGACGGGGTGCGGGGGGAGGCGGGCAAGCCCCCCCTGACCCCCGGGTTCGTCCTCAGGCTTGGCCAGGCGGCGGGGGCCTACTTCCGCCAAGTGGACCCTAAGCCTGTGGTCCTCCTGGCCAAGGACACCCGGGAGTCCAGCGACCTCCTGGAGGCCGCCCTGGCGGCGGGGCTCATGAGCCAGGGGGTGAGGGTGGAGCACCTGGGGGTGCTACCCACCCCCGGGCTTGCCTACCTGACCCGGCACCTTAAAGCCAGCGCCGGGGCCATGATCTCCGCCAGCCACAACCCCTACCAGGACAACGGCATCAAGTTTTTCGGGCCCGAGGGGGAGAAGCTTCCCGATCCGGTGGAGGAGGAGATAGAAGCCCTCCTGGAGGAGGAGCATCCCACCCGGGGCATCGGCACCGTGGGGGATTTCCGGGAAGCGGAGAGGATGTATCTGGACTTCCTCCTCTCCCACGCCCCCGACCTTTCGGGCCTTAAGGTGGGCCTGGACCTGGCCCATGGGGCCACCTACCGCTTGGGGCCAAGGCTCTTCCAGCGGGCGGGGGCCGAGGTGATGGCCTTCTTCAACACCCCCGATGGGCGCAACATCAACAAGGGATGTGGCGCCACGGATCCCAAGGCCCTTTCCCGCTTCGTGGTGGAGCTGGGCCTGGACCTGGGCATCGCCTGGGATGGGGATGGGGACCGGGTGCAGTTCCTAGACCGGAAAGGAAGACTTTTCCACGGGGACCACATCCTCTACCTCGCTGCCTTGGCCTATGGGGAAAAGGGGGTGGTGGGCACGGTGATGAGCAACATGGGCCTCGAGGTGGCCCTGAGGGAAAAGGGCCTTGGTTTCCACCGGGCGGCGGTGGGGGACCGGTACGTTCTGGAGGTGATGAAGGAAAGGGGGCTTTTCCTGGGCGGGGAACCCTCGGGCCACGTGATCTTTCTCCGGCACCACACCACGGGGGATGGCCTTCTCACCGCCCTCCTCACCCTGAAGGCCCTGAAGGCCCTAGGTGGGGACCTTGCGGACTGGTACGAGGCCCTGCCCATGTATCCCCAGGTGCTTTTGAACGTGCGGGTTTCCGACAAAAATCGGGTGGTGGCCCACCCAAGGTTCCAGGAGGCGGTGCGGGAGGCGGAAGGGAGGCTTAAGGGCTTCGGCCGGGTGAACGTGCGCCCCTCGGGCACCGAGCCCGTGGTGCGGGTGATGGTGGAGGCCAAGGAGGGGGCGGAAGAGGTGGCCAGGGAGCTGGCGGATCTGGTTTCCCGCCTGGACCGGGAGTAAGCTTTAGGTGGTGAGTTACGGAAGGGCCCACCTGGAGGAGCGCCTTAAGCGGGCGCTGGCCGAGGCCATCCATGGCCTGGAAGACCCCCGGCTCTTCCTCCTCACCGTGGAAGCGGTGCGCCTTTCCCCCGACGGCAGGGTGCTTACGGTGTACGTGGAGGCCTTCCGTGACGAGGAGAGGGCCCTTTTGGCCTTAGGCCATGCCGAGAGAAGGCTACTATCCGAGATCGCCCGGCGGGTGCGCCTGCGCCACCTGCCTCGCCTGGAGTTTGTGCCGTGGAGAGCGAAACCCGCATAAAGGTGCGGTATGCGGAAACCGACCAGATGGGGGTGGTCCACCACTCCGTGTATGCGGTGTACTTGGAGGCGGCCCGCGTGGAGTTTCTGGAGAGGGTGGGTCTGCCCTACCCCCAGGTGGAGGCAAGGGGGGTGGCCTTCCCGGTGGTGGAGCTAGGGATCACCTTCCGCGCCCCCGCCCGCTTTGGGGAGGAGATCTCCGTGCGAACCCGCCTGGCCCACCTTTCCCGGCGGGACCTCCTTTTCCGCTACCGGGTAGAGCGGGAGGGGGCGCTGTTGGCGGAAGGCTTTACCCGGCATCTGTGCCAGGTGGGGGAGAGGGCTGGCCGCATTCCGGAAGACATCTACCAAGCCTTGAGTGTGCTACACTTAGGATAGCATTGTGGGCATGAGCCACGACCCCTTTACGCTTTTTGAGCGCCACATCAATCCCGGCTTGGCAGGGTTGCTTCGCTTCACCGGTCTGGACCGGATAGAGTCCCATGCGGAAGGCCCCTACGTCTGGGACACCACGGGTAAGCGCTACCTGGACTTTTTGGGCCTCTATGGCACCTTGAACCTGGGCCACCGCCATCCCAAGGTGGTGGAGGCGGTTAGGACCCAGCTTGAGCGCATGCCCATGTCCGTAAGGGTCCTGGTCTCCGAGCCAACGGCGAGGCTTGCGGCCAAACTGGCGGAGATCACCCCCGAGGGCTTGGAGATGGTCTTTTTCGGCAACTCGGGGGCGGAGGCGGTGGAGGCGGCCATCAAGCTGGCCCGGGCCTACACGGGGAAGCCGGGCATCGTCACCACGGAGGGGGGGTTTCACGGGAAGACCATGGGGGCCCTTTCCCTCACCCCCAGGCCCCAGTACCAGGATCCCGCCAGGCCCTTGCTTCCCGGGGTCAAGGTGGTGCCCTATGGGGACCTGGAGGCCTTGGAGGCCGCCATAGACGGGGAAACGGCCGCGGTGATTGTGGAGCCTATCCAGGGAGAGGGGGGCATCCGGGTGCCCCCGGAGGGGTACCTAAAGGGGGTGCGGGAGCTAACCCGAAAAAAGGGCGTTCTCATGATCGCCGACGAGGTGCAGACCGGTCTTGGGCGGACGGGAAAGCTGTTTGGGGTGGACTGGGAGGAGGTGGCCCCCGACCTCATGACCCTGGCCAAGGCCTTGGGGGGCGGGGTGATGCCCATCGGGGCCTGCGTGGGTAGAAGGGAGGTCTTTGAGATCTTCCGGCAAAACCCCCTCTTCCACTCCTCCACCTTCGGCGGCAACCCTCTGGCGGCGGCGGCGGCCTTGGCGGCCATTGAGGTGACCCTCGAGGAGAACCTGCCCCAAAGGGCTTTGGAGATGGGGACGTACCTGATGGAGGGCCTTAAGGCCCTCAAGGCCCAGTACCCTCACCTGATAGAGGACGTGCGGGGCCGGGGCCTGATGCTGGGGGTGGAGTTTACCGATGCGGACATCGGTGCCTTGGTGGTGGCGGAGCTGGCGGAGAGGGGGGTGATCACCGCCTTTGGCCTCAATAACCCCAAGGTGGTGCGCCTCGAGCCCCCCCTCATCATCGGCAAGGAGCATGTGGACGAGGCCCTTTCGGCCTTCTCGGAGAGCCTGAAGGCCACGGAGAAGGCCCTGGAGGGCCTCCTGGGATAGGATGCGGGAAACCTTACTGGAGTTCTTCAAAAAGACCGGAAAACCCCACCGTTTGGAGGAGATTCTAAGGCGGTTTGGGTTGGAGAAACGGGAGGCCAAGGCCTACCTTAAGGCCTTGGTGCGGGAAGGGCTTTTGGAGAAGAAGGGAAGCCACTACTTCCTCCCTGCCCGGGTGCAGGGGCCCATCAGCCTTCACCGGGACGGGTATGGCTTCGTACGCCTTCCCGAGAAGGACCTCTTCATCCCCCCGGGCCACACGGGGGATGCCTGGCCCGATGACCTGGTGGAGGCCCGCGTCATGCCCCCTGGCCGGGACGGGAAGCCCTGGGGGGTGGTGGAAAGGGTCCTGAAGCGGGCCCGAAAGCGGCTTGTGGGTACCCTGGATTTTCGTAAGGGGTACGCGGTGCTCCTTCCCGATGAGCCGGGGCTTCCGGAACTGAGGCTACTTCCCGAGGGGCTTCATGGCCTCAAGCGGGGGAGCCGGATCGTGGTCAAGGTGCACTACCACCGGCGTCCCTATGGGGAGTTCTTGGAGTACCTGGGCGAGGGGGACACCCCGGAAACGGAAACCGAGGCGGTGATCGCCAAGTATGGCCTGAGGGCCGAGTTCCCGGAGGAGGTGCTAAAGGAAGCGGAGGCCATCCCCCTGGAGATCCCCGAGGCCGAGCTTCGGAGGCGTCAAGACTTCCGAGGCCTAAGGGTCTTCACCATTGATGGGGTGGACGCCAAGGACTTTGACGACGCCATCCACCTGGAGGTACTTCCCACCGGCTACCGGGTGGGGGTGCACATCGCTGACGTTTCCCATTACGTGAAGGAGGGTAGCCCCCTGGACCAGGAGGCGCTTCAGAGGGGGACCAGCGTCTACCTGCCGGGGCGGGTTTTGCCCATGCTACCCGAAAGGCTTTCCAACGGGGTCTGCTCCTTAAAGCCCCATGAGGACCGCCTGGTGCTCTCCGTGTTGGTAGATTTGGACCAGGAGCTCAACATCCAACGGGTCCGCTTCGCCGAAGGGGTGATAAGGAGCGTGGCCCGCCTCACCTACACCGAGGTGGAGGCCTTTGCTGAGGGGTTTGGCCTGCCCCAAGAGCATGCTTTTTTGGCGGAGGACCTGAACCTTCTCCTGGACCTCACCCAAAGGATGAGGGGGAGGCGCCTCGAGACGGGGTCCTTGGACTTCAGCTTCCCTGAGGTCAAGGTGGAGGTGGAAAACGGTGCCCTCCACCTCCTGCCCCAGGAGGAACCCAAGGCGCGAAGCCTGATTGAAGAGCTTATGCTTCTCGCTAACCAGGTGGTGGCCGAGCACCTGGTGAGGAAGGGGCTACCTGGGCTCTTTCGGGTGCACGAGGAGCCCTTGGAGGAGGCCTATGGGAAGCTCCGTACCGCCTTGGCCCGGCTGGGGTACGCCCTGCCGGAGAAGCTTTCCTCCAAGGCCTTGCAACGGGTGCTTCTGGAGGCCAAGGGGCGCCCGGAGGAGCCCGTGGTGGCCAACCTGGTCCTCCGCTCCTTGCGCCTGGCCCGGTATGCCGCCGAGAACCTGGGGCATTTCGGCCTGGCCATGGAGCACTACCTGCACTTCACCAGCCCCATCCGCCGCTACCCCGATCTGGTGGTGCATCGGGTGCTGAAGGCCATCCTCCGGCGCACCCTCACCCCGGCCAAAAAGGCCCGCTGGCAGGAGACCTTCCCCGCCATCGCCGAGCATGCCTCGGAGATGGAGAGGAAGGCGGAGGCGGCGGAGAGGGAGCTCACCAAGTACTACATGGCCACGTGGGCGGAGCTCCACCTGGGGGAGCGCTTCCTGGGCAAGGTGACCGGGGTGGCCAGCTTTGGCGCCTTTGTCATGCTGCGAAACGGGGTGGAAGGCCTGGTGCGCCTCGAGGCCCTAGGCCCCTACACCTATAGCGAGGAGGCCCTGGCCCTTTTGGGCCCCAAGGGCAAGAGGATCCGCCTGGGGGATGCGATGGAGGTGGTGATCGCCGCCGCCAATCCCAGGCTTCGGCAAATAGACTTCCTGCCCTACCGGGAGGAGGATCATCAAGAGGATGCCCGGGCCAAGCCGGCCCGGGGGAAGGAGGCCAAGGAGGTAGCCATGCGCAAAGTGGTAGGACCGCCCAAGGATAGGAACCGCGACGAACGGCCGGAAAGGGCCACGGTGAACACCGTCTACTTCGGGGAGTGGACCCCTAAGGACGAGGGTCCAGCCCATCGTCCGGTGGAAACCCGCACCAGAAGGCGCCGGCGGCGCCGCTAAAGGACCAGGGTTCCCGCGCCCACCGCGGAGAGGGTAGGGGCCTCGAGGTCCAGGCGGTAGGCCAGAACCTGCCCCTTCCTGCCGGCTAGGAGGGGGGCTAGGCTCCTCACCACCTCCACCGCATCTATGCGGGTGGGGTTGGCCCCCAGGTGGGCCAAAGCCGCCTCCACCTCCCCTTGGGCCAGCCTCTCCAGAAACCCTAGGTCCCGCCTCCTGGCCTCCTCCGCCAGGGGACGGGAAAGGGGGGGATCGCCAAAGCGGGGTCCCACGTGGGAAAGGTCCACCGCCAGCACCAAGAGGCCGGGGTAGTCCCTTTGGACCACCCGCAAGGCTTCCCCCAGCTCGAGGCCCCCCCGGCCCACCAAAAGGGGCAGGACCTTGGCCTGGGGAAAGACCCCCTTGAGGAAGAAGAGGGGTAGCTCGAGGCTGTGCTCCTCCCGGAAGGCCAGGGGCGTGTTGAAAAGCTCGTAGGGGAGGAGGGTATCTAGGGCCTGGAGGGCAGGGAGGTCGGGGAGGGCGGGGCCGAAGGGGGTGTGGAAGGGAACGGGAAGGGCAGCGGCCTTTTCCTTGAGGGGCCGGTGGGCCACCCCCACCAGGTAGAGGCGTTCCGGCGGAGGCAGGCTTTCCAGGGCCGCCAAGGCGGCCCCGTAGACCTCGGGCACGCGGCTGGGTTCCAGGTGGGGTAGGAGGAGGACCTCGGGGCGGGGCCCGGCTTCCCCAGGGAAGCTGGCCCGGAAGGCCTCGAGGAAGGCTTTGGCCTCCTCCTGCCCAGCGGGGTAGGAGAGGCCTGAAAGGCGCATGGGGCGCTCCTTTTTCAGCTTGTCCTCTTCCTCCTTAAGCCGCCTCTCCACCTCCTCGGTAAGGAGCAGTCCGGCCTCCTCCAGGGCCTTGACCAGCTCCTCCAGCTCCTTCTTAGGTACTAGCACCCCGTGGGTTTTAAATACCTCCTCCTGCACCTCCTCCAGGGTGCGTCCCTCCAGGAGGGAGAGGAGGAAAAGCCCTCCTTCCGTAAGGGCCAGGGGTTTGGGGAAGACCCCGTAGGGGTCGGAAACCAGGAACCCCCCCTCAATAGGGGTGATCTGGGGTTCCCGCAGGCGTATCCGCTCCATGCCCCTTCCAATATAGGAGAAAGGCCTTGGCCTCTTCTGGGGTCGTCACCCTTCCCTCCACCTGGGCCAAGAGGAGGGCTTGCAGGGCCTTCCCCACCAGGGGGCCGGGCCTTAGGGAAAGGAGGGCCATCACCTCCTCCCCGGAAAGGAGGGGACGGGTGGGCAGGGGCTGGGATAAGGCCTTTTGGTAGGCTTCCAAGACCCTCCAGGCCTCCTCCTCCACCCCCCTTGTGCCCAGGCGGTCTGCGGCCATGAGGTAAACCAGGTGGGGCAGAAGGTCCTTTCGGCGAAAGAGAAAGCGCCGGAGGGCTTTGGCCTCGTCCGGTAACCGGTCCATGTGGCGGCGCACCAAAGCCTCCACCTTTTCCACGGCCTCCTTGGGAAAACGGAGCCAAAGGAGGGCGGCCTTGGCCATCTCCGCCCCCACCTCCGCATGCCCCAGGAAGCGAAAGCGGCCCACCTGGGGGTCAAAGCGGCGGGTTAAGGGCTTGCCCATGTCGTGGAAAAGGGCGGCCAGCCGGGCCTCTAAAGGGGCCTCCGGCCAAAGCCAAAGGAGGTGGAAGACCACGGAAAGGGTATGCCGCCAGGCGTCCAGGTGGTGGACCCCTCCTTGCTCCAGTCCCACCAAAAGGCGGAGTTCGGGAAGATAAGGGTCCAAAAGCCCCACCCCTTCCAATACGTGTAGACCCCAAGACGCCCGCGGGGATAGGAGGAGGCGGGCGAGCTCCTCCTTTACCCGTTCCCGGGCCGGCAGGGCTTCCGGGTGCCCCCTGAGGAAGCGGGCGTGGCGGGAGAGGGCGTTGCGGGTTTTCCCGGGCAGGCCAAGGCCTAGGCTGGCCGCCAGGCGCACCGCCCTTAGGCTTCGCAAGTGGTCTTGGTAAAGGTTTTCCTCCCGCACCGGGACCAGGACCTTTTGCCTTAGGTCTTCCACCGCCCCCTTTAGCCCCCACACCCGCCCCCCCTTCCAGGCCAGGGCATTTAGGCGGAAATCCCGCTTAAGAAGGTCTTCCTCCAGGCTGCCTTCCAGGGGGGAGAAGTCCAGGACGAGCTTTCCCGTCACCAGGCGGTACTGGCCCCGCTCTGGGTCCAAGGGGAAAAGGGTGCCCCCAAGGTGCCCTTGGGCTTCCTCCGCCGCCCGCACGGGGTCTAAAGCGGCGAAGTCCAGGTCCCAGGGCCTTTTCCCCAGAAGAAGGTCCCGTAAAGCACCCCCCACGGGGATGGCCCCCTTGGGGGTATAAAAGGGGAAGTCCCTATGGGCGATCGGGCGAAGCACCCCATTATTATCGGCATCACCGGGAATATCGGCAGCGGCAAAAGCACGGTGGCTTCCCTCTTGCGGGCCTGGGGATACCCGGTGTTGGACCTGGACGAGCTGGCCCAAAGGGCCAGGGAGAATAAGAAGGAGGAACTGAAAAGGCTTTTCCCGGAGGCCTTCAAGGGGGAGGAGCTGGACCGAAGGGCCCTTGCCCAGATGGTCTTTTCCGATCGCGAACGGCTAAAGGCCCTGGAGGACCTCCTCCACCCGGAAATCCGCCGGCTTTTGGCCCAGGAGCTTGCCCAGCTTAAGGCTCCTTTGGTCTTCCTGGAGATCCCCCTTCTTTTTGAAAAGGGTTGGGAGGCCCGCCTGGATGGGACCCTTTTGGTGGTCGCCCCCTTGGAAGAGCGCATCCGGCGGGTGATGGAGCGCTCTGGGCTTTCCCGGGAGGAGGTCTTGGCCCGGGAGAAGGCCCAGATGCCCGAGGAGGAGAAGGGGAGGCGGGCCACCTGGGTTTTGCAGAACCGGGGGGGATTGGAGGAGTTGGAGGAGGGGCTAAGGGAGATTCTTACCCGCATCCGGGAGCGCTTTGGGCTAAGCTAGAGGGCATGCGGGTGGCCTTGGTATCGGGAGCAAGCCGGGGAATCGGGGAGGCCATCGCCCGGGCCCTCCACGGGAAGGGGTACCGGGTGGGCCTCTTGGCCCGGGACGAAGGGCGGCTTCAGGCCTTGGCGGCGGAGCTAGGGGAAGGGGCCTTGGCCTTCCCTGGCGATGTGCGGTCTTTGGCGGATTGGCAGCGGGCGGTGGCGGGCCTTTTGCAGGCCTATGGCCGGCTGGACCTCCTGGTCAACAACGCCGGGATTGGCCTCATGAAGCCCATCCAGGAGCTTGGCGAGGAGGAGCTCCGCCAGGTTCTGGACGTGAACCTGGTGGGCCCCTTTTTGGGTCTCAAGGCGGCTTTGCCGGCCCTCTTGGCCTCCAGGGGCATGGTGGTGAACATCGCCAGCCTGGCGGGCAAAAACGCCTTTAAGGGCGGGGCCGCCTACAACGCCAGCAAGTTTGGCCTCCTGGGCCTCATGGGGGCGGCCATGCTGGAGCTTAGGGAGGAAGGGGTGCGGGTGGTGAACATCCTGCCAGGCTCGGTGGACACGGGCTTTGCCGGCAATGCGCTGGGCGCCTCCTGGAAGCTTTCCCCTCGTGATGTGGCCCAGGCGGTGCTCTTTGCGGCAGAGATGCCGGAGAGGGCCTTGGTGAGCGAGATAGAGCTCCGCCCCACCCATACCCCTCCCAAGGGGGGCTAAGCTGGGACCATGGCCTTGCCCAAGAAGCTGCAGGAAGCTTTGGACCTGATCCGCACCTTGCCCAGGGAGCTCAAAGCCCAGGTCCTCCTGGACTACGCCAAGAGGGTGCCCACCCCGCCCCAGGAAGTGGAGTTGGAACGGGTACACGAGTGCCAGACCCCTTTCTTCCTGAAGGCGGAGGTGGTGGAGGGCAGGGTTAGGCTTTACTTCTTTGTTCCCGATGAAGCCCCCACGGTGAAGGCCTTTGCGGGCCTGCTGAAGGAGGGCCTCGAGGGCGAGCCTCCCGAGGCCGTGCTGGCGGTACCCCCCACCTTTTACCAAGGGGCGGGGCTGGAGGAGCTCCTCACCCCCTTGCGCCTAAGGGGCCTCGAGGCGGCCCTTTTGCGGTTGCAGGACCAAGTGCGAAGGGCCTTATAGCCATGTTCCAGGCCTTCCTCCTGGGCTACTTTCTGGGAAGCTTTCCCGTGGCCTACTGGTTCGGGGCCCTTAGGGGAAGGGACCTCCTAAGGGAAGGCTCGGGCAACCCCGGGGCCCTGAACGCCTACCGGGTGCTGGGGCCGGTGCCCGGGCTCATGGTCCTCCTCTTGGACCTCTTCAAGGGGATCCTGGCGGTGGCCCTGGGGGAGGGGGTGGCGGGAAGTCCGGTGGGGGGCCTGGTGGGGGGTGTGGGGGCCGTGTGGGGGCACGCCTTCTCCCCCTGGCTTTTCCTCAGGGGGGGGAAGGGCCTGGCCACAGGGGCTGGGGTACTCCTAGCGGTGGACCCCCGGTTGCTTCTCGCCTCCTTCCTCCTTTGCATCCTCCTTTTGGCCTTCTTTCCCAGACCCTACCGGGTGGCCCTGGCCGTGGCCCTGGCCCAGCCCCTTTTGGCAGCCCTCGTCCACCCTTCGCCCCCCTTTTTGCTTTTCGGCCTGGGGCTAGGCTTTCCTGTGGCCCTGCGCCATCTTAGGGACTGGGACCGTTAGTAGGGCAGGGGCCAGGTGCGGAAGTAGCTGCGGATCCTCCCCCATAGCCCCACAAGCCCCAAGGGCTCCAGGATCAGGAAGATCAGGATGAGAAGGCCGAAGACCACGTTGCGCCAGGCGGCCAAGGTGGCGGCGTACTGGGGTCCCAGGGCCCCCACCAGGCTATTCAGAACCTCGGGGATCAGGAGCACGAAAAAGGCCCCTAAAACCGCCCCCAGCACCGTGCCTGCCCCCCCCACGATCACCATGGCCAGGTACTGGATGCTCACGGAAAGAGGGAAGTACTCGGGGGTCACCGCCTTGTAAAGCTGGGCCAAAAGCCCCCCCGCCACCCCAGCGTAGAAGGCGGAGAGGGCGAAGGCCAGAAGCTTCACCCGCACCAGGTCAACCCCCGCCACCCGGGCAGAGAGGTCGTTGTCCCGCACCGCCATGAAGGCCCGGCCCGCCCGGGTCATGAGAAGGCGCTTGGCGAAGAGGAAAAGGGGCAGGGCGAAGAGGAGGACCAGGTACCAAAGCCTTTCCGGGGTGTCCAGGGAGAGGCCGAAAAGCTCGGCAGGGGGCAGGGTCCGTCCCCGGATGCCCCCGGTGACGGCCTCCCAGTTTTTGAAGACGTAGTCGGCCAGGAACTGGAAGGCCAGGGTGGCGATGGCCAGGTACACCCCTTTGATGCGCAGGGAGGGGAGGCCCAGGATGAGGCCCAAAAAGGCGGCGATAACCCCCCCCAGGAGGATGCCCAGGGGGGCCAAGGGGCCATAAAGGTGGCTTGCCGTGTAGGCCCCCACCCCCATGAAGGCGGCGTGGCCCAAGGAGATCTGCCCCGCTCCTCCCACCAGAAGGTGCAGGCCCATGGCGCTTAAGGCGCCGATGGCCACCAGGGTGGCCACGTACATGGGGTAGGGGGAGAGAAGAAAAGGCAGGAGGAGGAGAAGAAGCAGGAAGACCCCCAAGGCCAGGCGCCCCAGGGGCGTGCTGGCGTACGCTTCGTCCTCCCGGTAGGTTTCCCTCACCGCCCGGGCGAAACGGCGGCTAAAGGCATCGGTCAGCCCTTTGGCAAGGCGATACATCCTAGACCTCCTGCACCTCCAAGGTGGCCTCGAGCCTCCCTTCCCCCTCCAGGTAGCGGATGGGGAGCACCACCTCCACCCGCCCACCTTCGCCGTAAAGGGCCTGGATCACCGGGCCGTAGCGGGCCTCCACCACCTGGCGCCGGACCTTGCGGGTGCGGGTGATCTCCTCGTCGTCGGGGTGGAGTTCCTTGGGGAGGATGGCGAAGCGCTGGATCCTGAGCTTTTCGGGTAGGGTCTTGTTTACCATGCGGATCTCCTCGGCGATTAAGGCCCTTACCTCGGGCCTTTCCGTGAGGGAAAGGTAGGTGGTGAAGGGAATCCCCCGCCTCCTGGCCCAGTTCTGCACGTTTTCCGGATCCAGCTCTATGAGGGCGGTCACAAAGGGCTTCCCATGCCCCAGCACCACGGCCTCGCGAATGTAGGGAGAGTACTTTAGACGGTTTTCCAAAAACTGGGGGGCAAAACGGGTCCCATCCAGCAGGGCCCCCACCTCCTTAACCCGGCCTAGGATCACCAAGTGCCCTCGCTCGTCAAAGAAGCCGGCATCCCCGGTGCGGAAAAAGCCGTCTTCCGCGAAGCTCTCCGCTGTGGCCTTTTCCTGGCGGAAGTAGCCCTGGAAGACCTGGGGGCCTTTCACCTGGATCTCCCCCTCCTCGCTGATGCGCACCTCCGTGTGGGGAAGGGGTGGCCCCACGGTCTCGGGCGGGGCGTCCCCGGTGGCGTGGGCGGTGGTGGCGGCGGCGGTTTCCGACTGGCCATAGACCTGGCGGATGTCCAGGCCCAGGGCGCGGAAGAAGGTAAAGACCTCGGGGCCCAGGGGGGCTCCTCCGGTGACGGCGATGCGGCAGGCGGCAAGGCCCAGCCTGGCCCTAAGGGGCCTGGCGATGAGGGGGTAAAAGAGGGCCCTCTTAAGGTTCAGCCAAAGGCCCACCTTCTCCCCCCGGAACTCCCGGCTTGCCCCCTCCAAGAGGGCTCCCATCCCCACCCGGTAGAAGAAGGCCTTCAGAAGATCGGCATCTGCCATGCGGCTTTGGATGAGGCTGGCCATGTCCTCCCAAAGCCTCGGAGGGGCCAGGAAAAAGTCGGGCTGAACCTCCTTAAGGTCTTCCCTTAAGGTGGTGGGGTCCTCGGGGAAGTGCACGGTGGAGCCTTCCACCAGGCCCTGGACCACGGTGAGCATCTGTTCCCCGATCCAGGGTAAGGGCAGGTAGCTGAACACCCAGGCGCCCCTTTGAAAGCCTAGGGCTTCCCGAAGGGCGAAGTGGCCAGCCAAGAGGTTTTCGTGGGAGAGCATGGCCAGCTTGCTCCTCCCCGTGGTGCCCGAGGTGGGGGCGAGAAGGGCGATCTCCTTGGGGTGACGCCTTTTTAAGGCCTCCTCCCCCACCCTGGGGTCCCCGAGGGCCTGGCTGAAACGCTGGACCTTGCCTTGGAAGTGGCGGGACATCCCCGCCTCCTCCCAGACCAGGACGAAGTCCACCAGGTGCAGATGGGGATAGACCTTGTCCAGCTGCTCCTCGTCGGAAACCACGATCCCCTTGGCCCCGGTGAACTCCAGGAAGTAGCCCACCTCCTCGGGCATGGCGTCGGCGTAGATGCCCATGGGCAAGGCCCCTAGGGTCTGGGCGGCCAGCTCGGCCTCCACCCACTCGGGGGCATTGTGGCCGAGGATGGCCAGGACCTCCCCCTCCCTTAGGCCCAGGGCCCATAGCCCTCCCGCCAGGCTAAGGGTGCGTTCCAAAAGGTCTTTCCAGGAGGTCTTCTGCCAGATACCCAGCCGCTTCACCCTAAGGGCTGGGGCTTCTGGCTCCTGCTTGGCATGCTGGTACAGGTAGGCAAGCAGCGTCCCTTCCATAGCGCCTCAAGCTTGCCCCAGGTAGGCTTCCGCCACCTTGGGATCCTGGCGCACCCCTTGGGGAGGGCCATAGTAGAGCACCTCCCCGTAGGAGAGGACCAGGACTCTGTCGGAAAGCTCCAGGACCGCCCTGAGGTCGTGCTCCACCCAGAGGAGGGTTACCCCCCACTCCTCCCGGGCGTCCAGGAGAAACCGGGCCAGGTCCTGCTTCTCCTCCAGGGAAAGCCCGGCCATGGGCTCGTCCAGGAGGAGGAGCTTGGGCCGGCTAGACAGGGCCCGGGCCACCTCCACCCGCTTTTGCAACCCGTAGGGAAGCATGCCTGCAGGGGCGTGGCGGAAGGGGGAGAGGTGGAGGTAGTCCAGGACTTCCTCGGCCCAGGCCCTAAGCTGCCATTCCCGCTCGGCCCGGGGTAGGGCCAGGGGGTAGGCGGGCAGGGCCAGCTCGGCCCCTAGCTTCACGTTTTCCAAAACGCTCATGCCCCGGAAGATCTCCAGGCCCTGGAAGGTGCGGGCTAGGCCCATGCGGGCCCTATCCTGGGGGCTTTTCCCCCGGAGGTTTTGGCCCAGGAAGACCACCTCGCCCTTGTCGGGCTCATACACCCCGGAAAGCACGTTCAGAAGCGTGGTTTTCCCGGCCCCGTTGGGCCCGATTACCGCGAAGAACTCTCCTTCAGCTACGCTGAACTCCACCCCCACCAGGGCCTTTACCCCCTTGAAGGAGAGGTGAAGGTTCTTGGCCTCGAGGATCACACCCACCGCTTCCTCCTTCGGTAGCGCTTGGCTTGGCGGAAGCCCACCTCCTCCTTGCCCAGGTAGAACTCCATCACGTCCTGGTCTTCCTGGGCGGCTTTGGCGTCGCCGGCAAACACCACCCGGCCCCGCTCCAAAACATAGACGCGGTCCACGATGGCCAGGGCTGCCCGGGCGTTTTGCTCCACCAGGAGGAGGCTAAGTTTTTTCTCCTTTCTCAGGGCGTCCAAGGTGCGCATCACTTCCTCCACCAGCTTAGGGGCGAGGCCCAAGGAGGGCTCGTCCACCACCAAGACCTTGGGGCGGGTGAGGAGGGCCATGCCCAAAAGGAGCATCTGTTGCTCGCCTCCCGAGAGGTAACCCGCCTGTTCGTGGCGACGCTCGTAAAGCCTGGGGAAGCGGGCGAAGACCTCCTCCATGCCCTCCTTCAGCTCCCGGGGGGAAAGGCGGTGCCCTGCGGCCACCAGGTTCTCCATGGGGGTCAGGTAGCGGAAAAGGGGGCGCCCCTCCAGGACTGCGGTAAGCCCCAAGCCCGTGATGCGCACCGGGTCCAGGTGGGTGGCTTCCTGGCCAAAGAGCCGCACATGCCCATCGAGCACCCGCCCCTCAAACTTGGGAAGAAGCCCCGCCACCGCCCGCACCAAGGAGCTCTTGCCGGCCCCGTTGGGCCCCAGGAGGGCCACCGCTTCCCCCTCCCTTACCTCCAGGGAAACCCCATCCAGGGCCAGGATTACCCCCCGGTAGACCACCTTGAGGTTTTCTACGGACAGGATCATACCCATTCTCTCAGCATCTTTCCCCTTGGCCATGAGGCCCGGAAGAGGCCGCTACCGGGGTGGCCTCATACCCTTTCCTCCTGTTTCGTTCTCTAAGCCCCAACGAGATGACACCTACCGGAGGCCTTTTCCGGGGCCCCCACCCTGGCGCAAGCCAGGGTGGGGTGGTATCACACCCTTTCGATCTGCCGCTCGCCCAGTAGACCATAGGGCCGCACCAGAAGTACCAGAAGCACCACCACGAAGGGCAGGGCTTCGGTGAAGCCGGGGAGGAGGGGTTCCAGGTAGCGTTGGGAGAGAGCCTCCAGGACCCCCAACATAAAGCCTGCCAGCAGGGCCCCGCCCACCGAGTCCAGCCCGCCCAAGATGGCCACGGGGAAGACCTTAAGCCCAAAGAACACCAGGTTATGCCCTACCCCGCTGGCCACGGCCAAAAGGGCTCCGGCCAGGGTGGCGAGGAGGGCGGAGATGCCCCAGACCCCCGCCAGGATGCGGGCGGTGGGGATGCCCAGGGCCAGGGCCGCCACCTCCCGCTCGGAGATGGCCCGCACCAGGACCCCATAGCGGCTTTTCCTGAGGAGCCAAAGGAGGCCCAATCCCAGGGGCAAGGCCAGAAGGAGGTTCCAGACAGCCCGGGAAGGTACGAAGGTGTCCCCCAGCTGGAAGCCCAGCTGGGGAAGTTCCCCCCTGAGGTACTTGAGGTCCGGTCCCCACAGGAGCTGCACCCCGCCATCCAGGGCTGCGGCCAACCCGATGGTGGCCATGATCACCGCCACCACGTTCCGCCCCAAAAGGGGCCGCACGAAACCCCGCTCCACCAGGAGTCCGAAGAGAAACGCCATGGGCAGGGCAGCCAGCATGGCCAGGGGGAGGGGTAGGAATAGGGCGAAGGTGTAGGTGAGGTAAGCCCCTACCAGCAGGAACTCCCCGACGGCGAAGTTCACCACGCTGGTGGCCCGGTATACCAGGACGAAGCCTAAAGCCAGAAGGCCGTAAAGGGCCCCGTTGGCCAGGCCGCCGATGAGGTACGGTAAAAGGTCAGACATGGGCGTGTAGCAAGGCCCCCAGGTGGGAAAACCTGGGGGCGGGATAGGGGCTAGGCCAGTTTGATCCAGTCGGTGATGGCGTTGAAGCGGCCATCCTTCACGCTGGCCCGGTAGAGTTTGGTGTAGGGAAGGCGATGGTTTACGAATTGGAAGTTATGCAAGAGCCCCAGGCCGTTGTAGTCCCCCAGCTTCTCCAGGTATTCCACCACCCCGGCCCGGTTCAGCTTGCCCGCACCCGCTGCCCGGCGCATGGCCTCGGCGATGGCCAGCACCACCGCCAGGCTGCCCATGTAGTAGGTGGGGCGGTAGGAGGTGTCCCGGCCCTTCCGCTGCCGGAACTTCCGCATCTCATCCACGGCTGGCACCAGGGTGTCGTACCAGTAGGCGTTGTGGTAGGTGACGGTGAACCCCTCGGCAGCGGGACCGGCCCGCTGGATCAGGGCCAGTTCCGCCGAGTAATACGTGCCCATAAACTGCGCCCTCAAGCCCTGTTCCCGGGCGGTGCGCAGGATCAGGGGTTCGGCGGAGAGGGCATAGCCCTGGAGGATCACGAAGTCGGGGTTGGCCCGGCGGAGGTTGAGGACCACCGGGGTGGCATCGGTGAAGGCGGGAGGGGTTACCTCCTCGTGGACCACCTCCATGCCTAAAGCCTTGGCCCTTTCCTTGGCGTAGGGGATGGGGTCGCGGCCAAACTCGGTGTTGGAGTAGACCAAGGCGATCTTAGCCCGGCCCTTCTGCAGACGGATCTGTCTCAAGAGGGCCTCCATCATGTCGTTGTACGTGGGGCCGAAGACGAAGATGGTGGGGTAGGTCTTGGGGTCAGCCAGCTCGTTGGCGAAGCTGGTGGCGGAGTAGGGAAGGCCCATGCGGGCGATCTCCGGGGCCAGGGCCTTGGAAAGGCCGGTGGAATCCCCGTAGACGAAAAGAAGCTCGTCGGGGCGCTCCCGGGACACCACCCGGTTGAAGGCGGCGGTACCCTTGGCCACGTCGTAGCCGGTATCCTCCACGATAAGCTCCAGCTTTCGGCCGCCAACGCCCCCCAGAACCTCGTTCACGTAGTCCACCCCGTCCACGAAGCCCTCCCGCCCGGCATTCCCGGCAAAGGCGAAGGGCCCGGTGAGGGGAAGGAGCACCGCCAGCTTCACCGGCCTAGCCTGGGCGGTGGCGATATAAGGCATGCCCACCGCCGCCAGTGCACCTACACCCAGCTTCTTCAAGAACTCCCTGCGCTTCATCGCTTACCTCCTTTCGGGTTGTACTCGGTGAAAAGATACCATGCCCGAAGCCGCCCGGCAAGTCCTTTGCCAAGGTCTAGGATGAAAGCATGCGTTGGCATGCCGTTTACCGCCGCTTTGTTCTGGGCCGCCAATACCGCTTTGCCCGCGAGGCCCTGGTGCCCCATTTCTTTGATGCCCTGACCGCCTATGCCCTGGAGCTTTCCCGGCTGGGCATTCCCCAGGCGGGAGAGGCGGTGGTGGCCTTGAGGGAGCTCCGCACCCTACCGCTTCCCAGCTTCACCGGGGAGGTGGAGGATGTGTTTTTTTCCATCTACGCCCAGCTTTCCGAGCACTGGGGGGAGGAGGTGGCGGGGGCCATCCGCCGGGGGCTTTCCCGCAACGATTTGGACCTCACCGTTTTCCGTGCCTACCTCAGGGACCAGGTGGTGGCCTTGCTGGGGGACTTCCTGCGCCTAAGGGAAGCGGTCTTGCAGGTGGCGCAATCCCACGCCGGGGTGCCCTTGGTCCTTCGCACCCACCACCAGCCGGCCCAGCCCTCCACCTTGGACCATTACCTCCTGGGGATAGCGGCGCTTTTGGAGAGGGATTTCCGCCGCCTAAGAAGGGCTTTGGATACCCTGGACCGCTCTCCTTTGGGGGCCAGCGCCCTGGCGGGAAACCCCTATCCCGTGGACCGGGCGCGGCTGGCGGCCCTCTTGGGTTTCGCCGGACCCGTGGAGAACACCTTGGACGCCGTGGCCTCGGGGGATTATGCCCTGGAGCTGGCCGCGGCCTTGGGGGGAATGGGGGCTAGCCTTTCCCGATTCCTCACCGACCTCCTTTTCTGGGCGGAGCGAGGGGCCTTTGTGGTGGGGGAAAGCGTGTCCCAGGGCTCCAGCTTTATGCCGCAAAAGCGGAATCCCGTGGTTTTGGAACACGCCCGCATCTATGCGGGTCAGCTCCTGGGGGGAATGGGTACCCTGGCCTTTTTGAACCACAATACCCCCTTTACCGATCTAAACGACCACTCCACCGGGGTATTGGAGCCTTTAGCCGACCTTTTGGAGCGGGCAGAAGGGGCGGTGGAGCTGACCCGGGTGGCCCTCGAGGAAAGCCGCTTTGACCCCGTCCTCCTCCTGGAGGAACTCTCCCCCGAGGTCCTGGCCTCGGAGGCGGTGGACCTTCTGGTGCGGAAGGGCGTGCCCTTGGGGGAGGCTTACCGCCGGGTTCAGGGGACCCTGCCCGGGGTGCGGCCGGAACGCTTGGGGGTGGAGCGGGAGGAACTTATCGCCTGGATGGGCCTGGAGTCCTTCTTTGCCCGCCGGGAGGTTCTGGGAGGGGTGGGCCCTAAGGCCAGGGAGGAGGCCCGAAAGGAAGCGCAAAGGCGCCTAAAGGAGGATGGGAAGGACCTGGCGGCCCTAAGGGCCCGGGTGCGCTTGGCCCGGCGCCGGTTGGCGCGGGGACCTTAGCACCTCCAGGCGGAGGAAGGCCACCAGGCTGCGGAGGAGCAGGGGGAGGTATAGGCTTTGCAGCCCCAGGAAGAGGAACCAGGCCATAACCCTGAAAAATCGGCTTTCCAAGCCGTCCGCCAGGGCATGGGTAGCCAGGGTGAAGGCGGCCATGGGGAAGACCAGGGCCCAAAGGCCGGGCGCAAAGGGAAGACGCACCTTTTTGATGGCCAGGTTTTCCAGCAGGAGGGCTAGGGCCAGGACAAACCACCACCCCCCCAATCCCCAAAGGAAGGCCCCCAGGAGGTAGAAGCCCTCGAGGCTCCCGGCGTAAAGCCCTGCTTGCTGGGCCCCTTTAAACAGGGAAAGGGGCGCCAGAATCCCCACGCCCACCGGGGCAAGGCCCACGAAGAGGCTGGGCACCATTTCCGGGGCGGGGCGGTCGTGGGCGTAGAGGCGGGAAAGGAGCATGGCCCCCACCAGGAGGAAGAGCAGGAAGCCTAGCCCCAAAAACGCCAGCATCCCATAGAAGGCCTCCCGGCCCAACAGGGGGAGGAGAGGACCCCCCACCAGCGGCACCACGATGGCGGAAACCGGGGGTATGAACCAGGTGCCGTTGGCGGCCTCGAGGGGAAGGCGCAGCCGGGTGACGATCATATAGGTCACCACCAGGTTCAAAAGGAGGACCAGCGGTGCACCGACCACGAAGAGCCCCAGGGCCAAACCTATCCAGCCCACCACCTGGTGGCTGGCTAGGCCGAAGAGCAAGAAGGCTAAGGGGAAGGTGGCGTAGAGCTGGGAGAGGAGGGGGTGGTGGAGCTCCCGCCAGACTGCCGGGGCGTGGGCCAGGAGCTTGGCCAGGAAAAGGCCAAGGCTGGCCAAAAAGAGCAGGGCGGTAAGGCCATAGGCCAGCTGGGCCAGGTCCTCGAGGCCAAAGCGCTTCAGGACCACGGCGACCCCGCTACTCCCCATGACCATGGCGAACCAGGCGGGATGAAAAAAGCGGACGCTCATGCCCCCATCTTGAGATAGGGGTAGGGGGTATGTCAACGGCCTCGGAAGTATTCCACGGTGAGCCGGATGCCTTCGGCAAAGCTCACCTGGGGGCGCCATCCATGGGCCATGAGCTTGTGGGGGGAGAGGACGCTTCGTTCCAGGTCCCCTGGGCGCGGGGGGGCAGGATTGACCTGGGGGGTCCGCCCGGCGGCCAGGGCCACGGCCTTTAGGACCTCCAAGGTGGTGTGCCCTTCCCCGGTCCCCACGTTGTAGACCCCCTCCAGGCCCTTTAGGGCCAGGTTGTGGGCCTGCACCACATCCCCCACATAGATGTAGTCCCGCACGCATCCCTCGTCCCCCGGGGTCTTCCGGGCGTAGAGGGTTACCGGCTCCCCTTTGAGCACCCTTTCCGAGAAGATGGCCACCACCCCAGCCTCCCCGTGGGGGTCTTGCCGGGGGCCATAGACGTTGGCGTAGCGCAGGGAAACCCACTTGAGCCCGTAGTTCTGCCCGTAGGCGGAAAGGTAGTGCTCAAAGCCCGCCTTGCTGGCGGCATAGGGGCTTTTGGGTTTGGGGGGCCAGGTTTCCTCGGCCTCTTCCCCCTCCGGCACCTCCCCGTAGATGGCCCCGCCCGTGGAGGCGAACACGATTTTTTCCGTTCCCCACTTGCGCATGGCCTCGAGGAGGTTGAGGCCTCCCAGGAGGTTCACCTCAAAGTCCAGAAGCGGGTTATCCACGCTCACCTTCACCGAGGCCTGGGCTGCCTGGTGGGAGACGTGGGTGGGGCGGAACTCCCGGAAGACCCGTTCCAGCCCCTCCCGGTCCCTGAGGTCCACCTTGTAGAAGTAGACCCCTTTGGGCACATGTTCCCGCTTACCCGTGGAGAGATTGTCAAGGACGGCCAGCTCTATGCCTTCCTGCAAAAGGCTTTCCACGATATGGCTTCCGATAAACCCCGCTCCACCCGTTACCAGCACGCGCATCCCTACCTCCTGCCTGCCCCTAGGGCAGGTAACCCGTCCATCGTACCTGGCGGCAGGGCCTTGGCTAGCCGATTTTTACCTCAGGTTCGTTGCCGGGCCGCCACTTGATGGTGCACCCCAGGGCGGGGGCCTCCTTAAGGGGGGGTTCTTCACCCCTGAGCAAGGCCTCTATGGCCGCCTCCAGATCGTGGCTTTGCACCTGGTCGGGGAACTTGGGGTTGTCGTTGACCCGGCCATGGTAGCGGAGAAGGCGGTTTTGGTCAAAGAGGAAGACCTCGGGGGTGCGCAAGGCCTTGTAGGCCTTGGCCACCTCCTGGGTTTCGTCCAGGAGATAAGGGAAGAAGATGCCGTGCTCCTTGGCGAACTCCACCATCTTGTCCGGGGCGTCGTCGGGGTAACGCTGGTAGTCGTTGGGGTTGATGCCCACGAAGGCCACCTGGCCCCGGTACTTCTCCGCCAGGGCCACGATCTCCTTGATGGAACCCTTCACGTAGGGGCAGTGGTTGCACATGAAGATCACCGCCAAGAAGGGCTCCTGGAACTGGGAAAGCCGGTACCGTCCCCCCCTGGGGTCGGGAAGTTCGGCGTCGATCAGGGGGCTTTCTAAGGGTAGCTCAGGGTACTGCAACATGGCGTTATCCTACCCGGTCCCACCTCCCCAGGACAATAGGCCCGCGGGCACTTTGTATCATGCTCCCATGCAGGGACTTACCTCACCGGAGGCAAGGAAACGCTTGGCGGAATACGGTGCCAATGCCCTTCCCGAAAGGCCGCCTGAGTCCCTTTGGCGGAAGTTCCTGCGCCAGTTTCAGAGCCCTCTCATCTACATCCTCCTCTTCGCCTTGGTGGTGGACCTGGGTCTTTGGGTCTTTGAGGGAGCCCATGGGCTTCCCCTGGAATCCTTGGCCATCCTGGCCATCCTCCTTTTGAACGCCACCTTGGGCACTCTTCAGGAGAAGCGCTCAGAGGAGGCCTTAAGGCGCCTGAAAGCCTTGGCGGAACCCTTGGTCTGGGTGCTCAGGGATGGGCGTTTTCAGCGCCTTCCCAGCCGGGACCTGGTCCCGGCGGATGTGGTGCGCCTGGAGGCGGGGGATCGTGTTCCCGCAGATGGGGTGCTCCTCGAGGCCAGTGGGGTCATGGTGGACGAAAGCGTCCTCACCGGGGAAAGCGTGCCCGTGGAAAAGGGAGAGGGGGAAGAGGTCTTTTCCGGCACCCTTCTGGTGCGGGGCAGGGCCCTTTTGCAGGTGACCCGCACCGGCCTAAGAAGCGCCATGGGCCGCATCGCCGGGCTTCTTGCGGAGATGGAGGAGGAAAAAACACCGTTGGAGCGGCGCCTCGAGGCCTTTGGCCATAGGGTGGCCCGTTGGGTGGTGGTCCTTGCCGCAGGGCTGGTGGCCTTGGGTTTTCTGGTGGAAGGCTTTTCCGCCCAGGTGTTCCTCTTCGCCGTAGCCTTAGCGGTGGCGGCGGTGCCGGAGGGTCTTCCTGCCGTGCTTACCCTGGCCTTGGCCCTGGGGGTGGAGCGCATGGCCCGGCGCAAGGCGGTGGTGCGCCGCCTTGCGGCGGTGGAGGCCTTGGGGAGCGTCACCCTGATCGCCACCGATAAGACCGGTACCCTCACGGAGAACCGCATGGAGGTGCAGCGGGTGGTGGGGCCGGACCCCCAAGGGGCCCTTCTGGCCATGGCCCTCTGCAACGACGCCGATTTGGAAACGGGAGCGGGCGACCCCTTGGAACTGGGCCTTTTGCGGTATGCGGCCGAACGCCTGGATATAAAGCGGGTACGCCAAGAACACCCCAGGCTTTCCGAACGGCCCTTTGACAGCGCCTGGAAGTACATGCGGGTGACCACGCCCAAGGGTAGCTTCCTGAAAGGGGCCCCCGAGGCCATTATCCCCCGCCTCGCCGCAGGCGAAGAGGAAAAGGCTTCCCTCTTGGAGGAGGCGGAGGCCCATGCGCAACGTGGCTTCCGGGTCCTGGCCCTGGCCCATGGCGAGGGGGAGCGGGAGGAAGGGTTAAGCTTCCTGGGCTTCGTCCTTCTCCTGGACCCGCCCCGCCCGGAGGTACCGGAGGCGGTGGCCAGGGTGTTGAAGGCAGGGGTTCGGGTGGTGATGGTCACCGGGGATCACCCGGCCACCGCCTTGGCGATCGCCCGCCAGGTGGGCATTCCTGCGGAAGTGGTGGTCACCGGGGACGAGATCGGGGAACTCTCCGACGAAGAGCTTCTAGAGGTGGATGTCTTCGCCAGGGTCAAGCCTGAGGATAAGCTCCGCATAGTAGAAGCTTTTCAAAAAGCGGGGGAGGTGGTGGCCATGACCGGGGATGGGGTGAACGATGCCCCGGCCCTCAAGCGGGCCGATGTGGGGGTGGCCATGGGCCAACGGGGCTCGGACGTCTCCCGGGAAGTGGCGGATCTGGTCCTGATGGACGATAACTTCGCCACCATCGTGGCGGCCATTGAGGAGGGGCGGAGCATCTATGAGAACATTCAGAAGTTCATCCGCTTCCTCTTTTCCACCAACCTTTCCGAGGTCTTGGTGGTGACCTTTGGAATGGTATTTGCTGCCCTTTTAAACTTGAGGGACGAGGCTGGACATCTGCTCCTTCCCCTCACTGCAGTGCAGATTCTTTGGATCAACCTGGTCACCGATGGCCTACCGGCCCTGGCCCTGGCTTTGGACCGCAACCCTGGGGTCCTAGACCGACCACCCAGGCCTAAGGAAAGCCCCCTTCTGGATGCGCCTTCTTGGAGGTTTATCTTGCTTACGGGAAGCGTCAAGGCCGTCTTCGCCCTGGGCATCCTGGCCGGGCTTCCCGGGTGGATGGGCCGCGCTGGGGTCCAGGGGGAGGTTATGGAGGTGGCCCGCACCGCCACCTTCCACTTCATGACCCTGGGCCAGCTCTTCTTTGCGTATGCTGCCAGGCATACCCACCACATGCCCCTTCCCAATCCCTACCTACACGGGGCAGTGGCCTTGGGTATCCTCATCCAGATGGGCCTTGGTACCCTGGCCCCTGGGGTGTTGGAGGCCGTTTTGGTGCCGGCGTGGACCTGGGGATTGGTGTTGAGCCTGGCCCTTTTGGCCTGGCTTATGGCAGAGGGGGTAGACCGGTTAGTGTGGCAAAAGGAGGCTAGGCGATGAAGGCCAAAGACGCCATGACCAGTCCTGTGGTAACCGCGCATCCCGAAACTTCTCTGGTGGAGGTGGCCCGGCTGATGCTGGGAAAAGGCATTGGGAGCGTCCTGGTGGTGGACAAAGAGGGGCGCCTGATAGGCATCGTGACCGAAAGCGATTTCCTGAAGGAACGGGGTGTGCCCTTTTCCACCTTCCGGGCTCCCATGCTCTTGGGCCGCTTTATGGGGGCCGACGGGTTGGAGGAGGTCTTGGCCGAGGCCAGGCGCACCCGGGTGGAGGAGATCATGACCAGCCCGGTGCACGCCGTGGGGCCGGAGGAACCCCTTTCCCGCGTTCTGGACCTCATGTTGGCCTACGATATCAACCACGTTCCCGTGGTGGATGGAGAGGGGAAACCCATGGGGATCATCACCCGGTTTGACCTGCTTCGCCTACTCCAGCCCCGGCTATGACCTGGATCGCCTTCTTGGCGGTGGCGGCGGTCATCCTGCTGGCCGGGCGGCAGGTGGCCTTCTACGGGGACGTCCTGGCGGAGAAAACGGGGCTTGGCCGCACCTTCATGGGCCTTTTTCTGGTGGGCATCACCACCAGCTTGCCGGAGCTTTTCAACGTGACCAGCGCGGCCCTTCAGGGCCTCCCCGAGATCGCCGTGGGGAACCTTTTGGGAGCCAGCATGGTGAACTTCTTGCTCCTCACCGTGCTGGATGCCGTTCACCCCCGTCCCCTCACCGCCCGGGCCAGCCAAAGGCATGGGTTAAGCCTAGGACTCATCGTTCTACTTCTGGCGGTGGTGGGGCTAGGCCTTTTGGCGGAGCGGGGCCTGGGGCGGATAGGGGGGTTTGCTCTGGCGCTATTCCCCCTTTACCTTTTTGCCCTTTGGCTTTCCTTCCGTTACGCCAGGCGTTTTCCCCACGACGAGGTCCTCGAGGAGGAAGCCTATGCCCATATCCCTTTACCGAAGGCCCTCGGCCGTTACCTGCTAGGGGCAGGGGTATTGGTGGGGGCGGCGGTGGTACTGCCGGGTTTGGCCGAGGCCCTGGCCCAAACCACAGGGCTGGGCCAGGCCTGGGTGGGCACCTTTTTGGTGGGCCTGGTCACCACCTTACCCGAGGCCACCGTGACCCTGGCCGCCGCCCGCCTGGGGGCTGTGGACCTAGCCTTGGGCAACGTGCTGGGGAGCGTCATGTTCAACACCTTTCTCCTCTCCTATGCGGATCTCCTAACCCCTGGCCCCCTTCTTTCCCAGCTGGGGGGAAGCCACCTCCAGAGCGTCCTGGTCCTCCTGGGCATGGCGGGAACGGTGCTCACCGGGCTCATGTACCAGAGCCTCAGGAAGCTATGGGTTCTGGCCTTCGATTCCTGGGCCATCCTGGCCCTTTACCTGCTGGCGGCCTGGCTCCCCCTGGTGCGGTAGGGCACCACCAGGACGGGCTTGGGGCTTCGGCGGACCACCTCCTGGGTGACGCTTCCCAAAAGCACCGAATCCAAACCCGTGCGCCCATGGGTGGCCATGACCACGAGGTCGTGCTTCATGGCCTCCTTTAGGATCACCTCCGCCGCCCGCCCCTCCAGGATATGGGCTTCAAAGCCCACCCTCATCTTTTCCGCCATGCGGGTGGCCCGGTCCAGGGCGGCCAAGCCCTCCTGGCGCAGGTCCTCCACCAGGGCCTGGTAGTAGGGAAGGGTCTCGGGGCCGAGGAGGAGCCTGGGCCCCAGGGGCTCGAGGGCGTAGAGAAAGGCCACCCGGGCCGCCAGGGCCTTGGCCAGGCGGAGGCCCTCCCTCACCCCAGCTTCCGCTGCCGGGCTTCCATCGGTGGGAAGGAGGAGGCTTTGGTACATGCTTTACCCCTCAATCACCACGGGCAGGATTACGGGATCGCGGCCCGTGGCCTTTTTCAAGAACTTTTTAACCGGGTAATAGATGTCGTCGCGGATGCGCTCCAAGGACTTTTTCTCCCGCACCCCGTTTTGCAGGGCCTCGAGGGCCATGCGCTTCACCTCGCCCAAAAGCCTTTCCCCAGCCTTGACGAAGCCCCGGGACACCACCTCCACCACGGGGTCGTGGGCTGCCAAGGCGGTGATGACCACGATCCCCTCCTCGGCCATGTGTTGGCGGTCGGCCAGGATCTCCTCGGTGATGTCCCCCACCCCCAGGCCGTCCACGTAGAGCACCCCGGAGGGCACCTGGCCCACCTTCTCAAAGGTTTCCCGGGTAAGGCGGTAAACGGCGCCGTTTTCCCCGATGAGGGTTTTTTCCGGGGGGCGGCTCATGGACTCCGCCAACCACTTGAAGTTGGTTTGGTGGCGCACCTCCCCGTGCCAGGGCATGAAGAAACGGGGGGTGGTGAGGTTCAGGATGAGCTTGAGCTCCTCCTGGGAGGCGTGGCCGGAGGCATGGACCTTGTAGGTGGGAGGGTAGAGGACGTAGGCCCCTAGGGCGTAGAGGCGGTTGATGACCCGGTTCACCGCCTCCTCGTTGCCAGGGATGGGGCTACTGGAGAGGATCACCGTGTCCCCGGGTTTGATGGCCATCTTGGCGTGGCCCTCAAAGGCCAGGCGGTGGAGGACGGACATGGGCTGCCCCTGGCTTCCCGTGGCCAGGATCAGCACCTGGTGGTCGGGGAGGTCCTTCACCTCCTCGAGGGTGTACAGGCGGTCCTTCACCTTCAGGTAGCCCAGCTCCATGGCGATGCGGCTAAAGCGCACCATGCTCCGCCCTTCCATGGCCACCTTGCGCCCGTACTTCTCCGCTGCCCAGATCACCGCCTGGATGCGGTGGATGTGGCTGGCGAAGGTGGTGACGAAGACCCTACCCGGGGCCCGGCCGATGACCCGGTCCAGCTCCTTGGCGATCTCCATTTCGCTGGGGGTGTAGCCGGGGCGTTCGGCGTTGGTGGAGTCGGCGATGAGGAGCAAGACCCCCTCGGCGCCCGCCTGGGCCACCTTGGCCAGGTGGGAAACCTTTCCGTCTATGGGGGTGGCGTCCAGCTTGAAGTCCCCGGTGTGCACGATGGTGCCGATGGGGGTGCGGATCACCAGGCCGGAGTTGTCGGGGATGGAGTGGGTCATGCGGAATAGGTCCAGGGTGAAGTACCGGCCCACGGGGATGCGGTCGTCGGGAGAGATCTCCTTAAAGTTGAAGCTTCCGGGCCTTAGGCCGAACTCTTCCAGCTTTCCCCTGAGGAGCCCCAAGGTGAGCCTGGCGCCATAGATGGGCACCTGGCTTTCCTTGCCGAAGACCATGGGCAGGATAAAGGGGAGCCCCCCGATGTGGTCCTCGTGGCCGTGGGTGAGCACCCAGGCCTTGATGAGGTGCCGGTTTTCCATCAGGTAGTCCACCCGGGGGATGAGGAGGTCCACCCCGGGCATCCCCTCGTCGGGGAAGGCAAGCCCCCCATCCAGAACAAAAATCTCGTCCCGGAAGCGGAAGGCGGTGATGTTCTTGCCGATCTCCCCCATCCCCCCTAGGGGGATGATTTCCAGGTAATCCCTGGCGTCCCCCGGATTTATGGGAGTGGCCTCCAATGGCCTTCTACGCCGTCTTTTTCTTGGTCTGCGTTCCTGGTTTTCCATAAACCTCCCATCTTCCCGGCTAGGCCGGGACCTTACCCTAAGGAGAACCCCCCAGGGCTAGCTGCGCCGCCTGGGGGGAATCTTGCCCTCCAGCTCGGGGCGGATCAGGTCGATCTTGCCCCTTTCGTCAATGCGGTGCACCTTGACCTTGATGACATCCCCCACCTTCAGGTGGTCCTCCACCCGCTCCACGCGTCCTGGGGCGATCTGGCTGATGTGCAAGAGGCCCTCGGTCCCGGGGAAGAGGCTGATGAAGGCACCAAAGGGGGTGATCTTGGTCACGGTGCCCTCGTAGATCTCGCCCACCTTGGCCTCCATGGTGAGCTCCTCTATGCGCTTTTTGGCCTTCTTTGCAGCCTCCATGTCGCTGGAGTAGATGCGCACCGTCCCGTCCTCTTCAATGTCCACTTCCACACCCAGCTCCTCGAGGGCCCGCACATTCTTCCCGCCAGGCCCGATGACCAAGCCGATCTTCTCCACGGGCACCTTCAGGGAGAGGATGCGGGGGGCGAAGGGCTTGAGCTCGGGGCGCGGAGCGGGAAGGACGCTTTCCATGAGGTCCAGGATCTGCATGCGGGCCTCCCGGGCCTGCATGAGGGCTTCTTTGAGCACCTCCCGGGGAAGGCCGCCCACCTTGTTGTCCATCTGCAGCGCCGTGACCCCTTTCCGGGTCCCCGCCACCTTGAAGTCCATGTCCCCAAGGGCATCCTCCAGCCCCAGGATGTCGGTGAGGATCACCGCCCGGTCCCCCTCCCACACCAGGCCCATGGCCACCCCGGCCACGGGGGCCCTTAGGGGCACCCCGGCATCCATGAGGGCCAAGCATCCAGCGCAGACCGTGGCCATGGAGCTACTGCCGTTGGACTCCAGCACATCCCCCACCACCCGGATGGTGTAGGGGAAGGCCTCCTCAGGGGGTAAGACAGCCTTAAGGGCTCGTTTGGCCAGGTTGCCGTGGCCTACCTCGCGGCGGGAAACCCCCCTAAGGCGCTTCACCTCCCCAGTGGAGAAGGGGGGGAAGTTGTAGTGCACCAGAAACTTTTCCGTCTCGTCAATCCCCAGGTCGTCGATGATCTGCTCGTCCCGGCCCGTGCCCAGGGTGACGGTGCCCAGGACCTGGGTTTCCCCCCGGGTGAAGACGGCGGAGCCATGGGCGCGGGGGAGGACGTCCACCTCGATCCAGATGGGCCGGAGGTCCTTGGGGGTGCGGCCATCCGCCCGCTTGCCTTCCTCCAGCACGAGCCGCCTGAGCTCCTTGCGCACCACCTCGTCAAAGGCGCTTTCGTAAAGGGGCTTCCTGCCCTCGTCCGGGGTGCCGTCCTCCCCTTTGGGCAAGGCCTCGGCGATGAGGCTTTCGGCGAAGGCCTCGAGGGCCCGGCTCCTTTCCCCCTTGCTGGCGGTCTGGAGCACCGCGGAAAGCCCCCGTTCCAAGCTCAAGCGGTAGAAGGCTTCCTTTTCCTCCTCGCTGAGGCTTTCGGGGGGATTCCAGGCCATTTTGGGTTTGCCCAGGGTCCGGGCCATCTCCTCCTGCAGGTCCAGGATGGGTTGCATCTCCCGGTGGGCGAACTCCAAGGCCTGGACCAAGGTCTCCTCGTCCACCTCCTGGGCCCCGGCCTCCACCATGAGGATGGCGTCCCGGCTACCCGCCACCACCAGGTCCAGGGCGCTTTCCTCATGCTCCTTTAGGGTGGGGTTCAAGACGAACTGCCCTCCGATGAGGCCCACCCTAACCGCGGCCACCGGGCCCTCCCAGGGGATGTCCGAAAGCATGAGGGCGGCGCTGGCCGCCGTGGGCCCCAGGATGTCCGGGGGGTTCTTCTGGTCGGCGGAGAGCACGGTGACGATCACCTGCACCTCGTGGCGGAACCCCTTGGGGAAGAGGGGGCGGATGGGCCTATCCGTCATGCGGGCGGAGAGGATGGCCTTCTCCCCCGGCCGGCCCTCCCGGCGCATGAAGCTTCCCGGGATCTTGCCCACGGCGTAGTGCCGCTCCTCAAACTCCACGGTGAGGGGGAGAAAGTCTGCCTCGATGGGTTCCTCCGAGGCCTGGGCCGTGGCCAAGACCACGGTGTCGCCATAGCGTACCAGGACCGAGCCGGAAGCCTGCTTGGCGTATTTGCCCGTCTCTAGGACCAGGAGGCGGCCGGCCACCTGGGTTTCGTACCGCTTAGCCATGGGGGTGTTGGTTGTGGCTTCTGCCATAGTTGTCCTCAAGCGAAAGGCGGAGCCCTAAGGCCCCGCCCCCGACCTGGATACCAGTTTACTTCCTCAGGCCCAGTTTCTCAACCAGGGCCTGGTAGCGCTCGGGGTCTTCCCGCTCCAGGTAGCGAAGAAGCCTACGCCTCTTTCCCACCATCATCAAAAGACCGCGGTGGGAGTGGTGGTCGTGCTTGTGGACCTTGAGGTGCTCGGATAGCCGGTTGATGCGCAAGGTGAGCAAGGCCACCTGCACCTCGGTGCTCCCCGTGTCCCCGGGGAAGCGGGCGAACTCCTCTATGACCTTTTGCTTCTCCTCTTTGCTGATGGGCATCTTTACCTCCGTCAGGGGGGAAAGCGCTTTTGGCCCCTTCCTCCTCGAGGTCCCGAAGGACCTCCTCCAGGTTAGGGCCTCCTCCTCTTTCCGTCAAGCAGGAAGAGGGTGAGGGCCAAAAGGGCCAGGCCCGCTCCCACGCCGAAGGCCAGCCCGGGCCCGTAGCTTTGCCAAAGAAAGCCAAAGATCACGCTGGCCGGTAAGAGCAAAACCCCCACCACCGTGTGGTAGAGTCCGATGGCTGTGGCCTTCGTTTCCTGGGGTACCAAGGTGGCCAGATAGGCCCGGCTGGCTCCCTCAAAGGCAGCCGAATAAAGGGCATAGAGGAGTAGCAGGGCCACACCTGCGAGGGCGGTTTTTGCCAGGGCAAAGCCTAAATACACCAGGGCGTAGAGGCCAAACCCCCATGCCACCACCTGCCTTAAGCCCACCCGGTCCGCCAGGCTACCCAGAGGGTAGGCCAAAAGAGCGTAGAGAAGGTTGTAGCCCGTGTAGGCCAGGGTCACGGCCTCCTGGGTTAGACCCAGCTCCTTCAGGCGGAGGAGCAGAAAGGCATTGGAGGAGAGGGCCAAGGCGAAGACGCCGGAGACCAGGAGAAACCGGCGGTAGGGGACGGGAAGGGTACCCAGGTAGGTGAGGCGGAGGGGGGGTAGGGGGGTCCTGGCCCGTGGGGCCTTGGCCTCCCGTACCCAAAAGAGGGCCATAAAGGCCAGAAAAGCAGGGATAGCCGACGCCCAAAACACGCCCCGGATTCCCAGGTGGGGTAGGAGGAGAAAGGCCAAGAAGGGGCCCACGGTGGCTCCCAGGGTGTCCAGGCCCCGGTGCAGGCCGTAGGCCCGGCCAAAGGTACCCTGGTCCACGCTCTCCGCCAGTAAGGCATCACGGGGTGCGGTGCGCAAGCCCTTACCGGTGCGGTCCAGGAAACGGTAAAGGAGCACATGGGCGGGGCTTTGGGCTAGGGCCAAAATGGGTCTCAGGAAGGCGGGCAACCCATATCCCAGGAGGAGTAAGGGTTTTCTTCGGCCCAACCGGTCGGAAATCCTTCCGCCCACCACCTTGAAGAGGCTGGCCGTGGCCTCGGCCATGCCCTCCACCAGGCCCAGTACCCCTGCGCCCGCCCCTAGGCTGGTCAGAAAAAGGGGTAGGAGGGGATAGACCATCTCGCTGGCCACGTCCATGAGGAAGCTGACAAGGCCCAACAGGTATACCTGAAGAGGAAGCTTCATGGTCGGAAGCGGAGGTAAAGACCCAGCAGGAGGGGCTCGGGCAGAACCATCACCACCGAGAGGGGATCCAAGGGGGCAGGGGAGAGGAGGGCGGGGCCCAAAGGGGTGCTGAAGGGTAGCGGTAGCGTGCGGGTGGTGAGGAAAAGGAGGAGGAGGACCAGGGAAAGCCCCACGCCCACCTTCCAGACCAGAGGGGCAAAGGGCGGGTCTTTTTCAGGATACATCAAGCGGAGGGCCATCAGGACCAGGGCGTAGGTGACCTTTAGGGCCAAGAGGGCCAGGAAAAGCTGTCCGTAGAGGTAATACTCGCTCACCAGGCCGTACTTTACGGCCTCCAGCTCCGACACCCCTAGGGCGCTGCCGCATAGGCCTTGGCCCAGGACCCCCTCGAGGCCCAGCCCCAGAAACTGAAGGAAGAAGGGGAGGAGGGAAAGACCCGCTATCCAAGGGAGTCCGGGCGAGGGGATGAAGCCCACCCCTATAGCCTTTCCTTTTACCCAGAAAAGGTCAAGGGCCGGAAGGCCCGGCCCCTGCCTACCCGTGCGGCCCGGCTACCAGAGGCGCATGCCGGGTACCGGGTTCAGGTTGCTGAAAAGCTGCACCAGGGTGGGCCCGTAGGCAAGCACCACCAGGATCACCGCCACCAGGAACCAGAAGCCGATGCGGTCCATGGCCTGCACCAGGGGGCGGTCCTCGGGGCCAGAGATGACCTCGGCGAAGGGCACCGGGGCCTCGGCCAGCTCTGCCCTACGCTCCCGGCCCAGAAGGACGCTGAAGAGGCCGTAGATGAAGAGGAGAAGGGCCACCAGCAGGATGATGCCCGCCAGGATGTTGAAGACCATGGGCAAGGCGCTATGGGCGTAAGCACCGGCGTCCCGGACCGTGGGGTCGGCGATGTAGGCCCGCCGCGGCACGTTAAGAAGCCCCTGCCAGTGGAGCCCCAGGGCCATGAGCATCATGCCGATGAACCAAAGCCAGACCACCGCCAACCCCAGCCGCCTTTGCCCATCGCTGATGGGCTTGCCGGTGAGGTTGGGAATCAACCACCATAAGGACCCCATACCCGTGAGGGTTACTAGGCTTGCCACCTGCAGGTGGAAGTGCCCAGGGATCCACACCGTGTTGTGGACCACGTAGTCCAGGGTGAAGCTGGCGTTCACCAGGCCCCCCGCTCCGCCTGGGATGAAGCCGATGAGGCCCAGCACCGGGGCCACGAAGGCGGGATTACCCCAGGGCAGGGCCGTGATCCAGCCGAAGAGGCCTTTACCCCCCCGCATCCTGCCCGCAAACTCCAGGCTGGCCGCGATGGTAAAGGCGGTCATCAGGCTGGGAACGGCCACAAACATGGTGAGGATGGAGTGGATCATCTTCCAGGTGGGGTCGATGCCGGGGTCGGCGAACTGGTGGTGGAACCCCACCGGGGTGGAAAGGAGGAGAAAGAGCAAGAAGGCCAAGCGGGCCATGGGGTCGGAGACCAGCTTGCCCCCTGCCTGCTTAGGAAGCACGGTATAGATGATGGCGTAAGCGGGAAGGAGCCAGAAGTAAACGATGGGGTGGCCCGTCCACCAGAAGAGGGTACGGGCGATCAGGGGGTCAACCCCCTTGAGGAGGCCAAAGGACCAGGGCAGGAGGAAGAGCACCGCCTCCAGGACCAGGCCAATGGAGGCGATAAGCCACATGAGCCAGAAGACCACCGCCATGTAGGTGACCAAAGGGGTCACCTTCCCAGGGTTTTGCGCCTTCCAGCGCCGCCAAAGGTCCAGGACGAGGTAGATGCTCACCCAGCTGGAGAGGACAAAGATGCTGGCCCCCAGGTAGAAGGCCCAGTGGCCTTGGAGGGGGGGATAGAAGGTGTAAAGGACGGTGGCCTCATTGGCCAAAAGGGGCAAAGCGGCCACCACCAAACCGATAAAGGCCATCCACCAGGAAAGCCACATGAGCCCCATGTTGGGGCGCAGGTTCAGCTCCCTGGCGGGCAGATACACCATGATGGCCTGGGCGAAGAGCTGGGTGAAGACGATGGCGTTCAGCACCCCGTGCAGGGTGAGGCCCTGGTAGTAGGACTGGACGAAGGGCAGCAGGCGCTTGAGCAACGGGTAGGCATCCACGTTCCCGTAGTTCAGGGCCTGGAAGGGGCCGAAAAGGCTTCCGATGATGACGGCGATGAAGCCCAAGACCAGGAAGTAGAGGGTGGCCTTCTTTTCCGGATAGGCCTCGTAGACCCGGCTAATGTCCGACATCCGCACCGCCATGGTTCACTCCTTTACCACGATCTTGCCGAACATGATCTGGTGGCCGATGCCGCAGTACTGGTTGCAGATGATGCGGTACTCGCCAGCTTTGTTGAAGGTGTACCGCACCGTGGAAACCTCCCCTGGAAGGACTTCTACGTTGATGTTGGTGCCTTCCACGTGGAAGCCGTGGATGACATCGGGGCTGGTGATCTTGAAGACGATCTCGGCTCCTTTGGGTACCTCTATGGGGTTGGGCTGGTATCCATAGGCGAAGGCCAGGGCATAAACCGTGTACTGGTTGGGGCCGGTCTGCACCACCGCCTGCGCAGGATCGGACCAAGGACCTTCCGTGCGCACCGTGGCCGGGTTGACCCTTTCCAGCTTTCCGGCGGGGATGACCCCGGCGGTGTGGGTGGCCAGGGTGTAGGCGATGAGGGCGATGAAGACCACCAGCATGACCAAGGAGAAGGCCAGCCACCCCTTCTCGTAAGCCAGGATTGCCTTGTGGGCCTTGTGCTCGTCCACCATACCCTACCCCCTGGAGAAGAAGATGGCGTATACCCCCAGCCAGAGGACCAGGATGGTGAGGGTAAGAACCACTATCACTCCCATGGCGCCCACCGGTTTTTCCTCCATACCCTTCCTCCCTTTACGGCAGGTTGCCGTATACGGCGCCCATGTTAGTGCAAGGCTGAGAAAAAGGTGAAGTACATTTGTCCCTTCCATTAGATGAGAGGGAGAACCCCACTGCGGATGTTTGCTTATAGATAGCTGCAAAAAAGATTAGGGCGAGGTACTCAACCTCGCCCCCAGCAAGGACAGCACCTAGGTGCTACCCACCCTGGCCAAGACCCTGCGGCTCACTTCCTTTAAGGTTTCAAATACCCCCTTTCCCTCGGTGGCCACCGCTTCGAACACCGGAAAGCGGCCCTCCGGGTCCACCACCGCCTGTACCATCTCCACGGGCAAAGCATCGGGCAGGTCCCGCTTGTTTACCTGAAGCACCACGGGGACATCGTCCACCTTTAGGCCATACTCGGCTAGGTTCTCCCGCATGTTGCGCATGCTCTCGGCATTGGCCCGAAGGCGGTTGGGAGCGGAATCCGCCACGAAGACGATGCCGTCCACGCCCCTTAGGATGAGCTTGCGGCTAGCGTTGTAGAACACCTGGCCGGGCACCGTGTACAGGTGGAACCGGGTCTTGAAGCCCTTGACCTCGCCCAAGTCCAAGGGCAGGAAGTCAAAGAAAAGGGTGCGTTCATCCTCGGTGGCCAGGGAGACCATTTCCCCCTTGCGCCCCTCGGGGATTTTGCTGTAGATCCACTTCAGATTCGTGGTCTTGCCGGAAAGCCCTGGGCCGTAGTAGACGATTTTGAAGTTGATCTCGCGGTTGGCGAAGTTGATGGTGCTCATACTAGTTGCCCAAGAGTTCGTCCAAGAGGGCCTTGGCTTCCTCGCGGTACTGGGTGTCCAGGTTCAGCTTGGGTGGGTTGGCAAGGGCTTCCTCGGCTAGGCGGGCTAAGGTTTCCGCAGCCCGCTTGCCGTGAAGCTTTACCTTTCCCAAGGGAGCGTTTTCGTCAAAGACCAAGACCAAAAGGGCAAACTCGCCGGCTTCGTCCACGTAAAGCCCCATGCGTTCCCCCTGGTGCACCACTTCCTGGAAACGGGCCTCGCCCAACAGTTTGGCCAGGGCCTGGGTGGCGGCGGCGTTACCTGCCACCAGGGTGGCCAGGGAGTCCAAAGGAGGGGGCTTGGGGGCCCATAGGGCTTCCTTGTGGGCCAGAACGAATCCCTTACGGTCTACAAAGAGGGCATAACGGGCCCCGGTTTCCTGCAGGGTTTCCTGTAGCACGTCCATGGCCCGCTGGTACAGGGCCCCATAGAGGACCAAGGAGGGTTCCACCATAGTATGCTCAGTTTATCATGGGGCCGTTTTTGGAGGAGGCTAGGGCGCTTTTGGCGGAGCTCGTGGCCCTGCCCACGGTGAGCGCAGAGGGAAGGGCCCTCGAGGCGGGTGCGGCTAGGGTGGCGGAGGTATTGGGGGGGTTGGGCCTAAGGGCGGAGCTACACCACGGCTACGGCCCCCCGGTGGTGTTTGCTGAAGGAGGCGAGGGGGATAAGGCGCTCCTATTTTACAATCACTACGATGTACAGCCTCCGGATCCCCTGGAACTCTGGGAAACGGAGCCCTTTCGCCTGGTGGAACGGGAGGGTGCTTGGTATGGCCGGGGTACCCACGACGACAAGGGGGAGCTGGTGGCCCGGGTGGTGGCCCTAAGCCTATTCCAGAAGAAGCACGGTTTCCTACCCCGGGTGAAGTTCGTGGTGGAGGGGGAGGAGGAGGTGGGAAGCCCCCACCTGGGGGATTACGTGAGGGACAAGAAGGACCTCTTGGCGGCAGAGGCCATGGTGTGGGAGGCGGGTGGGGTGGACGCCAAGGGGCGTCCTTACCTCTATGCGGGGCTTAAGGGGATCGTGGCCCTGGAGCTTCGGGTGCGCACGGCAGCCTTTGACCTGCACTCTTCCTACGGGGCGGTGGTGGAGAACCCCATCTACCGCCTAAGCCGGGCCGTGGCCAGCCTTAGGGACGAGGAGGGAAGGGTCCTCATTCCGGGGTTTTACCATCGGGTCCGCCCTCTAACCCCCAAGGAGATGGAGGTGCTGGCGGAGATCCCCGACGAATCCGAGGCCCTAAAGGAGGCCTTTGGCGTGCGGGATTTTTTGGGTGGAGCCAGGAACCTGGAGTTCAACCAGCGGCTTTATGCCGAGCCCTGCGTCAACATGAATGGTTTTCACTCAGGCTACGGTGGCCCGGGTTCCAAGACGGTGTTGCCCGCAGAGGCCTTGGCCAAGCTGGACTTCCGCCTGGTGCCGGATCAGGACCCGGAGGAGATCCCTGGGCTTTTGAGGCGGCATTTGGAGGCCCAGGGCTTCCACGACGTGGAGGTGGTGGTCCTGGAGAAAGGGGAGCATCCCGCCCGTTCGGATCTTTCCCATCCCTTCGTGAACCTGGCCAAGAGGGCCCTGGAGGAGGCCTTTGGGGAGAGGGCCGTCCTCTATCCCAACATGGCAGGGTCCGGTCCCATGCACCCCTTCCTCCACCACCTCAAGGCTCCGGCGGTGGGCCTGGGGGTGGGGTATCCGGGTAGCCGGGTACACAGCCCCAACGAGCACATCCGCATCCAGGACTTTGAGCGGGGTACCCTAGCCCTTCTCAGGCTTTTAGAGCTTTTCTTCCTCGGGCGCTAGCCCATCTGCTAGGCTCTTAGGGGTATGCGCCTTTTCTTTGGCGAACGCGATACCCCTTACGAGGAGGCTCGGGTGGTGGTCCTGCCCGTGCCCTATGATCTTTCCCTCTCCTTTTTGCCCGGGGCCAGGCGGGGCCCTGAGGCCATCCTCCTGGCAAGCCAGGAGCTGGAGCCCTTTCTTTTGGAGCTGGAGGTGGCCCCTGAGGAGGTGGGGATCCACGCGGCCGAGCCCGTTCCTTGGGTGGCGGGGAGCGCAGAGGCAAGCCACGCCCTAATCCGGGAGGCCGCCCTTACGCACCTTCGGGCGGGGAAGTTCGTGGTCGCCTTGGGGGGAGACCACTCCATCACCCACCCCCTGGTCCAGGCCCATCGGGAGGTCTTGGGGGAGTTTTCCCTTCTCCAGATAGATGCCCATGCGGATCTGTACCCCATGTGGCAGGGTTCGGTGTATTCCCATGCTTCCCCCTTTTACCGCTTGGTTCAGGAAGGGTTTTCCTTGGTGCAGGTGGGGATCAGGGCCATAGACCAAGACTCTTTGGCCTTCGCCAAGGAAAAGGGGGTGGCCCTTTTCCCCGCCCATCGCCTGCACCGGGAAGGGCTTCCTCTAAAGGAGATTCTGGGGGCTTTGGGTGAGCGGGTTTACATCAGCCTGGACTTTGACGCCCTAGACCCAAGCCTTATGCCCAGCGTGGGTACCCCCTTGCCTGGAGGGCTTTCCTACCGCCAGGTGGTGGACCTCCTTGCGGCGGTTTTTGCGGAAAAGGAGGTGGTGGGCATGGATTTTGTGGAGCTTTCCCCAAGTGGCCAGTTCCATGCGGAGATGACCGCGGCCCAACTGGTTTACCACGCCATCGGCCTGAAGGGGTTACAGGCAGCTTGGCTCGAGGCCAGGGGCCTGTAGGTTAACATTCCCTGCCCCCAGGGGTCCGTAGCCTGGGGCTAGGGTGCCCTGGAGCCTGGGCCTATTTCTCCTGTGGACCGGGGGTTCCGCTAAGGGGTCCTGGACTTTTTCGGGCGGGTTTTGCGCTAACCTTGAGCCATGGGCACCATGTTGGCGAACCTCGAGGCCCTCCTCCTGGCCCTGGCCTTTGGCAGCATAGTCTTTGGCATCCTAGCCCGGCTTTTGGGGGTGCAAAGGGTCTGGCCCTTCCTTCTTCTGGCGGGGGCTCTGGTGGCGCTAGCCCTTTGGGCTCGGTTACAATAGCCCTTCGTGGCCAAGCGTGTGGTTTCGGTGTCCTTGGGCTCCAGCCGGCGCGATTCGGTGGCCGAGGTGGAGCTTTTGGGGGAGAAGGTGCTCCTAGAGCGACGGGGCACGGATGGGGATTTCCAGAAGGCGCTTCGCCTCATCGCCCAGTTGGATGGGGAGGTGGACGCCATCGGCCTTGGGGGCATAGACCTCTACCTATGGGCAGGGGGGCGGCGCTACACCATCCGGGACGCCCAAAGGCTTAAGGATGCTGCCCGTAAAACCCCGGTGGTGGACGGCTCGGGTCTTAAGCACACCTTGGAGCGCCGGGCGGTGGCCCAGCTGGCCGGGCTGATTAACTGGAAAGAAACCAAGGTATTGTTGCCCTCCGCTGTGGATCGCTTCGGCCTGGCTGAGGCCCTGCATGAGGCTGGAGCCAAGGTTCTTTATGGGGATTTCATCTTTGCCCTGGGGCTACCCATACCCCTGTACTCCCTCTCCTTTTTGCAGAAGCTGGCCTCCCTTCTCCTCCCCCTCCTCACCCAGCTTCCCTTCCAGCTCCTCTACCCCACAGGGGAAAAGCAGGAGAAGCGGGTGGTGGACTGGCGAAGCCGCTACTACCTCTGGGCGGATCTGGTGGCGGGGGACTGGCACTACATCAAACGCCATATGCCCGACGCCATGGAGGGAAAAACCGTGCTCACCAACACCACCACGGAGGAGGATGTGGCCTTCCTCAGGGAACGGGGGGTAAGGCGCCTCATCACCACCACCCCCCGCCTAAATGGGCGGAGCTTTGGCACCAACGTCATGGAGGCCCTTTTGGTAGCCCTGGCTGGGCGGGAGCTTGGGGAGGAGGAGTATCTCCGGTATATTGACCTCTTAGGGCTTGCGCCCCAGGTCTTGGACCTTCAGGAGGAAGCATGATCAGCGTGACCGACCTTAGACCCGGAACCAAGGTGAAGATGGAGGGCGGCCTTTGGGAGTGCGTGGAATACCAGCACCAGAAGATCGGCCGCGGCGGGGCCAAGGTGGTGGCCAAGTTCAAGAACCTGGAAACCGGGGCCACCATTGAGCGCACCTTCAACTCCGGGGAGAAGCTGGAGGACATCTACGTGGAAACCCGGGAGCTCCAGTACCTTTACCAGGAGGGGGACGACCTGGTCTTCATGGACCTCGAGACCTACGAGCAGTTCCACCTGCCCAAGGATCAGGTGGAGGCTTCCCGGTTTCTCAAGGAGGGGATGACCGTCCTGGGGGACATGTACGAGGGGCGCCCCCTGAAGATCACCCCGCCCACCGTGGTGGAGCTCAAGGTGGTGGACACGCCCCCCGGGGTGCGGGGGGACACGGTCTCCGGCGGGAGCAAACCCGCCACCCTGGAGACCGGAGCGGTGGTCCAGGTACCCCTTTTTGTGGAGCCCGGCGAGGTCATCAAGGTGGATACCCGCACGGGCCAGTACGTGGGCCGCGCCTAAGGCCTTTGGGCCGGATGGCCCGGGTTCACCCCCGGGCTCTTTCTTTTACTGGGTCCAAAGGTGGTGGTGGCCCTTGGATAGGGTAAGCTTTATGCCGCGAGGTGCACCCATGACGCCTAAGGAACTGAAGCAGATCCTGCAGGCCCTGGTGGAGCATGGGGTGAGCGAGCTCACCCTGGAGACTCCCGATTACAAGCTGACCGTACGCCGAGGGGGTGAGGTGCAGGTGGTGGCCGTGCCCCAAGGTTTACCCACCCCCGCCAGCCCACCGGCTCCCTTGCCCTCAGCTGCGCCCACCGGCCCGGCTCCGGTACCCCCGTCTCCACCTGCGGAAGCCCCCCAACCGGAAGCCGCCCAAGCCGAGGACAGCTGTGCGGGGTGTGTGGAGGTGAGGGCCCCCATCGTGGGTACCTTCTACCGGGCCCCCGCCCCCGATGCCCCCCCTTACGTGGAGGAAGGGGACCGGGTGGAGAAGGGCCAGGTGCTCTGCATCATCGAGGCCATGAAGCTGATGAACGAGATCGAGTCGGAAGTATCTGGAATCATTAAAAAGATCCTGGTGAAAAATGGGGAACCCGTGGAGTACGGGCAGCCCCTCTTCCTGATTCAGCCGCTATGAAAAAGGTTCTGATCGCCAACCGGGGCGAGATCGCCTTGAGGATTATCCGGGCCGCCAAGGAGTTGGGGATCAAGACCGTGGTGGCCCACTCCACCGCGGACGAGAAGAGCCTGCCGGTGCTTTTGGCCGACGAGGCCATCTGCATTGGGCCGCCCCCCTCGGGGCAGAGCTACCTGAACATCCCCAACCTGCTTTCCGCGGCCATCGTGACCGGGGCTGACGCCATTCATCCCGGCTATGGCTTTCTAGCGGAAAACGCCACCTTTGCCGAGATGTGCCGGGACCACGGCATCACCTTTATCGGCCCCACCCCGGAGAACATGCGCGCCCTGGGGGACAAGGCCACCGCCAGGAAGGTGGCGCGCGAGGCTGGAGTACCCACGGTTCCGGGAACGGATGAGCTGGCCAGCGTGGAGGAGGCCAAGCGGGCCGCTCAGGAGATCGGCTATCCCGTGATCCTCAAAGCCTCCGCTGGGGGTGGGGGTAGGGGAATGCGGCTGGTGCACACCGAAGAGGAGCTAGAGAGGGCGGTCCAGCAGGCCCAAGAGGAGGCGCGGGCTGCCTTTGGCAACCCGGCCGTCTACCTGGAAAAGTACATTGAAGAGCCCAAGCACATCGAAATCCAACTCCTGGGGGATGGGGAGAACGTCATCCACCTTTGGGAACGGGATTGCTCCATCCAGCGCCGGCACCAAAAGCTCCTGGAGGAAGCCCCCAGCACCTTGCCCCTGGAGACCCGGAGGGCCATCGCCGAGGCCGCAGCCCGGCTTGCCCGGCACGTGGGGTACGTGTCCGCGGGTACCTTGGAGTTCCTGGTGGATAAGGAGGGGAATTTCTACTTCATAGAGATGAACACCCGCATCCAGGTGGAGCACCCCGTGACCGAGATGATCACCGGCATTGACCTGGTCCAGGCCCAGTTCCGCATCGCCATGGGGGAGAAGCTCTGGATGGAGCAGGAGGAGGTGGAGGTCCGGGGGCATGCCATAGAGGTGCGCATCAACGCCGAGGACCCCGAGAAGGGCTTTAGGCCCTCCATCGGCAAGGTGGAAACCCTCCTTTTCCCCGGGGGTCCGGGGATCCGGGTGGACAGCCACCTCTATGCGGGCTACCAGATCCCGCCCCACTACGACAGCCTGATCGCCAAGATCATCGCCTGGGCGCCCACCCGGGAGGAGGCCATCAAGCGCATGGAAAGGGCGCTTTCGGAAACGGTCATCGAGGGACCCGGTCTCAAGACCACCATCCCCTTCCAGCAAAAGGTGCTGCAAAACGCCTTCTTCCGCCGGGGAGCGGTCTACACCAACTTCGTGGCCCGGCGGATGGAGATGTAGACTGGGCGTGTGATGGTGGAGTACGAGATCAGCGACCATGCCCTCGAGGGCCTGGTGGCCCATGCCCTTTCCGACCTCGAGGGGGTTCGGCTTTTGGAAACCGCACCCCGCTCTTTGGGTGAGGTTTTCCGTCGGATGAAGCCCATCAAGGTGGAGCGCGCTCCCGAGGGGTTCACGGTGGACCTGGTTCTTTCCGTGGACTACGGGGTTTCCATTCCCGAGGTGGCCCAGGTGGTGCAAAAGGCGGTGGCCGAAGCCCTATTCCTGGCCACCGGGGAAAAGGTTCAGGCGGTGAACCTCACCGTGGCCCAGGTGGAGTACCGAAAGGAGGCCCATGCTTAGGCGAGCCAGGGAGCTGGCCATGCGGGCCCTCTTCGCCCACACCCAGGGGGGGATGGACCTGGAGGAGGCGTTCCGTCACGCCTTGGAGGAGATGGGAGGGGAGGAGGACGCCTACGGCGATCCCCTGGACCAGGAGGGGGTGGCCTTTGCCCGGCGCCTTTTAGAGGGGTACAAGGCCCATGCGGAGGAGGTGGACCAGGTGTTACGGGAAACGGTGGAGGGCTGGGACTTTGCCCAGATGTCCAAAACCGACCTCACCGTGTTGCGTCTGGCCACCTACGAGATGCTTTACGAACCCACCCCCTTCGCTCCCCTGATCGAGGTGGCGGTGAAGATCGCCAACCGCTATGGAGGGGAGCATTCAGGGGCATTTGTCAACGGGGTTCTCGGCCGCTTGTACCGGCGGATCCAGGGGGGCGAGCTACTGGCGGTGCCCAAGGAGGACTGAGATGACCCTTGCCCGTATTCTTTCCGGCCACGAGGTGGCGAGAACCGTGTATCAGGAGCTGAGGCAGACCCTTAGCTCCTTGCCTTTCGTACCCTCCCTCAGGGTGATCCGTTTGGGGGAGGACCCCGCCTCGGTTTCCTACGTGCGCCTGAAGGACAAAAGGGCCCGGGAGCTGGGCCTCTTGAGCCAGGTGGAGGTGTACCCGGCGGATACCCCCGAGGGGGCCCTTTTGGAGCGGATCGAGACCCTCAACCAAGACCCTGAGGTGGACGGTATCCTGGTCCAGCTTCCCTTGCCCGCCCACATCCGCACGGAGCGGGTTTTAGAGGCCATCTCTCCCCTCAAGGATGTGGATGGCTTTCATCCCTTCAACGTGGGCAAGCTTTGGAGCGGGGGCGAGGGGCTTTTCCCCTGTACCCCCTTGGGCATCGTCCGCCTCCTGCAGCACTACGGGGTGGAGCTAAGGGGCAAGGAGGTGGTGGTCCTGGGTCGGTCCAACATCGTGGGCAAGCCCCTGGCAGGCCTCCTCCTGCGGGAGGACGCCACCGTGACCGTGGCCCATTCCCGTACCCGGAACCTTCCGGAGATCACCCGGCGGGCGGAGGTGCTGGTGGTGGCGGTGGGGAAGCCCCACCTGGTGCGGAAGGAGTGGGTGCGGCCCGGGGCCATTGTGGTGGACGTGGGGGTGAACCGGGTGGACGACAAGCTCCTGGGGGATGTGCACCCGGAGGTGGCCGCGGTGGCCTCCGCCGTCACCCCGGTCCCCGGGGGCGTGGGGCCCATGACCGTGGCCATGCTGATGGCCAATACCGTGAAGGCGGCTATACTCAGGCGGCATGGACCTCTTGGCTAACCAGGTGTTTTGGACGGCCATCCTGGCCAACCTCCTGGCCCAGACCCTGAAGCTTTTCATCTATTACCTGCTGGAGGGCCGGTTTCAGTGGGAGCGTTTCTTGGAAACCGGGGGGATGCCCAGCTCCCATTCCGCCACCGTGAGCGCCTTGGCCATGGGCGTGGGCTTCCAGGAGGGTTTTGCCAGCACTCTGTTCGCCGTGGCCGCCATCTTCGCCCTCATCGTCATGTATGACGCCACGGGAATCCGCCGGGCGGCGGGGCTTCACGCCCAGCTCCTCAACCAGCTGGTTCAGGAACTGCAGCAGGTGTTGGAGAAGGGGCCCGCCCCGGAGCCTTTGAAGGAACTCCTGGGCCACACCTACCTGGAGGTCCTGGTGGGGGCCCTTTTGGGCGCTTTGGTGGCCTTCCTTAGCTTTCACCTTTTCCCGGCGGCGTAGAAGGCCAGGGTCTGCCCCAGGAGGAAGACCAAAAGCCCTAGGATTGGGGAAAGAAAGAAGACGAAGAAAGTCGCAAAAAGGACCAGCACCAAGGGTAGGAGGGGCTTCTTAAAGCGGTGGAAGGTCCAGAGGTTCAGCAGGCCGAAGAAGAGGAGGATGCCAAAGGCCACGGCTTCCATGGGGCACCATTGTACGCCTTTGCCAGGGTGGGGTAAACTTTTACCGAGTATAAGGAGGTCTTACCCATGCTGACCTTACCGGAGAAAATCCTCTTTATCCTGCTCATGGTCGGAAGCCTTTACTACGCCTACACGGGGTTTCGCCGGGTCTACCTGGCCATCCGCCGGGGACGGCCTGAGGACCGGTTGGACCGCCTACCCGAGCGTATAGGGAGGGCCCTGTGGCTCACCCTTACACAACAGACGGTGTTCAAGCGGCGGCCCTTGGTGTCCCTCCTGCACGCCTTTGTCTTCTACGGCTTTGTCTATTACCTTTTGGTCAACCTGGTGGACCTCCTGGAGGGCTTTTTCCCCCTGCACACCCAAGGAGGCGTTTGGAACCCCTATAACTTCATCGCCGACATCCTGACGGCGGCCATCTTGGTGGGGATCCTGGGCCTCATGGTACGCCGCTACCTGGTGGCCCCCCACGACTTCACCTGGAACCCCAGGGTGCTCCTCCACGAGCGGGTGCGCCAGGGGATACCCCGGGACTCGGCCATCGTGGGGGCCTTTATCACCTTTCATGTGGGAAGCCGCCTCCTCTCCAAGGCGGCGGGCCTGGCCCAGGGGGAACCCGATCCCTTCCAACCGGTGGCGAGCCTCCTGGCCGGCCTCCTTTCCGGGCTTGCCCCCTCTAGCCTGGTGGTTTTGGAACACGTCTTCTGGTGGGGTGCTTTGGGTTCCATCCTGCTCTTCCTTCCCTACTTTCCCCGTTCCAAGCACATCCACCTGATGATGGGCCCCATCAACCTGGCCTTTGGCCAGGAAAAGCCCGGGGCCTTGCGGCCTCTGGACTTTGAGAAGGAGGAGGAGAAGTTCGGGGCGGAGAAGCTGGAGGACCTTTCCTGGAAACGGCTTTTGGACGCTTACGCCTGCATCATGTGCAACCGTTGTCAGGAGGCCTGCCCTGCCTACACCACGGGAAAGGCCCTTTCCCCAGCGGCCATCGTGATTTCTGAGCGGTACGAGCTAAACGGGATTCTCCCCGCCTTCGCCAGCGGCCAGGAAAGCCCCAGGCCCCTCATGGACTTTGCCCTGAACGAGGAGGCCCTTTGGGCGTGCACCACCTGCATGGCCTGCGTGGAGGTCTGCCCGGTGGGCAACGAGCCCATGCTGCACATTCTGGATGTGCGCCGGGCCAAGGTGCTCATGGAGGGAGCCTTCCCCCAGGAGCTGAACAACGCCTTTAGGGGGATGGAGCGCTCCGGCAATCCCTGGGGCATCGGCCAGGACAAGCGCCTGGACTGGGCCGAGGGGCTTAACGTACCCACCGTGGAGGAAAAGCCCCACCCTGAGGTCCTCTACTGGGTGGGGTGTGCGGCCAGCTACGATCCCAGGGCCCAGAGGATCGCCAGGAGCATGGTGGAGATCCTGAATGCCAGCGGGCTGGACTGGGCGGTCCTGGGCCAAAGGGAGAAGTGCACGGGGGATTCTGCAAGGCGAGCGGGAAACGAGTACCTCTTCTTCCAGCTGGCCACGGAGAACGTGGAAACCTTGAACCAGGTGGCCCCCAAAACCATCGTGACCACCTGCCCCCACTGCTTCCATACCCTGGGCAACGAGTACAAGGCCTTTGGCGGGGAGTACCGGGTGGTCCACCACTCGGAGTTCATCGCCGAGCTCTTGCGCTCGGGCCGGCTTAAGGTTTCGGAGGAAACCCGGCGGGTGGTCTTCCATGACCCCTGCTACCTGGGCCGGCACAACGGGGTGTACGAGGCGCCCCGGGAGGTGCTCAAGGGGGTGGGCCTGGCCCTCAGCGAACCCCAAAGGAGCCGGGAGCGGAGCTTCTGTTGTGGGGCCGGTGGGGCCCAGTTCTGGAAGGAGGAGGAGCCTGGGGCCATGCGGGTTTCGCAAAACCGCTACCGGGAGCTCAAGGGCACGGGGGCGGAGGTGATCGCCACGGGGTGCCCCTTCTGCATGGCCATGATGAACGTGGAGGTGGCCCAGGACGAGAAGCCCCCTGAGGTTTTGGACATCGCCGAGTTGGTGGCCCGGGGGCTTAGGGCCTAGGGTTCTGGTAGACGGCAAAGACCCGGTAGCCCCCCATCCACCCTTCCCCGAAGGCGCGTAGCCCAAGGCCTGGGGGAGGGGTGAGGAGTTCGTAGGGTTCCCAGTAGTAGGGGCTTTCCGGCCTCCCCCGCCGGATGGCTTCTAGGCGGCTAAAGCCCTCCACCAGGACAAGCCCTCCTGGGGCCACCCGGGGAGGGAGGGCCTTAAGAAGAGGGCGGTTCACGTAATAGCTCATGAGGATGGCGGCGAAGGGGCCCGGGGGGAGGAGGGAGAGGGCTTTGGGGCCCTCCAGGTCCAGCTCCACCAGGGTGAGCCCGGGGGTGCCGGCCAGTTTCCTTAGGGCCTCGAGGCTCCTTTCCACCAGGACCACGGGATGGCCCCTTTCCAGGAAGTAGCGGGCGTTCCGCCCCAGGCCTCCGGCCAGGTCCAGGATGGGCCCAGGGGGTACGAAGGGGCCATAGGCCCGCACCGTGAAGGCAGGGGCTCGTTCCCCTTCCGTTTCCCGGTAAAAGGCATCCCAATCCCTAGGCATGTTTCCGGAAGGCCAGAAGGCTTCCCCCCAGGAGGATGAGGAGGGTTACGCCCCAGAAGGCTGGCTTGGGCAGGTGCCAGGCCAGTTCGGGATGGTGTAAGAGCTCGGCCAGGGTGGCGCTTCCCTCCAGGAGGAGCTTGACCCCTGCCCAGCCCACCAGGGCGTAGGCCACCTTTTCCAGGCCAGGGTACCGCTCCATCACCGCCACCACGTAGCTGGCGGCCAGGCGGATGAAGAGGATACCCAGGGCCACGCCTAAAAAAACCAAGGCCAGGTCCTTGGAAAAGGCCACCACCGCCAGGATGGAGTCCACGGCAAAGGCCAGGTCCACCAGGTTGATGAGGAGCACCACCCGCCAGAACTCCCGGGCGGTGGCCTCGGGAAGCGGCTTGGCCTCCGGGTGGTTGCGGAAATGCTGCAGCATGAGGAAGAGGAGGTAAAGCCCTCCCAAAACCTGGACCCACCATAGCCGGATCACGTACACGGCGAAGAGGAGGGCTAGGCCCCGCAGGAGGTAAGCCCCCAGGACCCCGTAGAAGAGGGCCTTGCGGCGGAGGTGGGTGGGCAGGGGTTTGACCATCACCGCCAGCACCAAGGCATTATCTCCGGAGAGGAGGGCCTCGAGGACCGCCACGGAAAGGAGCACCAATAGCGCTTCCCCGCTCATGCCTCCCCCAAAAGGTACCTTAGCCCAGGGGCCAAGGCCTGCTTCCACGTGACCCAGTTGTGCCCCGAGGCCCTTTCCCGGTAGGCATGGGGAACCTTGCGGTCAGCCAGGAGAGCGGCAAAGCGGCGGGCTGGAGCTAACAGCCATTCCAAAAGACCCACCTCCAGGTAGATGCGGGGTAGGACCTTGGCGTTGGCGTACTGCTCCAAAAGCCATTCCCGGTCCCGATAGGCGTCGGTGCCACCTGGGTGGGCCCTTAGCGCTGGGGAGAGGGCCAGGACCTTGGGGAAGCGATCCGGGTGGCGCCAGGCCTGCCACAAGGAGAAAAGCCCCCCCAAGGAGGCCCCCACCAGGACCAGATCCCCTAAGGAGCCATAGAATCCCTCTACCTCCGCCAGCACTCGGTGAAACTCCTCCTCGTAGCGTTCCGAAAAGCGGTACTCCTGGTTCCGGTCTATGGGTTCCACGAAGACCAAGCGGACCGGGGGGATTTCGCCCGCCTCGGTCAGGGCTTGGGCCACCTTGTGCAGGCCTGCGGTGCGGTAAAAGGCCACCCCATCCTGGGCCACCAGGGTGGCCTTGGGGCTTGCCCCGGTTTCGGCCACGTAGTAGCGCCTGTCCCCCAGGCGGTGCCGGGCCACCTTGGGCTCCTCCCTCGGCTCGGGCGGGGCCTCAAACCGATGGCCGGGAAGCCTGACGGCCCGGGGGTAGGTCCACCAGGGGTTGTCGGCCCGCTCGGGGTTATCGGGGTCGGGGAAGGGATGCCCCCTTGCGTCCAAAAAGGCATACTCCACGTAGGCTCCTTCCGGGAACTCCAGGGTGACGGGGCCTGAGAGGGGAATGGGGTTTTTCTCCCAGTCGGTGAAATCCCCGATTAAGGCCTGAGCCCCAGGAGGGGGTAGGAAGGTGACGGTGCGCCGAGAGACCCGTACCACGGGTCCACTCTACCCGGAGGGCTTCCCCCTTTCAAAGCTTGTCCAGGTCGGGGTAGAGAAGGAGAAGCTCCTCTTCCGTGAGGGCCTCCCCCTCCTTTTCCGGGGTCCAGGAGAGGTAGGCGGCCATGAGGGTAGAGGGGCTGGAGCCTGCCAGGTCCATAAGGGCCTCCCGAGCCCGGGACCGGGTCAAGGGGGACCGGGGAGGAAGAAGCCTGTGGTCGGCCAAAAGGAGGCTTACCACCAGGTAGCGTCCCCCGGGCTCCACCTGGGCCTGGTATCCCTCCGCCACCTGCTTTTTCCCCTCAAAGTGGCGGAAGGTTTCCTGGTATTTGCTCCTTTCCTCCAGCATCCAGGCGTCAAACCAGGCCAGGGCCTCCTCCTCGGAACCCGCCGCCACCTGGTAATGGCCAAAGCGCCAGGCGGCCTCCTCCCGCAGGAGCAAAAGCGCCGCCTCGTCCACCAGGTCCGCCAGGCCCTTGGCGGAGGTGGTGTCCGCCTCCTCGGCCAACCGCCTTAGGGCCCTTTGCACCTGGGGACGGGCCAGGAGGGCCAGGCGCAACCTGGCCACGCTGGCGGTGGGACCCGCTCCCGCCTGCTGCAGGCCCCGCACCATATAGGCGGTCACCAGGATCAGGCCGAAGAAGACCAAAACGGGTACAATGCCCAAGCTTCCCCCACCTCCTCCGGGGTAGACCACCACCGGGCCTGGATAGGAGGGTGCCGGGGTGGGGAAGACGGGGGCGGGGCCAGGGCTCATGGGGGGTGGGCTTGGGCTGTAGGGGCGCCCGCCCACCCCACCCCCGCTTTTCTGGGCAAGGGCCATGGCCAGTCCCAGGAGAAGGGCCCAGAGGAAGCGGCGCATGGCTTTAAGCTTACGCCAGGGTTAGGGGCTTTGTGCTAAAGCCCATGATGCAGTAAACTTGACATAGGTAGGCTTAGGATATGGACGAGATGGAGGAAAGGAGGGAAACCATGCTGCCAGAAACCCTGCCCGTTTGCCCGGTGAGGGGCTCCGTCATCTACCCCACCATGGTGATGCCCATCGATGCCGGCCGGCCGATCTCCATCCGGGCCATTGACGAGGCCTTAGCCCGGGAGCGGGTGCTTCTCATCGTGAGCCAGAAGGACAAAGAGGTGGAAAACCCCAGACCTTCCGACCTCTACGAGGTGGGCACGGCCTGCAACATCCTGAAGATGCGCAAGAACCCGGATGGCTCTGTCCAGGTGTTGGTCCAGGCCTTTGCCCGGGTGCGGGTGAAGGAGTGGCTGGACCTGGGGGACCACCTCGAGGCCAAGGGGGAGGTGCTCTCCGACGAGCCCGGAGAGGCCACCTTGGTCAAGGCCCTGGTGCGGGAGGTGAAGGACAAGTTCCAGGCCCTTCTCAAGGAGGGCAAGTACCTGGCCCCCGAGGTGGCGCAGTTCATCTTGAACCTGGAGGACCCCAGCCAGCTGGCGGATTACGTTGCCTTCCACATGGACTTCCGCCTGGAGGACAAGCAGCGGGTTTTGGAAATCCCCAGTGTGGCGGAGCGGCTCAAAAGGGTGTTGGTCCTCCTCGAGGCGGAGCTGGAGCTCATAGAAACCCAAAGGCGCATCCAGCAACAGGTCAAGGAGGAGATCGACCGCAACCAAAGGGAGTACTTCCTTAGGGAGCAGATGAAGGCCATCCAGCGGGAGCTCCACGGGGAGGAAGGCGCCGAGGAGGTGGAGGAGTTCCGCAAGAAGGTGGAGGAGCTCAACCTGCCCCCTGTGGTCCGGCAGGAGGTGGAGCGGGAGCTCAACCGCTTCGCCCGCATGCACCCCGATTCCGCCGAGGCCAGCGTCATCCGCACCTATCTGGACTGGATCGTAAACCTTCCCTGGAACGTGCGCACCGAGGACAACCTGGACCTCTCCCGGGCCAAGGAGATCCTGGAAAGGGACCACTACGGCCTGGAGAAGGTGAAGGACCGGGTGTTGGAGTACCTGGCGGTGCGGAAGCTAAAAGCCGAGCGGGCCAAGCGAGGGGAAATCCCAGCGGACGAGGTGAACAAGGGGCCCATCCTCCTCTTTGTGGGGCCCCCGGGGGTGGGGAAGACCTCCATCGCCAAGAGCATCGCCGAGGCCCTGGGCCGCAAATACGTGCGCATCTCCTTGGGGGGTGTGCGGGACGAATCCGACATCCGGGGGCACCGGCGCACCTACATCGGGGCCATGCCCGGACGCATCATCCAGGGCCTGCGCCAGGCAGGGACCAAGAACCCGGTGTTCCTCATGGACGAGGTGGACAAGCTGGGCATCTCTTACCAGGGGGACCCTGCGGCGGCCCTCTTGGAGGTCCTGGACCCCGCCCAGAACAAGGAGTTCGTGGACCACTACCTGGGGGTGCCCTTTGACCTTTCCGAGGTGATGTTCATCTGCACCGCCAACTTCCCCCAGAACATCCCGGCCCCCCTTTGGGACCGCATGGAGGCCATAGAGTTCACCAGCTACATTGAGCAGGAGAAGCTGGAGATCGCCAGGCGCTACCTCCTACCCCGGCAGATGCGGGAAACCGGCCTCCTCGAGGGCCAGGTGGTGATCACGGAGGCGGCCCTCATGCGCCTCATCACCCACTACACCCGCGAAGCAGGGGTGCGCCAGCTGGAACGGGAGATCGGCTCCTTGTTGCGCAAGGCGGCCCGGCAGATCCTGGAAGAGGGGAAAAAGCGGGTGCGCATCACGGAAAAGGACCTGGAACGGTACCTGGGTCCACCCCGCCACCTGCCGGAAACCGAGGCCCGCGAGCCCCAGGTGGGGGTGGCCACGGGCATGTACTACACCCCCGTGGGCGGGGACATCATGTTCGTGGAGGTCTCGGTAATGCCCGGTAAGGGCAACCTGATCCTCACCGGGCAGCTGGGGGATGTGATGAAGGAATCCGCTCGGGCGGCGCTTTCCTACGCCAAGCGCAACGCCGAGCGCTTCGGCATCCCCCTGAAGCGGTTTGAGGAGTCGGACATCCACATCCATGTGCCGGCGGGGGCCATTCCCAAGGAAGGTCCTTCCGCCGGGGTGGCCATCGTGAGCGCCTTGGTGAGCGCCCTCACGGAGGTGCCCGTCCGCCACGACCTCGCCATGACCGGGGAGATCACCTTGACGGGCAGGGTCCTTCCCATCGGCGGGGTCAAGGAGAAGGTGCTGGGGGCCAGGCGGGCGGGGATCCGGGAGGTGATCCTTCCCAAGCAAAACGAAGCCGATCTCAGCGACATCCCCAAGCCCCTCCGCCAGAACATGACCTTCCACTTTGTGGAGCACCTGGACCAGGTCCTGGACCTGGCCTTGGTGGGGGGGCTTAAGGCCCTGGAGGAACGGGCCCGAAAGACCAAGGCCAAGGGTGCAAGGGGGCGGGCCAGGAAGGAAGTGGTGGCCCATGCCTAGGGGGTAGCCGTCGGGGACGGGAACCCCGTATTCTCCCCGCCGTGGGACCTTCCCCGGCGGGGTTTAGGTTTCCGATCCCTAAGGGGGGGGCTCCAGGGCCTTCTGGTACACCTCCAGGTAGGCCTGGGTGATCCTTTCGGGGTGGAAATGGGCGATGGCGTATTCCCGGGCTAACTTGCGCATCCTGGGGAGCCTGGGATGGGCGAGGAGGTCCAGCACCGCCTGGGCGAAGCCCTCCAGGTCCCCAAGCTCCACCAGGCGCCCCACCTCGGGCCGCACCAGCTCGGGAACCCCCCCCACAGCGGTGGCCACCACGGGAACCCCGCTGGCCAGGGCCTCGAGGGCCGCCTGCCCAAAGGATTCCTCCTCTGAGGCCAGGAGGAATAGATCGGCGGCTCCCAGAATTTCCTCGGGGTGGGGCGTGGGGGGATGGAAGGTAACCCAGGGCTCCACCCCCAGCTCCTCGGCCACCCGCTTGGCCTCTCCCTCCTCCGGGCCCTTGCCCAGGAGGAGAAGCCTGGCCTTTACCCTTTTCCGCACCTTGGCGAAGGCCCGCACGATATCCGGCACCCTCTTGATGGGACGGAAGTTGGAGGCGTGCACCAAAAGCCACTCCCCCTCTTCCGCATACAGCTTCTTGCGCTCCGGCCTGGGGTAGAAGCGGTCCGGGTCCACGGCGTTATGGATCACCACGGGGCTAATCCCAAAGGCCTTCTCTGCTTCCTGGGCCAAGGCCCGGCTGACCGCGGTGGTGGCCTTGGCCCTTTGCAGGGCCTTCCGGGTAGGTCCGTGGAAGGCGGGGTCCATCCCCAACACCGACACGTCCGTGCCGTGGAGGGTGTGCACCAGGGGCAGTTCCTCCCCCAGGGCCAGGTAGGCGGCGGCGGCGTGGGGGATGGCGTAGTGGGTGTGGACCAGGTCCAACCCTAACCCCTTGGCCTCCCGTTCCAGCACCCCGGCCAGGGAAAGGGTGTAGAGGGGGCCGGGGAAGACGGGGTAAAAGGGGAGGTCCACGGGGATGTAGACCACAGGGCTGGCCTTGGGGAGGCGGAAGGGCCTTTCCGTGGCGAAAAGATAGACCCGGTGGCCCATCTGGGCCAGGCGGTGGGCCAGCTCCGTGGCCACAATGCCGCTACCCCCGAGGCCAGGGTAGGCCACCAGGCCGAGCCTCAGCACTTGCACGCCCAAACCCGCAAAAGGGGAAAGGAGATGGGACCCTTGCCCAGGGGAGGGGCTCCTTCGGGGTGCTCTACGCTGGCTCTAAAGCCCAAGGTCATGCCCCCAGTTTAGCGTAGGGCCAGGCAGGCCCTAGGGCCGCCAGCCCGAGGGGGCCGCGGGATAGGGGGGATTGGCTCCCCGGGGGACCTCGAGGCGGAATAGCCGCGAGAGGAGGACCACACCCCCAGTGGCTTGGGCTTGGGTTAGGGCCTGGTGCAGGAGTTGGGATAGCCCCAGGAGGAATCGGTCCTGCCGTTCCTTGGGCACGGGAAGAGCGCCGAAGGTGAAGCAGGCGGGGTTTACCGCCGGGCAGTGGGGCTCCACCCTTAGCCTTCCCCCCAAAAAGTAAACCCGCCAGGCCCCTAGGTCCACCCGGTACCCGGCCCGCAGGTGGTCCTGGTACTGCTCGGAGAGTCTCCGCCAAAGTTCCTGGGCTTCCTTACCCGTTGGGCTTAGGGTGTAGCGCCACTCCCGGGCCCCCGCCTGGGAGAGGGTTTGGCTTCGGGTGAGCCGCCAGTCCTGGGCCAGGACTGGGGATGGGAGCAAGAGCCCCAAGAGGAGTATCCAGGGGAGGGTCTTTCCCATGTTCCCCATCTTGCCATGGGGTGTTTCGGCTAGAGGTTTCTGAGGATCTCCTCCCCTTCCTCCATGTAGGGGTCCCAGGGGATGAGGACATACCCTCCTTGGGATCGGGCGGGGTAGTAGGGAAGGTCCAGGCGGAGGGGTGTGCGGACTTGGCGGAACTCCTGTATTAGAGCGGGTGGGGGCTTGGGGTAAAGACGAGGGCGTAGTTTTTCCAAAAGGAGGCTCAGGCGGAAAACCCAGAGGGTTTTCCCAGCCCCCTGCCGGTGGGGAGCGACTCCCGGGTCTTTGGGTGGCCTCATGGCTCAGTTCCTCTGCACCTTCTTGTTCAAGAAGTCCAGGAGGAGGTACCTACCGATGTTGCCGGGGTGGGTGAGGTAGGCCTTGCCCCGGGTGATCTGGGAAAGCTTCTTCACGAAGGCCAGGAGTTCGGGCTCCCGGGCCAGCATGAAGGTGTGGATGGGGATACCCTCCTTACGGGCCAGGGTGGCTTCCTTTAGGGTTTCCGCCAGGATCAAGGGGTCCAGGCCCCAGGCGTTTTTGTAGATCTCCCCGCTGGGCAGGGTGATGGCCGAGGGCTTGCCGTCGGTGATGAGGATCACCTGCCGCATCTCCCCGCCCATCTTCTTCAGGAGGGTCCTAGCCAGCTCCAGCCCCGCCTTGGTGTTGGTGTGGTAGGGGCCCACCTGGGCTAAGGGAAGGCGGGAGAGGGGGATTTCCTCGGCGGTGTCGTGGAAGAGGACGAAGCGCACCCGGTCCCCGGGGAACTGGGTGCGGATCAGATGGGCCAGGGCCAGGGCCACCTTTTTGGCGGGGGTGAAGCGGTCCTCCCCATAGAGGATCATGGAGTGGGAACAGTCTAGGAGGACCACGGTGCTCATGCTGGCGGTATACTCGGAGAGGTCCATGACCAGGTCCTCGTGGGAGAGTTCCGAAATCCCCTTGGCCATGGCCTTTTTGAGGGTCTCGGGTACGTTGAGCTCCAAGGGGTCCCCCCATTCAAACTCCTTGGTTTCCCCCGTCTTCTCCACCCCCGGGGCGTGGTGGGGGGTGGGGTGGAGGCCTGGGGCATTCCGGCCCAGGGCTCCCAGGAGCTCTCGGAGGCTTTTCAGGCCCAGGAAATCCGAGGCCTTTTCCGTGAGCTCAAAGCGGGCCTCACCCGCCTCGCCCTTGTACCCACCCTGGGCGGGGTGTGTGGGGTCTTCCCCGGGAAGGCGGATGTACCCGGCTTCCCGAAGCCTTTCCATCATGCGGGTGATGGCCTGGTGTAGGCGGGTTTCTTCCTTCCGCTCGGCGAAGCGGGCCTCTCTAATCCAGTCTTCTGGCACCAGCTCGCTTTTGAGGAGGGCTTGCAGGAGGGCGTCGTAAAGGTCCTCGAGGGTGGGGGTCCGGTTGGGGTCGGGGTCGTAGCGCTGGAAGGGGTCGGAAAAGCCCGAGTCCAGAAGGAAATCCTCCAGGAGGCTCAGGATCTCTTCGGGGGAGAGGTCTTCCAGGCCTCCCCCGTAGCGGCTATAGCGGATGGCCCTCATCGGTCATCCTCCCAAGAACCTTGCCCATGAGCCGGGCGTACGCCCCCAGCCGGGCGAAGATGGCTTGGGCCAGAGCCTCGTTGTAGGTGTGCACCGTGAGGTTGCGGTCATCGGCCATGGATAGGGACAAGCGGGCCTCTTCTTCCCCCATCAGGCCCACCTCGTGGGCCAGGCGGAACGCCCGTTTGGGGCTTGGGGCCTCCAACCCTTCCCTCTCCTTCAGAAAAGCTTGGATAGCTTTCCAGAAGACCTCAAAAGTATACTCAAAGCGCTGGATGGCGGCATCCCGCTCTAGCGGGCTTGGTGCTTCTCGGTATGCCAGCTCCTCTAAGGTCCCAAGAGCCCTCTTGGCCACCGCTAAGCGTTCTAAAACTCGGCCCATACTATCCCTTCCTTTAGAACCCTTTCGCGGAAGGTGGGGTCTGCTTCCCCCAGGTCCACCAGGTCCACCCGTCTAAGCACCGGGGCTTCCTCCAGGGCCTCCCGTAGTAGGGGGAGGAGTTCCCTGAGGGTGAGGGGGCCCAGAAGGGCCAGGTCAAGGTCCGAACCCCGCCCTGCCTCCCCTCGGGCGTGGGAGCCATAGAGGATCAGCTTCACCCCCTTGCCCCGTAGGTATGGGGCCAGCGTGGCCACCACCACCTCCTTGTCCTGCTCCAGACTAGTTGCCATAGCTCCTCGTCCTCTCCGCTGCCTGGTAGCTCATCTCCCCCCGGGAGAGCTTCCTCCTGCCCACGAGCCCTTCCAGGATGAACTCCCCCGCGGAAAGGAGCACCTCCGCCTCCTGGCTTTCCGCCAAGACCTGGGCCGCCTCCAGGAGGCCTGGCACCTCTTCCATGGCCCTTAGGGCCTCCTCCAGGTTTCCCTCCGGGAGGGTGAGGAGGTTCCCCTCCTCAAAGTAGGCCACGATGGTTTCGGTCTTAAGGCGGTAGCGGGGGAGAACCAGGCCAAAGGCCCTTTGCACCAGGTCCCGGGCCACCTTTTCCGCCCCTTGGAGTTCCCCCTCGTATTCCAGCTCCAGCTTCCCGGTGATGGCGGGAAGCCCGGCGTAGAGGTCCAGGGGTCGGGCCACGGGCCTTGTCCCCTCTCGCAGGGCCCGTCTTTCGGCGCTGGCCGCCACCGCCTCCAAAAGGCTGATGGAAAGGCGCTGGGAAACCCCGGCGGTCTGGTCCACCCGGCGGTCCTCCCGGGCGGCGAAGGCCACCGCTTCCACGGAAAGGCGGATCCACTCGGGGAGCACCACCTCCTCCGGCACGAAGGCCTCCTGGGCGCTGATTCGGAGACCCTCCTCGAGGCTCTTCGGATAGTGGGTGCGGATCTCGCTGCCGATCCGGTCCTTTAGGGGCGTCACGATCCGGCCGCGGGCGGTGTAGTCCTGGGGATTGGCGGTGAAAACCAGCCACACGTCCAAGGGCAGGCGGATGGGGTAGCCCCGGATCTGCACATCCCCCTCTTCCAGGATATTGAAGAGGGCCACCTGCACCTTGGGAGCCAGGTCAGCCAGCTCGTTCACGGCGAAGATACCCCGGTTCGCCCGGGGCAGGAGGCCAAAGTGGATGCTCTCCAGGTCGGCTAGGCCCGTACCCCTTCGCGCGGCCTTGATGGGGTCCATGTCCCCGAGCAGGTCCGCCACGGTGGTGTCAGGGGTGGCTAGCTTCTCCACATAGCGCTCCTCCCGGGGGATCCAGACGATGGGGGCCTCATCCCCCGCCTCCTCCAAGAGCCTTTTCCCTTCGGGGGAGATGGGCCTTAAGGGGTTGTCCCTGAGCTCGGTGGCCAGGGCGGGGATCTCCTCGTCCAGAAGGTTCACCAAGGAACGCAGGATGCGGCTTTTGGCCTGGCCCCGGGTGCCCAGTAGGATGAAGTTTTGCTTGGCCAGGATGGCCTGGACCAAGGCGGGGATGACGGTGTCCTCGTACCCGTGGATGCCGGGGAAGAGCGGCTCGCCTTTTCGGAGCTTTTCCTTAAGGTTTTCCCGGGCCTCGTCCTTGACGGTGCGCTTGAGTTTCTCCCAGGGATAGACGCCCCGGAGCTCGCCTAGGGTCTTGGCCTTCACCCCTCCAGTTTAGGGCCAGGGGGAGGAAGGGTTTGTGGCAGGGGGCGGGAAGGGGTTAGGATGAGGAGGTGAACCGGGCAAGGGACTGGGTGGAGCAGGCCAGGTACAACCTGCGCCACGCTAAGGGAAGCCTGGGCCTTGGGGACTACGCCTGGGCTTGCTTTGCCTCCCAGCAGGCTGCAGAAGCGGCGCTGAAAGGGCTACATCTCGCCCGAGGCCAAGTGGTTTGGGGACACTCTATCCAGGATCTCCTGGCCGGTTTGCCAGGGGGGATGGAGGTGCCGGAAGAGCTCTGGGAAGCGGCCAAGATTTTGGACAAGCATTACATCCCCACCCGGTATCCGGACGCCCACCCCTCAGGACCTGCCGCCAGAGCCTATACCCGTGGGGAGGCGGAGGAGGCCATCCGCTCGGCAGAGGGGATTCTAGGGTTTGTGGAGGAGGTGCTGTGATGCGGATTTTCGCCTTTGATCCCCAAGCCCGGCGCAAGGAGCTGGAACAGGCGGCGGCTAGGCTGGCTGGGCGGCCGGAGGTCCTGGCGGTGGTCCTCTTCGGCTCCTTGGTCCGGGGGGAGGCCACAGCCATGAGCGATGCGGACCTCTTTATCCTTTTGGAAAGCTCCCCCTTGCCCTTTCCCGAGCGCCTGGTCCTCTACCGGCCGGAGGGTATCCGGGGGGTGGAGGCTTTTCCCTACACCTGGGAGGAGGCGGTAAGGGGTCTTTGGGAGGGGCACGGCCTGGTGCATGCGGCCTTGAAGGAGGGCCTTCCCCTTTGGGAACGGGAGGGGGCTTGGGCCCGCCTGAAGAGCCTGGCATCCCCTTCCCCGTAATCCCCGCCTAACGCCCTTCTCATGCCCTGGCGGTAAGGTGCCTCTTGTGGAGATTCACGGCACCACCATCTTGGCCGTTCGTAAGGACGGGGTTACCGCCTTGGCCGGGGATGGCCAGGTCACCTTCGGCCAGACGGTTCTCAAGCGGGGGGCGGTGAAGGTGCGGCGCCTCGAGGTGGGGGAGGGCGTCCTGGTGGGCTTTGCCGGGGGGGTGGCCGATGCCTTGAGCCTCCTGGAGCGCTTTGAGGAAAAGCTTAAGGAGGCCAAGGGCAACCTGCTAAAGGGGGCGGTGGAGACCGCCAAGCTTTGGCGCACGGATCGGGTTTTGCGCCACCTCCAGGCCATGATCATCGCCGCCGACCGGGAGATCATGGTGCTCCTTTCCGGAAGCGGGGAGGTGATCACCCCGGAGGAGCCCCTTTTGGCGGTGGGGTCTGGGGGCCCTTACGCCCTAGCTGCCGCCAAGGCCCTTTACCGCCACTCGGGGCTTTCCGCCCGGGAGATCGCCGAGGAAGCCCTGAGGATTGCCGCCGAGGTGGACCTCTACACCTCCGGCCAGGTGACGGTGTTAACCTTGGGGGAGGCATGAACCTGACGCCTGCAGAGATCGTCCGCGAGCTTTCCAAGCACATCGTGGGCCAGGAGGCGGCCAAGCGGGCGGTGGCCGTGGCCCTAAGGAACCGCTACCGCCGGAAGAAGCTCCCTCCGGAGGTGGCCCGGGAGGTGACCCCCAAGAACATCCTCATGATCGGGCCCACAGGGGTGGGCAAGACGGAGATCGCCCGGCGCCTGGCCCGCCTGGCGGGGGCCCCTTTTGTGAAGGTGGAGGCCACCAAGTTTACCGAGGTGGGCTATGTGGGGCGGGATGTGGACGCTATTGTGCGGGACCTGGCGGAGGCCAGCTACGGGCTGGTCCTGGAGGAGATGAAGAAAAAAGTGGAGGAAAAGGCCCTGGCCTTCGCCGAGGAGGAGCTTGCTACCCTGCTTCGCGCCTCCCTTGCCGAGGTGCGCTCGGGCCGGCTGGATAGCCTCTCCGTGGAGGTGCAGGTGGAGGAGGAGATGAGCCTGCCCTTCATGGGGGTTTTGGGTGGGGAGGGTTTTGGCGGCATGGGGGAGATGCTGAAAGGCCTTCTCCCTAAGCGCCCGGTGCGCAAGCGCATGACGGTGAAGGAGGCGAGGGAGGTACTGAAGAACCAGCATGCGGAACGCCTCATTGACAAGGAGGAGCTGAAGGAGGAGGCAAGGAGGCGGGCCCAAGAGGACGGCATTGTTTTCATAGACGAAATCGATAAGGTGGCCCGCCGGGAGGGCACCGTGGGGCCCGATGTGTCGGGGGAGGGCGTGCAGCGGGACCTCTTGCCCATTGTGGAGGGTACGGTGGTCTCCACCCGCATCGGCCCGGTCTCCACGGAGCACGTGCTCTTCATCGCCGCCGGGGCCTTCCACGTGGCCAAGCCCTCGGACCTGATCCCCGAGCTTCAGGGCCGCTTCCCCATCCGGGTGGAGCTTTCCCCCTTGGGCCCCGAGGAGTTCTACCGCATCCTAAAGGAGCCGGAAAACTCCCTGATCCGCCAGTACACGGAGCTTTTAAGGGCGGATGGTACGGAGCTCCACTTCCACGAGGATGCCCTAAGGGCCATTGCCGAAGCGGCTTACCGGGCCAATCAGGAGCTGGAGGACATCGGGGCCAGGAGGCTGGCCACGGTCTTGGAGCGGGTGTTGGAGGAGGTGAGCTTCCAGACGGACCTGGGCCGGGTGGAGATCACCCGGGCCTATGTGGAGCAGAGGCTGGAGGCGGTCTTCGCCTCGCCGGACCTGACGCGGTACGTGCTATAGGAGGGAAGGATGCGCTGGTTTCTTTTGGCCTTAGGTTTGTTGGCGGTACCCAGCCTGGCCCAGACCCCACCCCCTGCGGCCAACCAGGTGGAGAAGCAGGATACCTTCCGGCTTGGGGTGCAGCTTTATGCCCTGGGTCGGTATGAGGCCGCCTTGGAGCTCTTTGAGCGCGCCTTAAAGGAAAGACCCCAGGACCCGGATGTGGTCTACTGGCTGGCCCGGGCCCAGCTCAAGGTGGGGCTCCTTAACCCCGCTTTGGAGAACGCCAAGGGCCTGGTGGCCCGGAATCCCCGGTACATCGGGGGGTACATGGTGCTTTCCGAGGCCTATGTGGCCCTCTATCGGGCTTCGGAGGACCGGGAAAAGGGAAAGGCCTATCTGGAACAGGCCCTGACCGTGCTTCGCGATGCCGAACGGGTGAACCCCCGCTACGCCCCCCTCTTTGCCCAGCGGGGCTTGGTCTACGCCTTCTTGGGCCAGGCGGACAAGGCGGAGGAGGCCTTTAAGAAGGCCCTCAGCTTGCAGGATTCGGCGGAGGTGAGGGCGGCTTTGGCCGAGCTCTATCTGGCGGCGGGCCGCTTGGACGAGGCCCTCGAGCAGTACGCCAAGGCGGTAGGGCTTTCCCCTAAGGATGGGAACCTTCGGGTGCATTATGCCTCAGCCCTCATGGTGAAGGGGCGTGTGGACGAGGCGGCGAGGGTTTTGGAAGAGGGCCACCGGCTCAAGCCCCTGGACGCCGAGGGCTGGTACACCCTGGGCCAAGCCTATTTTGCCCTGGGCCGCCACAAGGAGGCGGGGGTGGCCCTGGAGAACGGAGTGGCCCTGGCTCCCTTGCGCTTTCCCGCTGCCTACTACTACCTGGGCCAGATCTACCTGGCCTTGGGGGATGCGCAGAGGGCCAAAAGCCGCCTCACGGTGGCGGTGCGCCTGGAGCCCAAGCGGGCTGAGTACCGATACCAGCTCTGCTTGGCCAATGAAAAGCTGGGGGACAAGGAGGGAGCCCGCTACCAGTGCCAGGAGGCTTTGAAGTTGAAGCCTGGCTACAAGGAGGCGGAGGAGGTGCTGAAGCGGCTTTAGGGGGGTATAGCTGGCCAGAGAGTGAAAGCGGGCACATAAAGGGCATCCTGACAGGGATGCTCTTTAAGTACTTTTGCTCCTTGACAGGTGAGCGGGGCGGGGGTATAAAGGACGGGAAGGAGGTGAATAAATGCTCACCCGTCGCAAGTTTATCGGGTTAACGGGCGCGGTCACGGGTGGGGCCCTTCTTCTCGAGCGGGGGATGGCCCAAGGTGCCCGGCCAGTGTTGCGCAAGCCCATCGGGGAAAAGCCCCTTATCTGCCCCTACTGTGCCACGGGTTGCGGGATGATCGCAGCGGTGCAGGAGGGGAGGCTAGTAAACCTCGAGGGCGACCCCGACCACCCCATCAACCAAGGGGCCCTATGCTCCAAGGGCCAAGCGGCCCGGGGGTTTGTGCAAAGCCCCTACCGGGTTACCAAGGTCCTCTACAGGGCTCCTGGTTCCGACCGCTGGGAGGAGAAGGACTGGGAGTGGGCCCTGGACCGCATAGCCCGCCTCATCAAGGACACCCGGGACCGGGGTTGGGTGGAGGTGGACGACCAAGGCCAGGTGGTGCGGCGGACAGAGGCCATCGCCACCCTGGGCACCAGCGTGGGCTCCAATGAAGAAGCCTACGCCATGAGCAAGCTCTTCCGGGCCCTGGGCATCGTCTACATTGAGCACCAGGCCCGCATCTGCCACTCCTCCACGGTTCCTGCACTGGGAACCAGCTTTGGCCGCGGGGCCATGACCAACCACCCCATTGACTTCAAGAACGCCGACGTGATCCTGGTCCAGGGGGGTAACCCGGCGGAGCAACACCCCTTAACCTTCCGCTGGATCCTCGAGGCCAAGGAGCGCGGAGCCAAGCTTATCGTGGTGGACCCTCGCTTCAACCGCACCGCTTCCAAGGCCGATATCTTCGCCCAGATCCGGCCGGGTACGGATATCGCCTTCATGGGCGGCATGATCCGCTATATCCTGGAGAACAAGCGCTACGACGAGTTTTATGTTAAGCACTACACCAACGCCTCTTTCCTGGTGAACCCCGGTTTCAAGACCGCCACCGAGTTGGATGGCCTTTTCTCTGGGTATGACCCGGAGAAGCGCGCCTACGACACCACCACCTGGGCTTACCAGGTGGACGAGAACGGCCAGGTCAAGACCGATCCCACCCTGCAGGACCCCCACTGCGTTTTCCAGCTTTTGAGGAAACAGTACGAGCGCTACACCCCCGAGGTGGTGTCCAGGATCACCGGAATCCCCGTGGAAAAACTCCTTGCGATTTACGATCTTTACTCGTCCACGGGCCGTCCGGACCGGGCTGGGACCATCACCTACGCCATGGGGGCCACGCAGCACACCTACGGTACCCAGCACATCCGCACCTATGCCATCGTGCAGCTCCTCTTAGGAAATATCGGTCTTCCCGGGGGTGGGGTGAATGCCTTGCGCGGTCACTCCAATGTGCAGGGAAGCACGGATTTTGCTCTTCTTTACCATGACCTTCCTGGATACTTAGGCTTGCCCACGGGCGACAAGGCCACCCTGGAAGAGTGGATTGCCTCCAAGACCCCCAAGGCCAACTACACCCCTTCCGCTAACTGGTGGCAAAACTACCCCAAGTATTTTATCAGCCTTCTCAAGGCGTGGTGGCCTGAGGTGGACCCGAAAGAGGCCTATGGCTACCTGTCCAAGCTTTCCCCTCACAAAGGGGGCATCCCGGATAAGAGCGCCGATTACTCCCACTACGCCATCTTCCACGCCATGTTGGCAGGGCGTATAGAGGGGCTCATCGCCATCGGCCAGAACCCGGCCAACTCGGCGGCCAACGCCAACCTGGCCCGCAAGGCCTTGGACAACCTGAAGTGGTTGGTGGTGGTGGACCCCATGGAAACCGAGACCGCTGCCCACTGGAAGCGGCCTGGGGTTAATCCCAAGGAGATCCGGACCGAGGTCTTCCTTCTGCCCTCGGCGGTGTGGGCGGAGAAGTCGGGGAGCATTACCAACACCGGCCGTTGGGCCCAGTGGTACGACAAGGCCCTGGATCCTCCCGGTGAGGCCAAGGACGAGCTTTGGATCCTTACCGAGCTGGTGCAGCGCCTCAAGAAGCTCTATGGGGAAGAGGGCGGGCCTAACAAGGAGGCCATCCTGAACCTCTCCTGGTGGGAGCACTCCGAGCACATGGCCGAAGAGGTGGCCAAGGAGTACAACGGCTACGACCTTACCACCGGCAAGCTCATGGCCAAGTTCGCCGACCTCCGGGATGATGGCACCACCGCCTGCGGCAACTGGATCTACTGTGGAGCCTTCACCGAGGAGGGGAACAAGATGGCCCGGCGTGACCCTAGGGATACCCATCCTTTGGGCCTCGGGCTTTTCCAGAACTGGGCCTACGCCTGGCCCGCCAACCGGCGCATCCTCTACAACCGGGCCTCCACCGACCTGAACGGCCAGCCCAGGAACCCTGCCAAATGGCTGGTGCGCTGGAATCCTAAGGAGGAGAAGTGGGAAGGGGATGTTCCCGACGGCGCAGCCCCGCCGGATAAGGCTTTGCCCTTCATCATGTTGCCCGAAGGGGTGGGCCGGCTCTTCGCCGCCCAGCTTAAGGATGGTCCCTTCCCCGAGCACTACGAGCCTTGGGAAAGCGCCTTGGCTAACCTGATCTCCGGCCAGGACAAGAACCCGGTGTGTAAGGTCTGGGTGGGCGACTTGGATGTATACGGCACCCCCGAGGAGTACCCCATCGTGGCCACCACCTACCGCCTCACCGAGCACTGGCACACGGGGATGATGAGCCGTAACGTTCCCTGGCTTTTGGAGCTCCAGCCGGATCCCTTCGTGGAGATGGACGTGGAGCTGGCCAAGAGCCTGGGGATCAAGAACGGGGATTGGGTGCGCATCAAAAGCGCCCGCGGCGAGATGAAGGCGGTGGCCTTGGTTACCCCCAGGGTCCAGCCGGTGAAGGTGGGGGACAAGACCCTGCACCAGGTGGGCATCGTGATCCACTGGGGCTACCAGGGCGGGAACCCGGGCGACTCCACCAACCAACTTACCCCCCAGGCCCTGGACCCCAACACCTTCATCCAGGAGACCAAGGCCTTCCTGGTGAGGATTGAAAAGATCTAGGAGGTGGGGAATGCCGAACCCGAAGGACTATGCCATCCTGTTTGACGCCAGCCGCTGTATCGGCTGCAAAGCTTGCCAGGTGGCCTGCAAGCAGTGGAACGACCTCGAGGCCGAAAAGACCAAAAACCGGGGGAGCTACGCCAACCCGCCTAAGCTTACGGCCCACACCTGGATCACCATGCGCTACTACGAGGGCCTGAAGCCGGAAGGCGACCCGTACTTTGACTTCATCCGCGGTTCCTGCATGCACTGCACCCATGCCCCCTGCGTAAGCGCCTGCCCCACGGGGGCTATGGCCCACCGGGAGGGCGGGGTGGTTACGGTGGACGAGAAGACCTGTATTGGTTGCCGTTCCTGCGTCCAGGCCTGCCCCTATGAGGCTGTCCACTTTGACGAGGCTAAAGGGGTGGTCCACAAGTGCACCATGTGCTACGACCGGATTTCCCATGGGGACCAGCCCGCATGCGTCAAGGCCTGTCCCGCCGATGCCCTGACCTTTGGGACGTACCAGGAGATTCGGGCTATGGCAGAAGAAAGGGTGCGGGCGCTCAAGGAGCGGGGTTATGCCAGGGCCAATGTGTACGGCCTGGCGGAGCTTGGTGGCACCCATGTCCTCTATGTGCTCACCGAGCACCCAAGCCAGTACGACCTGCCCAAGGCGGTGCGGGAGGCGGAGAAGCGGGCGGCTACGGGCTGGCTTTCCGCAGGTATAGCCGCTGCGGTGTTGGGGGCTGGGCTTAAGTTCATCGTGGAGCGGCGCGAAGCCCTTAAAGGAGGCGGCCAATGATCACCGTAAACCTTCCTAACCCTATAGGCGAGGAGCACTGGGGTCTTTGGATTGCCCTTTACTTTTTCCTGGCGGGAACCACAGGGGGGGCTTACCTGCTGAGCGTCCTCTTCTACGGCAAGGACCAGGGCTTGGTGCGCCGTAGCGCCCTGTGGGCGTTTCTAGGGGTGGTGGTGGGCGCCGGTTTGCTGGTCATAGACCTGGGCCAGCCTTTGCGGTTTCTCAACCTTCTCTTGAATGGCCTTTACCCGGCTTCGGTCATGTGGCTGGGCAGTTGGTTCTTGGTCCTGGCTGGGGCTGGGCTTTTGTGGGTCTACCTCGGGCCCACCTCTAGGGGAGTGCAGCAGGGAGTGGCGGTGCTGGTGGCCTTGGTGGTGGGGTACACCGCGGTGCTCCTGATGCAAACCGCCAAGCCCTTCTGGAATGCCTCCCCCCTGCTTCCCTGGCTCTTCCTGGCCTCGGCGGCCACGGCGGGAGGGGCGCTTTTGCAGCTTTGGTACCCCCACGAGAAGCTGAGCCGTTTGGTCACCGTCTCTGCCCTTGTGGAAGGGGCAGTCTTGGCTTTGCACCTCATCTGGACGTATCCGGCTGCGACTCCTGGTGTTTTGGCCCTCCTGGTAGGTCCTCTGGCCTGGGCCTTCTGGGGGTTTGTGGTGGTAGGGTGGGGTCTGCCCCTTTTCTTGGAGCGGAGGAACGTGGCCCTAGCGGCCCTTCTCACCCTGGTGGGGGCTTTCCTTCTCCGCTACTTCGTGGTAATGGCAGGCCAAGTGTAACTTTAAAGCCCCCGCCCCTATAGGGGCGGGGGTACCCTTTACCCTAAAGGAGGTAAGCCCGTGGAAATCCTGGAGGCGGTGCACCGGAGGTTGAGCCAGCTTGAGAAGCGTCGTGAACCCTGGCCGGAAGCCTTAAAAGAAGCTCTACGGGATGTGCAGCAGGCGGTGGAGCAGGTGGCTCCAGGCCTTCTTTCGGGCGTGCGGCTTCCCACCCAAGACAAGCTCTTGCAGGACGCGAAACGCTTGCGAAGGGGTGAGGTTCCGGAGGATGCCGCCTACGCCTTTTGGCTTCACCAGGCCTTGCGGCTTATTTACTGGCCGGAAGAAGGGAGGAATGGCCTCCGTGGGGAGGGTTGGGCAGAGCGTTGCCCCACGTGCGGGGGTTTCCCGGATGTGGGATACCTGGATGCGGAGGGGCGTCGCTTTCACGTCTGCGCCTTTTGCGATACGAGCTTCCGGGCCTTGCGCTTAGCCTGTCCCTACTGCGGAGAGGCCCGGGCGGACCACCTGGCGTACTACGAGGAGGGCCCTTACCGGGTTTACATGTGCCGCTCCTGCGGGGAGCGCTTTGTGGCTCAGGACCTAAGGCTCAAAGCGGAGCTGGATCTACCCGCCCTTAGGTCCCGGGCTGCTTGGTATGCCCTGGCGGAGGAAGAGGATGTGGAGGTTTGAAGGGGGCCGTTTTACGCCGGAGGTTTTCCCCCTGCCGGAGGAGGGGCGGTTCCTCTTGGCGGTGAACGGCAAGCCCTGGGCTTCCTTCAGTTACACCCCCGGGGACGAGGTCTATCTGGCCCTCGGCCACCTTTTCCTGAGCGGGGTGCTTTCGGGCCTCGAGGGGGTGCGCTGGCGCGTGGGCGAGGGGGTGGTGGCCGTGGACCTGCCCACGGATCCCGAAAAGGGCGTGGGGGTGCGGGATAGCGGCTGCGCTGCGGGGTTGCGCTATGGCGAACCCCAGCTTGTCCCTTTGCCCACGGTGTCCTTGGACCCTGAGCTTCCCCTAAGGCTTATGGCCCAGCTCCGCCAGAATGCGGTTCGGTACGCCCAGACGCGGGGCATCCACGGTGCGGCCCTTTTTGACCTGGCCGGGCGGCTTCTCTATCTCAACGAGGACATCGGCCGCCACAATGCCGTGGACCGCTTGGCCGGCTACATGCTTTTGGAGGGGGTCAGGCCCCCTGTGGCGGTGGCGGTTACGGGGCGGGTAAGCCAGGAGATGGCGGCTAAGGCCATCGGGATGGGGGCGGTGCTCCTGGTAAGCCGTACGGGGGCGACGGCTCCCGCGGTAGGCCTGGCGCGGCGCTACGGCCTGGCCCTGGCCTCCTACGTGCGCCCCACCGGCTACCGCCTCTATGCCCCAGGCGGTATGCCCGTACCCGAGGAGATCCTCAGGCCTTAGGCTCTTCCTTCTTCTCCTCCCCCTCCTGAAGCCCCTTTTTGAACTCCTTCGCCGACTGGCCAATGCCCCGGGCCAGCTCGGGAAGCTTCTTGGCGCCGAAAAGGAGGAGGATGACCAAAAGGATAAGGAGGATTTCCACTGGACCTAAGCGCATGGGGCCATTGTAGCATGCCTTGACCCTCTTAGGGTCAAGTGTTATCGTGGCCTTTGGGGTGGCCGCCCCGGGGCGTAGCGCAGGCCGGTAGCGCACCTGCTTTGGGAGCAGGGGGTCGCCCGTTCAAATCGGGCCGCCCCGACCACGCGGGAGTAGCTCAGTTGGTAGAGCATCGGCCTTCCAAGCCGAGGGTCGCGGGTTCGAGTCCCGTCTCCCGCTCCAAATGGCCGGGGTGAACCCACACCCCGGCTTCGTTTATGGGCCCGTAGCTCAGGGGACAGAGCAGCCGCCTTCTAAGCGGTAGGTCGGGGGTTCGAATCCCTCCGGGCCCGCCAGCTCCAGGACACAATGCTTTACCCCCCGGTAGCGTGGCCGGGGGGTTCCTGCTACGGCTTCGCTACTGCTTGTCGCCTGGTACCCACTGGGCGTAGGGGAGGCTTTAGCCCACACATGGTATTCTCAAGGCCGGGCTTTGGCCCGGTCCATGCTGAAGCTGGAGAACATCACCAAGCGCTTTGGCCCTGTGGTGGCCAACCGCCGAATCACCCTCGAGGTGGCCCCTGGGGAGGTCCTGGCCCTTTTGGGGGAGAACGGGGCGGGGAAGACCACCCTGGTGAGCATCCTTTATGGCTTGTACGCACCCGATGAGGGGCGGATTCTTCTCCAGGGGAAGGAGGTGCGTATCCCTTCCCCCAAGGAGGCCCAGCGCCTGGGCATCGCCCTCGTGCCCCAGCATCCTGAGCTCATAGAGGCCCACACCGTGGCCGAAAACCTGGCCCTGGGGCTTGACCTGCCTCCCGTCTTCTCCCGCCGAGCCCTGGTGCGGCGGCTGGAAAAGCTTTTGGAAGGGCATCCCTTGGGGGTGGACCTCGAGGCGCCCGTGGCCCGCCTTTCCGCAGGGGAGAAGCAGAGGGTAGAACTCCTCCGCGCCCTTCTGAACCGCCCCAAGGTCCTCATCCTGGATGAGCCCACCAGCGTTTTGACGCCCAAGGAAGCCGAGGCCCTTTTCCAGGAGATCCGGCGGCTAAAGGGTCTGGGTCTTTCCGTCGTCTTCATCAGCCACAAGCTGGACGAGGTCTTGGCCATAGCCGACCGTATCGCCGTGCTCCGGGCTGGGGAGAAGGTGGGGGAGGTCTTACGCCAGGAGGCGGACAAGGACCTCCTGGTGCGCCTTATGGTGGGCCGGAGCCTGGCCCCACCCCCCAAGGTTCCCCCACCCCGGGCGGAAGTGGTCCTGGAGGTGGAGGACCTTCTGGTGCCCCGGCATGGTTTTCCCGTACAGGGGGTTTCCTTCGCCTTGCAGGCGGGGGAGGTGCTGGGGATCGCAGGGGTGGCGGGAAGTGGGCAGGCGGAGCTTTTGCAAGCCCTGGCCGGCCTTCGGCCCTTTCAGGGGAGGGTGCGCTTTCTGGGGGCAGCGTGGCCCCAGGATCCCGCCCGGCTCTTCGCCCTAGGGGTGGCCCATATTCCCGAGGAGCGCAGCATGGGCGTGGTGGGGGGCATGAGCGTGGCGGAGAACCTGGCCCTGCGCACCTACCGGCGCTTTGCCCCCCGGGGTCTACTGGATTACCGGGCCATGGAGAAGGAGGCGGAGGGCGTGATCCGGCGCTACGGCATCCGCACCCCTTCCCCTCGCACCCCGGTGCGTTTTCTTTCCGGGGGGAACGTGCAGAAGGTGATCCTGGCCCGGGAGCTTCAGGGCGGTCCCCGCTTGCTTTTGGCCATGCATCCCACCTACGGGGTGGACGTGGGGGCGGCGGAAGAAGTTTATGAACGTATCCTGGATTTGGTGCGGGAGGGCTCGTCGGTTCTCTTGGTAAGCGAGGACCTGGACGAAATCCTAAGCCTTTCCCATCGGGTAGCCGCCTTGTACCATGGCCGCTTTGTGGGGCCCATTCCTCGGGAGGAGGCGGACCGGGAGCGCCTGGGCCGGATGATGACGGAGGGGCGGGTATGAGGTGGGAGCTGGATCCTAGCCCCTCGCCCAGGAAGGTTCTTCTCACCTATGCCCTGTTCCTTGGCCTTGCCCTTTTGGGCCTTGGCCTGCTTTTTCTCCTCTATGGGGTACCGCCCCTCAAGGCCTATGCCCTTCTCCTTTCTCCCTTGACGGATACCCTGGGCCTGGCGGAGGTGATGCGGCGCACCATCCCCCTTCTCCTGATCGGGGCGGGCCTGGCCCTGGCCTTTAGGATCGGGTTTTTCAACATTGGAGCAGAGGGCCAGCTCCTCATGGGAGCGGTGGGGGCAGCCTATGTGGCCCTTTTCCTGCCTCCCGGGCTTTGGAGCCTGCCCTTGATGTTCCTGTTGGGGGGGAGTTTGGGGGCCCTATGGGCGGGGCTTGCCGCCTGGCTTCGGGTGCGCTTCGGGGTCAATGAGATCCTCACCACCCTCATGCAAAACTACCTGGTCTACTACCTGGTGGTCTATCTGGTGGCGGGGCCCTGGAAGGGCCAGATGGTTTTTGGCTTTCTCTACACCGACCGCTTCCCCCCTGAAGCCCAGCTTCCCCGGCTAGGGGACACCCTGGTGCACTGGCCTACCTTGGTTCTGGGGATGGTGGCGGCCTTAGGGCTTCAGGTTCTTCTCTTTCGCACCCCCTTGGGTTTTGAATGGCGTATCCTGGGGGAAAACCCGGAGGCTGCCCGGTATTTGGGCCTTAAGGGGGGAAGGCTGATCCTCCTTTCGGCCCTTGTTTCCGGTTTCCTTGCGGGCCTTGCGGGGGTGGGGGAGGTGGCGGGAATCCATCTAAGGCTTCTGGAGCCAGCCCAGATTTCCTTGGGGTATGGCTTTACCGCCATCTTGGCGGCCTGGTTGGCCAGGGGAAGGCCCCTTGGGGTGCTCCTCACCGCCCCCCTTTTGGGCCTCATCCTGGCGGGGGGGGATGCCCTAAAGCTTTCCCTTTCCATGCCCTTTCGGGTGGTGGACGTGGCGGCGGGGCTTTTGCTCCTGAGCTTCATCGGGGCGGAGGCGTTAAGCCGCCGCCGCTTGGTCTGGAGGCGCTGATGGAAGAAGCCCTTTTGCGTGCGGTTCTATTCGGTACTCCCCTCCTCCTGGCTTGCTTAGGGGCCCTTCTTTCCGAGCGGGGCGGGGTGGTGAACCTGGGGGTGGAGGGCATGATGGCCCTCTCCGCCCTGGTAGCCTTTGCCGTGGGGCTGAAGGTCCATCCGGCGTTGGGGGTCCTGGCCGGGATGGGGGTGGGGTCTTTGCTGGGGTTATTCCTGGGGGTGTTCGCCGTTTCCTTAAGGGCGAACCAGTTCGTGGCGGGGCTCGCCCTGGCGGCCTTGGGGCTTGGGGCCTCGGGGCTTTTGGGGAAGCGGTACGAGGGAACCCCCTTGCCCAACCCTCTGCCGGAAGGGATGTTGGCCGTGCTGGCCTTGATCCTGGCCCTGGGCCTCCACCTCCTGCTTTCCCGCACGCGTTTTGGTCTCTACCTGAGGAGTGTGGGGGAGAACCCTAAGGCGGCGGATCTCTTTGGGGTTAGCGTGGATGGGGTGCGGTACCTGGCCCTGGCCCTGGGGGGCGGGATGATCGGCCTGGCGGGGGCCTACCTTTCCCTGGCCTACCGCCCCTCCTGGACGGACGGCATGACGGCGGGGCTGGGGTGGGTGGCCATCGCCCTGGTGATCCTGGCGGCCTGGCAGCCTTTGCGGGCCATCCTTGGGGCCTACCTTTTCGGCCTCCTGTTCTTTCTCCAGTTCCGCTTGCAGGGCAGTGTACCTATACCGTCGGAGGCCTTTGCCGCCATGCCCTACCTTTTGGTTATCCTGGTCCTGGCCCTTTCGGGCCGCGCCCGGGCCCCCAAGGCCCTGGGCCAGCCCTTTGACCGGGGGAGGTAAAGTATGCGGAGGATTTTAGGTTTGCTGTTGTTGGCGCTGGGGTTGGCATGGGCCCAAGGGGATAAGTTGAAGGCCTGCTTCATCTACGTGGGCCCCATCGGGGATGCGGGGTGGACCTATGCCCACGATGTGGGGCGCAAAAAGGCGGAAGCGGCTCTTCCCTGGTTGGAAACCCGGTACGTGGAGAGTGTTCCTGAAGCCCAGGCCCTTCCCGTCATCGACCGGTTCGTGAAGGAAGGGTGCCAGGTGATCTTTGCCACCAGCTTCGGCTACATGGAAGCGGTCCTCGAGGGGGCGAAGAAATACCCGAACGTCATCTTCGCCCACGCCACCGGGATCAAGCGGGCCCCCAACGTGGCCACCTACATGGCCGACTTCTACCAGGTCTACTACCTGAACGGCCTGGCCGCCGGGGCCCTTTCCAAGACGGGCAAGGTGGGGTATGTGGCCGCCTTCCCCATCCCCGAGGTGAAGCGGCACATCAACGCCTTCACCCTGGGGGTTCGGGCGGTGAACCCCAAGACCCAGGTCCTGGTGCGCTGGATTAACGCCTGGTACGATCCGGCCAAGGCCAGGGAGGCCACGGAGGCCCTTCTGGCCCAGGGGGCGGACGTCTTCGCCTTCACCGAGGACACCCCCACGGTGATCCAGACGGCGGCCAAGAAGGGGGCCTACGCCTTTGGCCACTACACCCCCATGCTGAAGTTCGCCCCGGACCACGTGGTCTCCGGCCAGATCGTCCACTGGGATGTGATCTACATTGACTTCCTCAAGAAGGTGAAGGAGGGTGTTTACACCCCCAAGAACCTGGAGAACGTGGACTACTTCTGGCTCCTGCAGCACAAGGCGGTGGAGATGGGGGCGGACTATGGGGTTCCCATCAATCCCAAGCATGTGCCCCTCTTGAAGAAGGCCCAGATGACGGTGGGCGGAAAGAAGGTCAGCGTCTACGACCGCATCATGGCTCTTCTGAAGGATATGCAGAGCCCGAAGCCCGCCTTTGACCCCTTCACGGGTCCCATCCAGGACCGCAAGGGAGGGGTGCGGATCCCGGCGGGCAAAAAGGCCACCCTCGAGGAGCTCCTCACCATGGAGTGGGCGGCCCCTGGGGTGGTGGGGGATTGGCCCGGAGAACCCAAGTAGAACCCCAGGGGGTGGAGCCAGGGAGAGCCCTCCCTGGCTCCTTTTTCGCCTGTGCCCAACCCCGAAATGAAGGGCTTCACGTAGGATTGCGCGCGATCCAGAAGGCTCCGGGGGAGGGGGATGGGGCTAGAGGGCTTGGAAAACCGCCTCGAGGATCTCCAACCCCATAGCCGCTTCCTCCTCCGTGAGGATGAGGGGCGGGGCGATGCGGAGGGCCGAGGGTCCTGCGGGAAGGAGAAGAAGCCCCTTCCTGAAGGCCAGCTCCACCGCCTTGTCCCTGAGGTCGGGCCGTTCCTCCTCGGGCGTGCCAAAGTCCAACCCGATCATGAGCCCCCTGCCCCGCACATCCCCCAGGAAGGGGAAGCGGTCCTGCATGGCCTTAAGCTCCCTGAGGAGGTAGGCTCCCACCTCTCTGGCGTTTTCCATGAGGCCGGCCTCCAGGAGGTCCAAGGTGGCGTGGGCGGCGGCGGCGGCCACCGCCTGGCCGCCAAAGGTGGTGCCGTGGGCCCCGGGACGCCAGCTGGAAAGCTCTTCCCGGAAGAGGAGGGCGCTTATGGGATAGCCGGAGGCCAGGCCCTTGGCCAGGACGTAGACGTCCGCCTTGACCCCTTCGTGCTCGAGGGCGAAGAAGAGCCCGGTGCGGCCCGCTCCCGACTGCACCTCATCCGCCACCAGGAGAATGCCGTACCGCTCCAGAAGGGTTTTGAGCTGGGGAATGAAGCCGGGTGGCGGCAGCAGATACCCCCCTTCTCCTTGGATGGGCTCTAAGAAAAAGGCGGCCACCTCCTCCGGGGCCACCACGGTGCGGAAGAGGTGCTCCAGGTATTCCAGCACGGTTTTCCCAGCCTCTTGCGGCCTTGCTCCCAGGGGGGGGCGGAAGGGGTTGGGGAAGGGCACGTGCACCACCCCGGGAAGAAGGGGGGAGAAGCCCTTGCGGTAAGCGCTCTTGCTGGCGGTGAGGGAAAGGGAACCCAGGCTTCTACCGTGGAAGGCCCCGGTGAAGGCGAGGAGGTAGGGCCTACCCGTGTGATGGCGCACCAGCTTGATGGCGGCCTCTATCCCCTCGGTGCCTGAGTTGCCAAAGAAGACCCGATACCCTCCGCCCAGCTTTCCCACCAGCCTTTCCGCCAGGGAAAGGGTGGGCTCGTGGGTGAAGTCGGAGAAGCACACGTGGGCGAAGCGCTCCGCCTGGGCCTTCACCGCTTCCAGTACCTTAGGGTGGGCGTAGCCGGTGGTGTTCACCGCTATCCCCGCCATGAAGTCCAGGAAGACGTTCCCGTCCACGTCCTCCAAGAACACCCCCTGCCCCCGGGCGGGGACGAAGGGGTAAGGGCGGATGTAGGAGGAGGAGAGGACGGCCTGACCCCTTTCCAAAAGGGCTTTGGCTTTGGGACCGGGAAGCGAAGTGTGGATGCTGGGTTTCATACGGGGCCAGTCTACCAAGGCCTTGGCCCCCTTCCCAGGCGCATTTTATGCGGTTCAGGCTTGGCTTTTTACAGGAGCCCTTCGGCTTCCAGGTGGGGGCGGGCGTAGAAGAGGGTGAGGGCGGTGGAGGCGTCCTGGATCTCTCCGGCCTCCAGGAGACGGTAGAGGTCCCAAAGGGGGAGTTCCACGGTTTCCAGAAGCTCTCCGTCTTCTAAGGCCGGCTTGGCCACCACCTCCGCCTGAAGGGCCAAAAAGGGATGGAAGATCACGGCGGTGAAGGAGGGCTGGGGGTGGAAGGGAGGGAGGGAGAGGAAGCGCTGGGCCGCGGCCCCCACTTCCTCCAAAAGCTCCCGCCGGGCGGCCTCGAGGGGGGTTTCCCCGGGGTCCACCTTGCCCGCAGGGATTTCCAACAGGAACTTCCCCGTGGGGTGGCGGTACTGGCGGATGAGGAGGGCGGTGGCCCTATCGGTCACGGGCAGGACGAAGCTGGCCGCCACCGGCCCCGGGCGGTAGATGTAGGTGAGTTCCTTGCCGGTGTGGGTGCGCACCCTCTCCCTCACCAGCCTGACGGGCTCGGTGAGGATCTCTTCCAGCTCTATCCGCTTCCAAGGGCTCATTTCGCCAAGCGCTCAATCACCCGCCGCACCTTTTCCCCGGGGGCCCTAGGCCCCAGGGCCTTGGTCACCACCCCGATGGCCGCCAAGGGGGTCTTGAACTGGGAGAAGTCGATGTTTTTCCGGATCCAGGCCTCGAGCTCCTCCTCGCTCATCTCCTGGGGCAGGAAGCGGTCCAGAAACTCCACCTCAAAGGCGTTGCCCTGCTCCAAAGCGATTTCCCGCAAGGCCTTCAGCACCTTCACCGCTTCGGCGTCGGGCAGGGGTTTGCCATCCCCTTTGCGGTCCAGCTCCGCCTTCACCACCCGGGCGAAGTCCAGGGTCTTCTGGTCCCGGGCCTTCATGGCCTCCTTGATGGTTTCCTTGATGGCCTCGTAGATGCTCATCCCCCTTAGTCTAGCCGGTAGAATGCCCCTCATGTGGGCGCTCCTTTCCGTTTCCGATAAGAGGGGGCTTGTGCCCTTTGCCGAGGGGCTTCTGCCCTTGGGCTTTAAGCTTTTGGCCACCGGGGGGACCTATAGGGCCTTGAGGGAGGCGGGGCTACCCGTGACCTACATCTCGGACTTCACGGGTTTTCCTGAGGTCCTGGAGGGCCGGGTCAAGACCCTCCACCCCAAGGTACATGCGGGGCTTCTCGCCCGACCCGACCAGGAGGAGGATCTTAAGGCCTTAGGCTTTGAAAGGATCGCCCTTTTGGCCGTAAACCTTTACCCTTTCCGGGAGACCGTGGCCCAGGGGGCGGGCTTTGCCGAGGCCCTGGAGCAGATTGACATTGGGGGGCCGGCCATGCTGCGGGCGGCGGCCAAAAACCATGGGGCGGTGCTGCCCGTGTGCGATCCTGAGGACTACCCCCGGGTCCTCGAGGCCTTAAAGGAGGGCCCAAGCCCCGAGTTCCGCCGGGAGCTTGCCCGCAAGGCCTTCGCCCACACCGCAGCCTACGACGCCGCCATCGCTGAGTGGCTGGCCGCGGAGAAGTTCCCCCCTGAGAAGTTCTTGGTCCTAAGGCGGGAAAGCCCCTTGCGCTACGGGGAAAACCCCCACCAGGAGGCGGCCCTTTATCGCGTGGAAGGGGAGCGGGGGCCCCTTTTGCAGGCCCAGGTCCTCCAGGGTAAGGCCATGAGCTTCAACAACTACCTGGATGCGGAAGCCGCCTGGAACCTGGTTTCCGAGTTCGCCGAGCCCGCATGTGTCGCCATCAAGCACCAGAACCCTTGCGGCGTAGCCCTTGGGGAGAGCCCCTTGCAGGCCTACCAAAAGGCCTACCAGGCGGATCCCATCTCCATCTTTGGGGGTATCGTGGCCTTGAACCGGCCCGTGGACGGGGCCACGGCGGAGGCCATGAAGGAGGTGTTCTTGGAAGTGGTCCTGGCCCCGGACTTTACCCAGGAGGCCCTAGCCCTCTTTTCCCGCAAGAAAAACCTGCGCCTGCTAAGGGTTCCCTTTCCCGCCCAGGGGCCCTACCTGGACCTCCGCCGCATGCGGGGTGGGGTCCTCCTTCAGGATGCCGACACCCTGGACCCCATCAAGCCCCAGGTGGTGACCAAGGAAGCCCCCAGCGAGGCCGAGTGGCAAGACCTCCTCTTTGCCTGGAAGGTGGTGAAGCATGTGCGCTCCAATGCCATCGTGGTGGCCAAGGAGGGCCAGACCCTGGGCATTGGGGTGGGGCAGACCAACCGCTACGCCGCTGCCAAGCACGCCCTCAAGACCGCCAAGGAAAAGGCTAAGGGAGCGGTTTTGGCCTCCGATGCCTTCTTCCCCTTTGACGACGTGGTGCGGCTTGCGGCGGAGTTTGGCATCCGGGCCATTATCCAGCCTGGGGGAAGCGTGCGGGACGAGGATTCCATCCGGGCCGCCGACGAGCTGGGCCTGGCCATGGTCTTCACCGGGGTGCGGCACTTTAGGCACTAGGCGCAAAAAGCCCCTGGGCGCTACACCATAAGCCTGAAGCCTAACCTGGCGCAGCAGGGGGACGCGCGCCCGCTTGGGCCTTACGGGAAGCTAGGTGTCCGCCTTGGCCCGGAGGCGTTTAGAGGAGGCCCGTGGAACCGGAACACCAAGGCTTGGGTCCTGCTGTTCACCGCAGCAGAGGTTAGGGCGCACCTGGAGAGGCTTCCCGGGAGCCTTCTAGAGGCTTTGGGCATGGGGATTTGGGGGCATTGGGGCCTTGCGTAGCAAAAAGGAGCCCTAGGGGGCTCCTTTAAGCCTAAGGGAGCGCCTAGTAGGCCTTTTTGCCTTGGGTTTCCTTAAGGCGCTGGTGGGCTTCCTTAAAGCCCACCAGCTTGCGGCTTTCCTCGTCGTAGAGGTGCATGTCGGCAAAGGCGATCTTGAAGGCATCCTTGAGGGTAACCGTGGGGGCCACCTTTACCAGGTCCACCTCTTCCTGCACCTTGGGCAGGAGGTAGTTGGGGATCTTGGGGGCCAGGTGGTGGATGTGGTGGAAACCGATATTGCCTGTAAGCCACTGGAGCACCTTGGGAAGCTTCAGGTAGGTGCTTCCCTCCATGGCCGCCTTCAGGTACTCCCAGCGGGGGTCGTGTTCCCAGTAGACGTCTTCAAACTGGTGTTGCACGTAGAAGAGGAAGATCCCGATCATCCCCGCCAGGTACTGGATGGGCAGATAGACCAGAAGAAGGGTCTTCACCCCAAAGAAGACCACGATGCCGGCTAAAAGAAGGGCGAGGAAGAGGTTGGTGAGGGCCACGGAGTTGCGCACGGAAGGCTTTTCCGAGCCGTAGCCCAGGGGAAGCCGGTAGGAGAGCATGAAGACGTAAATGGGCCCCAGGAAGAACATGATCCACGGGTTGCGGTACAGGCGGTACTTGAGCCGCTCCCAAGGGCTGGCCTGCAGGTACTCCTCGAGGGTCATGGTGTAGATATCCCCTACCCCCCGCTTGTCCAGGTTGCCGCTGGTGGCGTGGTGCCGGGCATGGGAGAGTTGCCAGTGGTGGTAGGGGACTAGGGTGAGCACCCCCGTGAAGAAACCCAAAAGGTCGTTGGCCCACTTCTTGGGGAAGAAGGAGCCGTGGCCGGCGTCGTGCTGCAGGATGAAAAGGCGCACCAGGAACAAGGCGGCTACAAAGTCCAGCAGGAGGGTAAGGGCCAGCGATACCGAGAGGGCCTTGTGGGCCAGGTAGAAGAGGAAAAGAAGGGGCAAAAGGGTATTGGCTACCTGGCGCAGACTCCTCCAGGTATTGGGCTTGGCATAGGGCTTGATGAGGGGGATCCAGTCTTTGGGTTCTACTTTCCGCATACGCACTCCTTGCCTCGGAGTGCTTCAGGGTAACCCCTGGGATGATGAGGACCATGAGGATGGGGTGGGCTTAGGGTTGTCTAAACCCAAGTGGGGAGCATGGGCCATCGCCCCTGGGAGCTGGCCTTTGGGTCGTTCAGGGGCATCCATGGGGTGGAGGCAGGGCGTTCACCTTTGTCCCGGCTTAAAACGTGGGTCCCTTGTTAGGAATAGCCAGGCCCATCAACGGGGCCTGACCGCTGAGTCCAGGATGAGGGTTACCGGGCCCTCGTTCACCAGGTGGACCCGCATGTGGGCTCCATAGACGCCCGTTTCCACGTGCACCCCCTGTTCCAGGAAGGCTTCTATGGCGGCCTCGTAGAGCCTTTTGCCCACCTCGGGGGGTGCGGCCTTGACGAAGGAGGGGCGGTTTCCCTTGCGGGTGTCGGCGTAGAGGGTGAACTGGCTCACCAGAAGGACCTCGCCCCTCACCTCCTTGAGAGAGAGGTTCATCTTGCCCGCAGCGTCCTGAAAGATGCGCAGGTTTACGATTTTGCGGGCCAGGTAGTGGGCATCCTCGGCGGTATCCCCCTGCCCGACCCCCAAAAGCACCAAAAGGCCCAGGCCGATTTGCCCTACCACCTCACCTTCCACCTCCACGGAGGCTTCGGAAACCCGTTGCACCACCGCCCGCATCCTTCACCCCCTGGGCCCGGCGAAGAGGGCCACGGTTCCGGGGCCGGCGTGGACGCTCACCGCCGCCCCTGCCCTTACCGTACCCAAGACCTCCACCCCTTCCGCCCGCAAAACCTCGCCTAAGGCTTTGGCCCCTTCGGGGTTGCCCGCATGGGCCAGGTAGACGGGTCCCCCACCCGGGAAGTCTCGGCGGAAGAGCTCGGCCAGCCTGCGCAGGCCCTCCTTGAAGCCCCGCACCCGGGGGCCAGCCAGGACCCGGCCCCCCTTGACCTCCAGGACCGGAAGGATTTGCAGGAGCCCCCCCACGAACCTTTGCAGGCCCGAGATGCGCCCTGAGCGGTGCAGGTAGGTGAGGGTCTGGGGGAGGACATAGCCCCGAAGCCTTTCCCGGTAGGGGGCCAGGGTTTCCTCGAGGCGTTCCCAGGCCACGCCCTTTGCCAAGAGCCTCCTGGCCTCCTCCAAAAGCAGCAAGAGGCCTCCGTTCAAGGACCAGGAGTCCAGCACCTTGACCCGTTCCCCAAACTCCCGGGCCACCGCCATGGCGGTGGCCACGGTGCCGGAAAGGTGCCCGGAAACATGGACCGAGAGCACCCGTTCGTGGCTTTGCAAAAGGGTTTTGTAGGTGGTGCGCAGGTCCTCGGGGGCCACTTGGCTGGTGGAAAGCCGCTCACCCTGCCGCAAGAGGTCCAGAACCTTCTCGTCGGTGATCTCCAGCTGGTCGCGGAAGGTTTTATCCTTCCAGATCACCTGCTGGGGCACCACGTGGATCCCCCGGTTCAGGGCTTCCTCTGGGCTTAGGCCCAGGGTGGAGTCGGCCACGAAGGCCACGTTAGAGGCTGTAGGCATAAAACCCGTAGGTGCCGGGGCCGGTGTGGCTGGCGATCACCGCCCCCAGTTCGCTCACCAGGGCCTCCTCCACGGGTAGGCCCGAGGAAAGGACCATCTCCTTTAGCTCCTTGACCGCGTTCTCCTCGGCGCTAAAGAGGAAGAAGGCCCGGATGCGCTCCCTTCCTTGGGCCCAGGTTTGGAAGTCCCTAAGGATCTCCTCCCGGGCCTTCCTTTCCCCCCGGGCCCGGCCTGCTGGTTCCACCCGGCCCTCTTTGAGGGTCAGAATCGGCTTGATACCCAGAAGGGTGCCCAAAAGGGCCTGGGCTCCGCCGATGCGGCCTCCCCGCTTCAAAAACTCCAAGGTGACCACGCTGAAGCGCACGAAGTGGTCCTTGCGGATGCGGTCTAGTTCCGAAAGCACGTCCTCCAGAGTCTGCCCCTGGGAGAGGAGCTCGTGGGCCCGGAGCACCATCATGCCGATCCCCAAGGAGGCGGCTTGGCTATCAAAGACGGTGATGCGGCCGGGAAAGCCTTGCGCCGCCAGCGTCGCCGACTGGACCGTACCGGAAAGCTTGGCGGAGATGTGGATGGAAAGCACGTGGTCGGCCGCCATCAGGGCTTCCTGGTAGGTGCGCTGGAAGTCCTCGGGGGAAGGCTGGCTGGTGGTGGGAAAGGCGGTACCTTCCCGGACCTTTTGGAAGATCTCCGCGGGAGAGATCTCCTCCCAGTCCTTATAGATGCGCCCCCCCAGGTTCACGTAAAGGGGCACCACCCGCACCCCCAGGCCCTCCCGTAGGGGCTTGGGTAGGTCGGCGGTGGAGTCGGTTACCAGGGCTACCTTCATACCTCCTCCTCTTGGTCCTGGACAGGATACCACGGGTGGGCCCTGGGATGCAGGGGAATTATTGCTCTAGGGGCGGGTTTCTGCTAGGGTCAAGGGTATATGTGGCGGGTTCTGGTTTCCGACGACATGCGGCTTGGGGATACGAAGTACCCGGGAGTGCTCTTGGACTATCGGCCAGGGATTGGGCGGGAGGAGCTTTTGGAGATCATCCCTGCCTACGATGCCCTCATCACCCGGAGCCGAACCCAGGTGGATGCCGAGCTGCTAAAGCAGGGCAAGCGGCTTAAGGTGGTGGGCCGGGGCGGGGTAGGGGTGGACAACGTGGACCTCGAGGCGGCAAGCCGCCTGGGCATCCTGGTGGTGAACGTTCCCGAGGCCAACACCCGCTCGGCGGCGGAGCTGGCCTTTGGCCTTCTTTTGGCGGCGGCCCGGGGCATTGCCCTTTCCGACCGCAAGATCCGCGCCGGGGAGTGGGACCGGAAGTTTTTGGGCTTGGAGCTTAAGGGTAAGACCCTGGGCATCATCGGCCTGGGGCGGATTGGGGGCCAGGTGGCCCGCTTCGCCAAGGGCTTTGAGATGCGGGTTCTGGCCTACGACCCCTATATCCCCCGCACCCGGGCGGAAAGCCTGGGGGTGGAACTTTTGGAGGACCTTTCCGATCTCCTTCGCCAAAGCCACTTCCTCTCCGTGCACGCCCCCCTTACCGAGGAAACCCGGGGGATGATCGGCCGGCGGGAGCTTTACCTCCTGCCCCGGAATGCGGTGGTGGTGAACGCTGCCCGAGGAGGGATCGTGGACGAGAAGGCCCTTTTGGAGGTACTGGAGGAGGGCCACCTCTTCGCCGCCGGTTTGGACGTGTTTGCGGAGGAGCCTCCCCCCAAGGACCACCCTCTCCTAAGGCATCCCAAGGTGGTCCTCACCGCCCATCTGGGGGCCAACACCGTAGAAGCCCAGGACCGGGTGGGGGAGGCGGTCTTGGAGCGGGTGGTGCGCACCCTGGAAGGGGATCTTTCCTACGCCTTGAACACGGGGTTTGACCCCGAGGCCCTTCAGGCCCTAAGGGGCTTCCTACCCCTGGGGGAGGCCCTGGGCAAGCTCCTTGCCCAGATCACCCGGGGTCGGCCCGAGGTCTTAGAGGTGAGCTTCCTGGGCCAGTTTGAGAAGGATCCCGAACCCATCGCCAGCGCCGTGGCCAAGGGCTTCCTTTCCCGGGTTTTGGGGGAGGAGATGGTGAACCTGGTTTCCGCCAGGCCCCTTCTTAAGGACCGGGGCATCCGGCTCGTCACCCGCAAGGAGGAGCAGGCCGGGGAGTACACGAGGCTTCTGGAGGTGCGCCTTTCCACCGACCAGGAGGAGCGCCGGGCCCGGGGGGTGGTGATGGCGGGCAAGCCCAGGCTGGTGGGCGTCGACGACTACGCCCTCGAGGTGGTGCCGGAGGGGTACATGCTGGTCTGTGTGAACTACGACCGGCCCGGGGTGGTGGGCCAGGTGGGGACCCTTTTGGGGGAAGCCGGGGTCAACATCGCCGGGATGCAGCTGGGCCGGGACGTGCCGGGGGGAAGGGCCCTTTTTGTCCTCACCGTGGACCAGAAACCCGCCCCTGAGGTGCTGGAGGCGCTTAGGGCCTTGCCGGTTTTGGAGCGGGTGGACCTGGCGGAGCTGTAGGGGTGGCTCACAGAAGAGGAGAGGAAGTGCACAAGCAGATTATATCGTGAGATAATGCACATATCTCCCCCACAGAGCTCGGGCAAAACCCGCCTCGAGGCGGCCCCCCATGCCCGGGGCCTATGGGGCTTTTGACGCATTTTACCGCCTTCTTTTGGAAAGGACTGGGCATTTGGTGGTCCGGGTAGAGGGTTATGAGGACAAAACGGACTTTGAGGGCCTTACCTTTCCCCCTCGTTCCTTGCCCTTACCCCCGGGGGCCGAGGTGGAAGGGGTGCTGGAGGGAGGGGGGCTGGTCATCGCCGGGGAGCGGAACCGTACGGTGGTGATCACGGGTATGGTACCCCGGGGCCTGGCCCGGCAGCAGGCCCTTCTGAAGGAAGGGGACCTCCCTCGAGCTCCGGGAGAAGCCCTCTTGGGGGAGGCTTTGGCCAAGGCTCTCCAGGTGGGCTTAGGGAATGAGGTGGTGGTCTACGCCCCCGGGGGGCTTGGTCTTGGGGTGTACGCCTTCCGCGTGGTGGGGTTTTTGGATTTCCCGGAAACCCACCTGGAGGCCCAGACCCTTATGGTTCCCCTGGAGGATGCCCAGACTCTTCTGGCCCCAGGCCGGGTGAGCCGGTTGGAGATTCGGCTTCCTGGGCTTGGGCTTTACGATCTAAAGGCTTTGGAGGAAGTTAAGACGACCCTGGCTCCCCACTTGCAGGGGCTGAAGGTGGAAACGTGGCTTGAGGCTAACCCCGTCTACGCCGCCTTGCTCCCCTTATACGACACCATCATGGCCATTTACGTGGGCATCTTCTTCGTTCTGGGAGGGCTGATCCTCCTCAATGCCCTTTACCTTTCCCTGGTGGAAAGGGTGCGGGAGTTTGGTCTATTGGCGGGCTTGGGCCTTAGCGGGTGGCGGATTTTGGGCCTGGTTTTCTGGGAGAGTTTCCTTTTGGTGGGGGTGGCGGCCTTGGTGGGTATGGGGGCGGGGCTACTGGTGCATTTGGAGCTGGCCGATGGTTTCCGCCTGCCCTTGCCCCAGTGGATGCTGGAACAGTACCGGGAGTTCGGCCTGCCGGAGGTGCTCTACGGCCGGCTGGGGGTGAAGGAGGTGCTTCTTGCCCTGGGCTATGCGGTGGGGGTAGCCCTATTGGCCGCCTTGTGGCCGGGGTATGTGGCCTCGAGGCTGGAGCCTGTGGAAGCCATGCGCTATGTGCCCTAGGAGGAAGGTATGCCCATCATAGAGGCCAAAGGGGTGCGGAAGGTGTACCGGGGCGACGGAGTGGAAACCGTGGCCCTTAGGGGAGTGGACCTGGCGGTGGAGGCGGGGGAGTTCACCGCCTTGGTGGGGCCTTCGGGTAGCGGGAAAAGCACCTTTCTCCATCTCCTTGCGGGCCTGGACCTGCCCACGGAAGGGGAGGTCTGGGTAGGGGGGGTATGGCTTTCCCGGCTGTCCCGGAGTGAGCGGGCCCGGGTGCGCCTGGAGAGGATCGGCTTGGTATTCCAGGCCTACAACCTGCTTCCCGTCCTCACCGCCTTGGAGAACGCCGCCTTGATTCTGGAGTTTAGGGGTGTCCCCAAGGCCGAGCGGGAGAGGAGGGCCCTTGCGGCCTTGGAGGCTTTGGGCCTGAAGGAGAAGGCGGGCCGCTTTCCCCGCCAGCTTTCGGGCGGGGAGCAGCAGCGGGTGGCGGTGGCCCGGGCCTTGGCTGCCGAGCCCCTCATCGTCTTGGCGGATGAGCCCACGGCCAACCTGGATTCCAAGAACGGCCTGGCCTTGATTGAGCGCATGAAGGCCTTGAACCGGGAGCGGGGGGTGACCTTTCTCTTCTCTACCCATGACCCCAGGCTTCTTGAGCACGTGAAGCGGATCGTACGCCTGGAGGACGGGGCCATTGTGGGCGAGGAACGGCGCTAGGGATAGGGTCCATCCGCAAACTCTGCGATTCCTCCTTCGGTTATCAAGCCTTGGGCAGGGCTTCGTTTCCGGTTTGCCTGGGAAAGCCCGGGTCCGGGGGGCAGTTTCAGGGCTCAGCGCTTTTTCCCAAACCCGTAGACCAGCTCCTCCCCTTTGCGCACCACCAGGAGGATGGCGGAACGGCCGAGGCTGTCTTTAAGCAGGTAAAGGCTTCGCACCTCGCCGTCCACGGTTTTCTCCTCCTGCCTCTCCACAAAGTAGCCCGCGGCGGCGAAGCTGGTGAGCACCTGCTGGACAAAAGCGGCGTGGAGCCTGCTGGCGATCCCTTTGGCCACGAAGGCCTCGAGGGCGTACCCCTTGGCCTCGGGGAAGCGAAGGAGGAGGGGCTCGGGGCTTTTGGCCTTATAGCTCCCCGTGGGCAGGCGCACGGCTGGGTCCAGGCTGGAGGCCAGGGCCGCCACGGCGGTGGCCTCCAGGAGGGTTTGGGCCAAGCCAGCCCCGCCCAAAAGCAGGAGGATCAGGAAAACCACCTTGGGTTGTCGCATACAAGGATTTTACCCCATCAGGAGGTCGCGCGCCCTTAGGGCCAGGTGCACCTGGGCCAGGACCTCGGGCCGGGAGAGAGGGCCAAGGACCTCTTCCAGCCGCTTCAGGCGGTAGCGCAGGGTGTTGGGGTGAATGTGGAGGGTATAGGCGGCTTCCTCCACGCTTCCCGTGGCCATGTAGACCTCCAGGGTCCTGAGAAGCTTGGGCGGTAGGGGCAGGTAGCGATCCACCAGGGCCTTCAGGTCCTCGGGGGACTGTTGCAGGAGCACGAAGGCCACGGGATCCAGGCCGCTGAAGGAAAGGGCCTCGCCTGGGCGGGCGGCCTTGAGGGCGATGAGGGCTTCCCGGTAGGCGGTTTGCACCTCTTCCCCGGCGGCATGGACCGCGGAGTACCCCAGGCGGCTTCCCGGGGGCAGGGCGGAAAGGAGGCTTTGTGCCTCCTTCCTAGGGTTATGCACCTGCCACATGGCCACCAAGCGATTACCGCGGATGGTGAGGAGGTAGGGGACGCCCAGACGGTCCAGGAAGGTGCCAGCCCGGCGGCGTAGCTCCAGGGTGGCCTCCCGCCTCCTTTCCTCCGCCAGGCGGTGGCGTCCGGGCACCGCCTTGGGCTCCACCAGGGCCAGGACCCATTCCACCCCCTCGGTGAAGCCAAAGGCGAAGAGCCGGTCGGGCTCTGCCTCCCCTAGGATGAGCCCTTCCAGCAAAGCCCCACCCAAGGATTCCTCCCGCATCCTCTCCAAGGAGCGCTCCAAGGCCCGCACCTTCAGCAGGCGGGCCGCCACCTCCAGGAGGCCTCGAGCCCGCCTGCGCTCCCCTTCCTCCCCGTAGGCCACCAAGAACCCTTCCCCCGCTTCCAAGGCGGTCCATTCCCTGCCTTCCCCCGGTTCCCTGGGATGCTGGGCGGGCACGGGGCCGGCAAAGCCCAGCACTTCCCCCCAGGGGGCCACCCGGGCCAAGGCCAGGCCGGTGGCTTGGTGGAGAACTTCTAAGAAGGGTCTATCAGGTAGCTTGATGAGGAGGTCCAGGAGGCTGGCCAGGCTCATCCCTGCCCCCAGGTGGAAGAGGCGCAGGGCCACGGCCTTGGCCAGGTCCTCCCGTTTCACCCACGGGGGATGGGCGGCCACCCCTAGGCCTTCCTTGCGGGCATAGTCCAAAAGTTCCGGGTCCGGATGGGAAAGGAGGAAGCCCGAGGCGGTGCGGTAACGCCAGAGGTTCCCCTCGGGCCGGAAGAGGAGAAGGGCTCCTTCCAGGGGCAAAAGGGGCTTGGGCTCCTCCAGGAGGTAAAGGACGGGGCGGTCTGAAGGGGCTAGAACCTCGAGGCCCAGCGCCTCGGCCAAGGCCTGGAAGGCGATGGAGGAGGAACCAAAAAGTGACCCGGCCATTGTTAATAAGCACAATAAACCCTTAGGCGGGAGCAAGCAAAGGGTGGCCTTTTGTGCTTTTGCACAAAAAGGATGGTTGTGCTCGTGTGTTGACCAGTTGCCCGCTGCCCTTGCCCACCCCCATCCTGAAGGGGAAAGGAGCAGCATGTTTCAGGGTTCCATTCCTCCTTTGCCCACACCTTTCCGCAAGGGACACGTGGACGAAGAGGCCCTAAGGCGCCTGGTGGAAAGGGTCATCCATGGGGGTTCCCACGGCCTCAGCGTGGGGGGAACCACCGGGGAGCCCGGAACCTTAACCTTGGAGGAGAGGAAGCGGGTCATAGAGGTGGCCCTGGACCAGACGGCGGGACGGGTTCCCGTCATCCCCGGAACCGGGGCCCTTAGGCTTGAGGAAACCCTGGAACTCACCCGCTTTGCCCAGGAGGCCGGGGCCCAAGGGGCCATGGTCATCGTTCCCTACTACCTGAAGCCCAACCAGGAGGGGCTATACCGCTACTTCGCCGAGGTGGCCAAGGCGGTCCCCGACTTTCCCATCCTCCTCTACAACATCCCGGGTCGGGCTGGGGTGGAGATCGCTCCCAAGACCGTGGCCCGCCTCCGGCGGGACTTTCCCAACATCGTGGGGCTCAAGCACTCCGCCAAGGACCTGGAGTACCTCTCCCAGCTCTTCCAGGAGGTGGGCCGGGACTTTCTCGTTTTTTGCGGCCTGGAAAGCCTCACCCTGCCCATGATGAGCCTGGGGGCGGTGGGGACCATCGCCGCCACCGCCAACTGGCTTCCCCGGGAGGTGGCGAGGCTCACGGAGCTGGCCCTCAAGGGGGATTACCAGGGGGCGAGGGAGCTCCACTACCACCTCCTCGAGGCCAACGAGGCCATCTTCTGGGACACCAACCCCATCCCCCTAAAGACGGTGCTTTCCTGGATGGGCCTTCTAGAGAAGGAGTGGCGCCTCCCCTTAGGCCCCACCACCCCCGAGGTGGAGGCGAGGCTTAGGGCCATGGCCCAGCGCTACGGGCTTTTGGAGGGCGCATGAAGCTTTGCCGCTTTATCAGCAAGGGCCGGGTCCACCAGGGGGTCTATCGGGATGGCCTCCTCCTGGACGAGGCAGGGGAGGGCCACGACCCCGAGGGGGTCACCTGGCTCCTCCCCTTTACCCCCGGCAAGGTGATTGGGGTGGCCCTGAACTACGCCGACCATGCGGAGGAGCTGGGGCTTTCCCGCCCCGAGGAGCCCGCCCTTTTTTGGAAGCCCAATAGCAGCCTTCTCCCCCACAAGGGGGTGGTGCGCTACCCCAAGGGGGCGGAGTACATGCACTACGAGGTGGAGCTGGCGGCGGTGGTGGGCCGGCCCATGCGCAAGGTAAAGGCTAAGGACGCGTTGGACTACGTCCTGGGCTATACCATCGCCAACGACCTGGTGGTGCGGGACTATGTTTCCAACACCTTTAGGCCCCCGATCCGGGCCAAGGGGCGGGACACCTTCGGCCCCCTTGGGCCCTTTCTGGTGGTGGGGGAGGTGGAGGACCCGCAGAACCTGGCCCTAAGGGCCTATGTGAACGGGGAGCTTCGCCAGGAGGGGCACACCTCGAGGATGCTCTACTCCGTGGCGGAGCTTTTGGAGTACATCTCCGAGTTCATGACCCTGGAACCCTACGACGTGATCCTCACCGGCACCCCCAAGGGCATAAGCCGGGTGTTCCCTGGGGATGTGATGCGGCTGGAGATCCAAGGGCTGGGTACCCTGGAAAACCCCATTGAGGAGGAGGCATGAGGTACCAGGACCAGGTGGCGGGGATTTCCTGGGAAAGGATCGAGGCCATTCGGAACGCCCTGAAGGGGTGGACGGCCCTCCACTTCATCGGAGGGGAGTTTCGCCCCTCGGAAAGCGGGGAGGTCTTTCCTACCCTGGACCCTTCCGTCAACCAGGTGCTTTCCCATGCGGCCCGGGGCGGGGAAAGGGAGGTGGACCGGGCGGCCAAGGCGGCCCACGAGGCCTTCCCGAAATGGAGCCGCACCCCGGCCCGGGAGCGGAAGCGCTACCTCCTGAGGATCGCCGAGCTATTGGAAAAGCATGCGGATGAGCTGGCGGTGGTGGAGGCTTTGGATGCCGGGCAGGTTTTGCGCATCGTGAAGGCCCAGGTGGCCCGCTCCGCGGAGAACTTCGCCTTCTACGCCGAGTACGCCGAGCACGCCATGGAGGACCGCACCTTCCCCGTGGACCGGGACTGGCTCTACTACAGCCTACGGGTCCCGGCTGGCCCCGTGGGGATCATCACCCCTTGGAACGCCCCCTTGATGCTTTCCACCTGGCGGATCGCCCCCGCCTTGGCCTTCGGGGACACGGTGGTCCTGAAGCCTGCGGAGTGGAGCCCCTTAACCGCCAGCAAACTGGCGGAGATCGTGCAGGAGGCGGACCTCCCCCCTGGGGTCTTCAACCTGGTGCAGGGGTTTGGCGAGGAGGCGGGAGCCGCCCTGGTGGCCCATCCCCTGGTTCCCCTCATCACCCTCACCGGGGAGACGGAAACCGGGAAGATCGTGATGCAAAACGCCGCTAAGCACCTGAAACGGCTTTCTTTGGAGCTTGGCGGGAAGAGCCCCGCTTTGGTCTTTGCCGATGCCGATCTGGAGCGGGCTTTGGATGCGGTTGTGTTCCAGATTTACTCCTTCAATGGGGAACGGTGCACGGCCAGCTCCCGCCTGTTGGTGGAGGAGAGCCTCTTTGAGGACTTCGTGGGGAGGGTGGCGGAAAGGGCCCGGGCCATCCGGGTGGGCCACCCCCTGGACCCCGAGACCGAGGTGGGGCCCCTCATCCACCCCGAGCACCTAAAGAGGGTGTTGGGGTATGTGGAAGCGGGCCTTAGGGAGGGGGCAAGGCTTCTGGTGGGAGGAAGGAAGGCCAGCACCTCCTTCCGCGGGGAAGACCTTTCCCGGGGGAACTACGTGGAGCCCACCCTGTTCGTGGGCGAAAACCACATGAAAATCGCCCAGGAGGAAATCTTCGGTCCCGTTTTGGTGGCCATCCCCTTCAAGGACGAGGAGGAGGCCCTTAGGAAGGCCAACGATTCCAGGTACGGCCTGGCGGCCTACGTCTTCACCAAGGACCTGGAAAGGGCCCACCGCCTGGCCCTAGAGCTGCAAGCGGGCCTCATCTACCTGAACAGCCACAACGTGCGCCACCTGCCCACCCCCTTTGGCGGGGTTAAGGAGAGCGGGGACCGGCGGGAAGGGGGGTTGTACGCCCTGGAGTTTTACACCGACCTCAAGGCCGTGGGGCTTCCCCTAAGGCCCCCCCACGTGCCTAAGTTCGGAAAGAGGTGAGAGGATGGCAAGAACAGGAGCGGAGTACCTGGAGGCCCTAAAGGAGCGCCCCCCTAACCTCTGGTACAAGGGGGAAAAGGTGGAGGATCCCACCACGCACCCGGTTTTCCGGGGAATCGTGCGCACCATGGCGGCCCTATACGACCTGCAGCACGACCCCCGCTACCGCGAGGCCCTCACCTACGAGGAGGAGGGGAAGCGGCACGGGATGAGCTTCCTCATCCCCAAGACCAAGGAGGACCTAAAGCGCCGGGGCCAGGCCTACAAGCTTTGGGCGGATCAGAACCTGGGGATGATGGGCCGTAGCCCGGATTACCTGAATGCCGTGGTCATGGCCTATGCCGCCAGCGCCGAGTACTTTGGCGAGTTCGCCGACAACGTGCGAAACTATTACCGCTACCTCCGCGACCATGACCTGGCCACCACCCACGCCCTCACCAACCCCCAGGTGAACCGGGCCAAGCCGCCCTCGGCCCAGCCCGACCCCTATATCCCCGTGGGGGTGGTGCGGCAGACGGAAAAGGGCATCGTGGTGCGAGGAGCCCGCATGACCGCCACCTTTCCCCTGGCGGACGAGGTTCTTATCTTCCCTTCCACCCTGCTTAAGGAGGGGCCGGGGAGCGAGAAGTACGCCATCGCCTTCGCCCTGCCCACCTCCACGCCGGGCCTCCACTTCCTCTGCCGCGAGGCCTTGGTGGGGGGGGATAGCCCCTTTGACTATCCCCTTAGTAGCCGCCTCGAGGAGATGGACTGCCTGGTGGTCTTTGACGACGTCCTGGTCCCTTGGGAGCGGGTCTTCATCCTGGGAAACGTGGAGCTTTGCAACAACGCCTACGCCGCCACGGGGGCCCTTAACCACATGGCCCACCAGGTGGTGGCCCTGAAGACCGCCAAGACCGAGGCCTTTTTGGGGGTGGCGGCCCTGATGGCCGAGGGGATCGGGGCCGATGCCTACGGCCACGTGCAGGAGAAGATCGCCGAGATCATCGTCTATCTGGAGGCCATGCGGGCCTTCTGGACCCGGGCGGAGGAGGAGGCCAAGGAGAACGCCTTTGGCCTCCTGGTGCCCGACCGGGGGGCGTTGGATGGGGCCAGGAACCTCTACCCTAGGCTTTACCCCCGCCTCAGGGAGATCCTGGAGCAGATCGGGGCCAGCGGCCTCATCACCCTGCCCTCGGAACGGGACTTTAAGGGACCCTTGGCTCCCCTGTTGGAGAAGTACCTGCAAGGGGCCAGCTTGGAGGCTAAAGAGCGGGTGGCCCTCTTCCGCCTGGCCTGGGACATGACCCTCTCGGGGTTTGGGGCGCGGCAGGAGCTTTACGAGCGCTTTTTCTTCGGGGATCCGGTGCGCATGTACCAGACCCTCTTTAGCGTCTACGATAAGGAACCCTACAAGGAGCGGATCCGCACCTACCTCAAGGGGGCGCTTTCCGTGCTTAGAGAGGTGGAGGCGTGACGGGTGCCTTTCCCGAGGAATCCAGCGGTTTGCCTACGCCCGAGAAGGCCCTTCAAGAGGCGTTCCGGGAGGCCTTAAGTCGCTTCGCCGCCGGGGTGACGGTGGTGTCCGCCCGGTTGGGGGAAGAGGAGAGGGGCATGACCGCCACCGCCTTCATGTCCTTGAGCCTCGAGCCTCCCCTGGTGGCCTTGGGCATCCAGGAAAAGGCGAGGCTTCTGCCCATCTTGGAGGCCTCCCGGGCCTTCACCGTAAGCTTCCTCAGGGAGGAACAGGAGGCGGTTTCCCAGCACTTTGCCGGGAAGCCCCAGGAGGGGGTGGTCCTGGTGGAGGGGAGGGTGGAAGGGGCCTTGGCGGTTTTGCGTTGCCGGTTGGCGGCGGTCTACCCCGGAGGGGACCACCGCCTGGTGGTGGGCCTTGTGGAGGTCATTGAGCTGGGGGAACCGGGCCTTCCCCTGGTGTACTTCGGCCGTGGCTACAGGAGGTTGGTATGGCCATCGTGAGGGTGGGGTTCATCGAGCTTTGGGTTAAGGACCTGGAGAGGAGCCTGGAGTTTTACCAGGGGCTTTTGGGCTTCCGCCTGGAGCACAGGGAGGGAAGAAGCGCCTACCTGCGGGGCTATGAGGAGCTGGAGTGGAGCCTGAAGCTTACCCAGGGGGGCCTCCCCGCCGTGCGCAGCCTGGGCTTTAAGGTGGACGAAGAGGGGATGGACCAAGCCCTGGCCTGGGCGGAACAGGAGGGGCTTCCCCACCGCTTGGAAACCGACTGGGGAAGGCTCAGGATGCTCCGCGTCCAGGACCCCTTCGGGTATCCCCTGGTCTTCTACTCGGGGGCGGAGAAGCTTCCCCGTGTCCTTCAGGACTACCACCTGTACCGCGGGCCGGGGATTTTGCGCATCGACCACCTGAACCTCTTCTCCCCGGAGGTGGAAAGGGCCACCCGCTATTACCAGGAGATCCTGGGCTTCCGCCTCACCGAGTACACGGAGGACGAGGAGGGAAGGCTTTGGGCCAGCTGGCTCCACCGCAAGGGAAACGTCCACGACGTGGCCTTCACCAATGGGGAAGGCCCTAGGCTCCACCACTTCGCCTACTGGCTCCCCGACCCCATGGCCATCCTTAAGGCGGCGGACATCCTGGCGGGGGCCAGGAGGACGGACCAGATCGAAAGGGGCCCGGGGCGTCATGGGATATCCAACGCCATGTTCCTCTACCTTAAGGACCCGGATGGGCACCGTATAGAGCTCTATACCTCCGACTACCTCACCGTGGACCCCGATCTGCCCCCGGTGCGCTGGAGCCTGAACGACCCCAGGCGCCAGACCCTCTGGGGGCACAGGACCCCAAGGAGCTGGTTCCTGGAGGGAAGCCTCTTGCTGGACCTCGAGGGGAAGCCCGTGCCTACGCGGCCTTCGCCCATGGCCGGCATCCCCGAGCACGTGACCTAGCTTGACGGGACAGTTGTCCCTGGTTAAACTGGAAGGCAAACGGTCGTTAGTTAGACCCAATCCGGGTCTTGCCCGGTGGGAAAAGGACAAGGAGGGAAACACATGAAACGCTGGTTGGTAGCCCTGTTGGTGTTAGCCCTTTCGGCCGTGGCCCAGGAGGTTCTGAAGGTGGGCGTGGTGGTCTCCGCCACCGGTCCTGCCGCCTCCTTGGGGATTCCCGAGCGCAACACCTTCCTCATGCTCCAGGAGATGCTGGACCGCACGGGGGGGGTGGCTGGGCGCAAGGTGCAGTTCGTCATCCTGGACGACGCCTCGGACACCACCCAGGCGGTGCGCAACACCCGCCGCCTGGTGGAGGAAGGGGTGGTGGCCATCATCGGCACTACCACCACCCCGGCCTCCTTGGGCATGATCCCCGTGGTGGCCGAGGCCAAGGTGCCCATGATCTCCTTGGCGGCCAGCAAGGACATCATCCACCCGGTGGACGCCCAGCGCTTCTGGGTTTTCAAGACCCCGCAGACGGAGGAGCTCATGGCCCGGGCCATCGTGGCGGACATGGTGGCCCGCGGGATAAAGACCGTGGCCTACATCGGCTTCAACGACGCCTACGGGGAGGGCTGGGCCCGCTTCTTTGAGGCGGAGGCCAAGGGTAAAGGCCTCCAGGTGGTGGCCAGCGAGCGGTATGCCCGTACCGACACCTCGGTGACCGGCCAGGTGCTCAGGATCATCGCCCGCCGGCCCGATGCCGTTCTCATCGGGGCAAGCGGCACCCCTGCGGTGCTGCCCCAGCGCACCCTGAGGGAACGGGGGTACGCAGGCCTCATCTACCAGACCCACGGGGTGGCCAACCCCGACTTCCTGCGGGTAGGGGGTAAGGACGTGGAGGGCACCCTCCTTCCCGCCGGCCCCATCCTGGTGGCGGAGCAGCTTCCCAGCACTTTCCCCAGCAAGCGGGTGGCCCTGGACTACATCCAGCGCTACGAGGCCAAGTACGGCATCGGCAGCTATTCCACCTTCGGGGCCCATGCCTGGGATGCCTGGCTGATCCTGAAGCCGGCCCTGGAGCGGGCCTTAAAGCGGGCGGATCCCGCCAAGGACCTGGCCGCCTTCCGGGCAGCCCTGCGGGACGAGATCGAGGCTACCCGGAACCTGGTGGCCACCCACGGGGTCTTCACCTTCAGCAAGGAGGACCACCTGGGCCTGCGCTTTGAGGACGCTGCGGTGATGGTCCGCATTGAGGGAGGCCGCTGGAAGCTGGAGCGCACCTTCCGCTAAGCCATGGACGCCACCATCCTCAGCTTCCTACTCCTGGACGGGTTGCAAAACGGGGTGGTCTACGGGCTTCTGGCCCTCTCCCTGGTGCTGGTTTTCGCCGTTACCCGGGTGATCCTGGTGCCCATCGGGGAGCTTCTCATGTTCGCCCCCCTCTCCCTGGTGTGGCTTTTGGAAGGGAAGCTTCCCGGTACCCTGTGGCTGGCCCTGGCCCTGGGGGGGGCCTGGGCCCTGATGGCCCGGGGCCGGGGGGGCCTTCTGCCCCTTTTGGGCGGGGTGGGGCTTTTCCTCCTCTTCCTTCTGGCTAAAGAGGCTCCGCCCCTGGCCTACGTGGCGGCGGTGCTCCTGGTGGTCTACCTGGGGGTGGCCACCTACCGGGTCTTCTTCCAGCCCATGCGGGGGGCCACGGTGCTTTCCTTCCTCATCATGGCCGTGGGCCTCCACGTGGCCTACCAGGGGCTTGGCCTCGTCTTCTTCGGCCCCGAGCAGTTCCGTCCCGCTCCCTTCCTTTCTGGGGAGGTTATGGTGGGCCTTTCCTGGCAGGGGGTCTTGGTCCTCCTCTTCGCCGCCTCGAGCCTGGCGGGCCTTTACCTCTTCTTCCGTTTTTCCCTTTTCGGCAAGGCGCTTTTGGCGGCGGCGGAGAATCGGCTTGGGGCCAGGCTCTCGGGAATAGGCCCGGAGGAGGCGGGGATGGTGGCCTTCAGCATCGCTAGCCTGCTGGCGGCCCTGTCCGGGCTTCTTTTGGCCCCCCTCATCAATGCCGCCTATTTCATGGGCTTTATGCTGGGGCTTAAAGGATTCGTGGCCGCCATCCTGGGGGGGCTTGCCAGTTACCCGGTGGCCTTCTTGGGGGCGCTTCTCGTGGGACTATTTGAAAGCTTTACCAGCTTCTACGCCAGCGCCTACAAGGAGGCCTTGGTCTTCCTACTCCTGGTGCCCGCCCTTTTCTACCAGAGCCTGAGGGCTAGGACGGTGGAGGAGTGATGCGCTACCTTTGGTTTTTGTTGCTCCTTTTGCCCTTGCTACTCTCGCCCTTTCCCTACTACCTCACCCTGCTGAACTTTTTCGCCCTCTCCGCCATGGTGGCCCTTTCCCTTTACGTGCTCACGGGCCTGGCGGGGATGACCAGCTTCGCCCAGGCAGCCTTCATGGGCATGGGGGCCTATGCCACAGCCCTTTTTACCCTTAAGCTGGGGCTTTCTCCCTGGATGGGGCTTCTGGCGGGGCTTATGTCGGCGTTCCTGCTGGCTTTGGTCCTGGGGGGGCTTACGGTGCGGCTGAAGGGGCATTTTCTCCCCCTTTCCACCATCGCCTGGCAGGTGGCCCTGTACATCCTGGCGGGGAACCTGGTGGGGCTTACGGGGGGGCACACCGGGCTTACCGATCTCCCCCCGCTTGGCCTCTTCGGTATCCCCCTGGACACGGGCTTTCGCTACGCCTTCCTTACCCTTTTCCTCTTGGCCCTCCTGATCCTAGCCCTTTATAACCTGCGCCATAGCCGCATAGGCCGGGCCCTTTTGGCCCTTAGGGGGGATGCCCTGGCGGCGGCCAGCTTCGGGGTGGATCCGGCAGCTCTCAAGCTCAAGGCCTTTTTGCTCTCCGGGACCATCGCTGGCCTGGCCGGTTTTCTTTACGCCCACTTCCTGCGCTTTGTCAACCCCACGCCCTTTTCCCTGGAGGCCTCCATCAAGTATCTGGTGATGGCCGTGGCGGGAGGGGTGGGGAGCATTCCCGGGGTGATCCTGGGGGCGGCCTTCTTCACCGGCCTCGAGGACTGGCTGAAGGACCTCCTGCCCCTCTTCCTGGGGCGGCAGGGGAACTACGAGACCATCGGCTATGGCCTGATCCTGGCCCTGATCCTTATCCTGGCTCCCAAGGGCCTCTGGCCCCTGGTGGAGCGGTACCTGCCGACCAGGGAACCAGGGGTGCCCAAGGCGGAACCCCTCTCCCTCCGGAGCCCTGAGGGCCCCCGGGGTGAGGTGGTTTTGGAAGTCCAGGGCCTGCAGAAGTCCTTCGGGGGGCTTTTGGCGGTGGCTGGGGTTTCCTTCTCCCTGAAGCGGGGGGAGATCCTGGCCCTGATCGGGCCCAACGGGGCGGGGAAGAGCACCACCTTCAACCTGGTGGCCGGGGCCCTGCTCCCCGACCGGGGCCAGGTGTACCTCTTCGGCCAGGAGATCACGGGGCTACCCCCCCACCGGGTCCATGCCCTGGGCCTAGGCCGCACCTTCCAGCACCCGCACCTCTTCCCGGAGCTAACGGTGCTGGAAAACGCCGCTTTGGGCACGTACAGCCGTACCCGGGCCGGCTTTTTGCAGGCCCTTTTGGGCCTATCCCGCAAGGAGGAGGAGCGGGCCTTGGCCACCGCGTACCGGGCCCTGAAGCGGGTGGGGCTGGAGTCCTTGGCTTTGGAAAAGGCGGAGCGCCTTTCCGTGGGCCAACAGCGCCTTCTGGAGATCGCCCGGGTCCTGGCCTCGGGGGCGGAGGTGCTCCTTTTGGACGAGCCGGGGGCGGGGCTGCGGGCCCAGGAGAAAAGGGAGCTTGCCTCCCTTCTCCGTTCCCTGGCCAGGGAGGGCTATACGGTCCTGATCGTGGACCACGACATGGACCTCATCATGGGCCTGGCGGACCGGGTGGTGGTGATGAACTACGGGGAGAAGATCGCTGAGGGCATGCCCAAGGAGGTCCAGCGGAACCCCTTGGTGCGGGCGGCCTACTTGGGAGAGGAGGAGGTGGCATGAGTCTCCTTTCCGTTCAGGGTCTTGCCGTGCGCTACGGGCCCCTGGAGGCGGTCCGGGAGGTAACCTTTTCCCTGAAGCAAGGGGAGGCCCTCACCCTCATCGGCCCCAATGGGGCGGGGAAGACCAGCGTGCTAAGGGGGCTTTTGGGCCTAGCCCAGGCGGAGGGGAAGGTGTTCCTGGATGGGGAGGAGGTACGGCTAAGAAGCCCGGAGGCCCTTCTTGCCCGGGGCCTCGTTCTGGTGCCGGAGGGCCGGGCCCTTTTTCCCGGGCTTTCCGTGGAGGACAACCTCCTCCTGGGGGGGTTTACCCGTTTCCGCCGGCGGGAGAACCTCAGACCCGACCTGGAGAGGGTCTACGCCCTTTTCCCCCGGCTTTTGGAGAGGAGAAGGCAGCCCGCCGGTACCCTTTCCGGTGGGGAGCAGCAGATGCTGGCCATCGGCCGCGCCCTCATGGCCAGGCCCCGGCTCCTCCTTCTGGACGAGCCCTCCTTGGGCCTGGCTCCCCTGATGGTGCGGGAGATCTACCGCATCCTGGGGGAGCTTAAGGGCGAGGGGACCACCCTCCTTCTGGTGGAGCAAAACGCCAAGGTGGCCTTGGCCCTGGCGGACCGGGGGCTGGTGCTGGAGGCGGGGGAGGTGGTCCTCGAGGGGCCGGCGGAGGCCTTGAGGCAGGACCCCAGGGTGGTGGAGGCCTATTTGGGGCTATCCCGGGAGGTGGAGGGGTGATCCGGGAGGATCCCTTCATGCGCACCTTGGGCCTCCAGGTTCGGCGCCTAGACCCGGGGGAGGCGGTGGTGGCCGGGGTGGTGGGGGAGGGGCACCTGAACCTCCACGGCACCGCTCAAGGCGCCTTCCTTTATGCCTTGGCGGATAGCGCCTTTGCCTTGGCCAGCAACACCCGGGGTCCGGCGGTGGCCCTTTCTTGCCGTATGGACTACTTCCGGCCCCTTTCCCTGGGAGCCCGGGTGGAGGCGGTGGCCCATGAGGTGAACCTTTCCCGGCGCACCGCCACTTACCGGGTGGAGGTGGTCTCCGAGGGCAGGCTGGTGGCCCTGTTTACGGGAACGGTGTTTCGCCTGGGAGGTGAGGCAGCATGATGTTTCAGCCGGAACTGGAAACCCTGTCCAGGGAAAAGCTTAGGACCTTGCAGGAGGAAAGGCTTGGGGCCGTGGTGGCCTACGTGCACGAGAGGGTGCCCTTCTACCGGCGGCTTCTGGATGAGGCGGGGGTGGACCCGAAGGGAATAAGGACCCTCGAGGACCTTCCCAAACTCCCCTTCACCAGGAAGGACCACCTCCGGGAAAACTACCCCTTTGGCCTCTTCGCCGTGCCCCGGGAAGAGGTGGCCCGCATCCATGCCAGCAGCGGCACCACGGGCAAGCCCACGGTGGTGGGCTACACCAAGAAAGACCTGCAGGTCTTCGCCGAGGTGGTGGCCCGCTCCCTGGCCGCCGCCGGGGCCAAGCCGGGCATGATGCTCCACAACGCCTATGGCTATGGCCTCTTTACTGGGGGCCTGGGCCTTCACGCCGGGGCCGAGGCCTTGGGGATGACCGTGGTCCCCGTTTCCGGGGGCATGACCGAGCGGCAGCTCATGCTGATTCAGGACTTCCGCCCGGAGGTGATCTCCTGTACCCCCTCCTACGCCCAGACCCTGGCGGAGGAGTTCAGGAAGCGGGGGGTTTCCCCGGAGGAGCTTTCCCTGGACTACGCCGTGCTGGGGGCTGAGCCCTGGACCGAGGCCATCAGAAAGCAGGTGGACGAGGGCCTGGGGGTGCGGAGTACCAACATCTACGGGCTATCCGAGATCATCGGTCCGGGGGTTTCCAACGAGTGCGTGGAGGAGCGCCAGGGAAGCCATATCTGGGAGGACCATTTCCTTCCCGAGGTGGTGGACCCTACCACCGGCGAGCCCCTTCCCGAGGGCCAAGTGGGGGTTCTGGTCTTCACCACCCTCACCAAGGAGGCCATGCCCCTCCTGCGCTACTGGACGGGGGACCTCACCTTCCTCACCTACGAGCCCTGTGCTTGCGGCCGGACCCACGTGCGGATGGGCCCCATCCTGGGCCGCACCGACGATATGCTCATCATCCGCGGGGTGAACGTCTATCCCACCCAGGTGGAGGCGGTGCTCCTAGGGATCCCCGAGGTAGAACCCTATTACCAGATCGTGGTTCGTAGGGAAGGAACCTTGGACGAGGCCGAGCTCAAGGTGGAGGTTTCCCTAGCCTTTTTCCAGGAGATTGGCCGCAAGGCCCTTTCCGATGAGGTCATTGAGGCCGACCACCGCCTCCATGCCCTTAGGGAGAAGGTGGCCCACAAGATTAAGGACACCATCGGGGTGAGCATGAAGGTAACCCTCCTGGCCCCCGGGGAGGCCCCCAGGAGCGAGGGGGGGAAGCTGCGGCGGGTTTTGGACCTGAGGAAGTAGGCCATGCGCCCCATCCCCATCGGTTTTGAGGCGGTGTTTGAGACCGTGGTTACCCCGGAGATGACCGTGAACTTTGAGGAGCTGGGCCCGGTCCATCCCGTGTACGCCACCTACTGGATGGCCAAGCACATGGAGCTGGCGGGGCGGAAGATCATCCTTCCTTTCCTGGAGGAGGGAGAGGAGGGGATCGGCAGCTACGTGGAGGTGCACCACCTGGCCTCCGCCCTTCCGGGAATGCGGGTGCGGATCGTGGCCCGCCACGAGCGCACGGAGGGGAACCGGGTCTACGCCAGCATGGAGGCCTACAACCAGCTGGGGGACCTGATCGGCCGGGGGCGCACGGAGCAGGTGATCCTGCCCAAGGCCAAGGTGGAGGGCCTCTTTGCCCGGTTACGGGAGAGGTGGAAGGCCCATGGGGGCTTTAAGGACTGAAAGCATCTCTTTCCCTGCTTGAAGCTCGCGTGGGGGGCAGTTTCCTACCGGGCCCGCACCAGCCAGGCGGAAAGGCCCATGAGGCCTGTGAGGAGAGGGAGGGTGGCGGCAAAGGCGAGGCCGCGGTTGGGGAGGATGGCATAAAAGAAGGTCAGGGAACCCCCGGCTAGGCCGCTTCCCCCGGGCACGGAAAGGGCCCGCGGCCAGCCCCTCGAGGTTCCCCGGGCCAGGGAGAGGACCAGGACCTTGCTGGCCCCTGGGAAAAGGGCCCGCCCCATCCCCAGGGGGAGATAGATGCTCCAAGGGGAAAGCCTACCCGTAACCGGGCGAGGGTGGGTAGGGCCCAAGGCAGTGTAGACCTTCGGGCCTTACACCTTTCCACGTTTCCATACCCCGGGGAAAACTGGGGATGTGGGCACGGATACGCAGGTGTATCTCCTTTCTGAGGCCCGGGGTCTTTCCCGGGACCTCTTGGGCGGCAAGGGGTTTGGGCTGGTGGAGATGGCCCGGGCGGGGCTTCCCGTTCCCCCGGCTCTCATCATCACCACGGCGGCATGCCGCCGCTTTCTCAGGGAGGGGGAGGTGCCAGGTTTATGGGAGGAGGTCCAGGCCAAAATGGCGGCCCTCGAGGGGCTAGTAGGCAAACGCTTTGGCAAAGGGGAGGGGAATACCCCTCCCCTTCTGGTTTCCGTGCGGAGCGGGGCCCCGGTGTCCATGCCCGGGATGATGGACACCATCCTCAACCTGGGCCTGACCCTGGAGGGGGTGGAAAGCCTGGCCCGGGCCTCAGGGAACCCCCGCTTCGCCTGGGACACCTTCCGGCGGCTTCTTGCCATGTATGGGGAGGTGGTCTTGGGGGAAAGGGCCGAGGTGTTTGAGGGCCTGCTTTCCGCCTTAAAGGAGAAGCGGGGCGTGCAAAGCGACACCGAGCTTACCGCCGAGGACCTCGAGGCCCTTTCCTTCCACTACCTTCGCCACCTGGAGGAACGGGGTACCCCCTTCCCCATGGACCCCTGGCTCCAGCTGCAAGGGGCTATCCAGGCGGTCTTCCGTAGCTGGCTAAACCCCAGGGCCAAAGCCTACCGGCGCATCTACGGCATTCCGGAGGACCTGGGCACGGCGGTGGTGGTCCAGGCCATGGTTTACGGGAACCTGGGGGAGGACTCGGGGACCGGGGTGGGCTTTACCCGCAACCCCGCCACCGGGGAGAAGGGCCTCTACGGGGAGTACCTGAGGAACGCCCAGGGGGAGGACGTGGTGGCGGGCATCCGCACCCCCGAGCCCCTTAGCCGCCTGAGGGAGTACGCCCCCGAGCTCTACCAGGAGATCGAAAGGGTAGCGGATCTTTTGGAGCGCCATTTCCGGGACATGCAGGACTTCGAGTTCACGGTGGAGCGTGGGCGCCTGTACCTTCTCCAGACCCGCTCGGGCAAGCGCACGGCCCAGGCGGCAGTGCGCATCGCCGTGGAGATGGCGGAGGAGGGTCTCATCAGCAGGGAAGAGGCCGTGCTTAGGGTGGAGGCCAATGCCCTCCCTGGCCTCCTCAGGCCTGCGGTGGACCGGAGTAAAGCCCCAGAGCCTATCCTAAAGGGGCTTCCCGCCAGCCCTGGGGCCGCGGTGGGACATGTGGTTTTCAGCAACGAAGGGGCAGAGCGCTATGCGGCCCAGGGGTTGCCCGCCATCCTGGTGCGCCCGGAAACCACCCCCGAGGACATCACCGGCATGTACCTTTCCCGGGGAATCCTCACCGCCCGGGGGGGCTTGACCTCCCATGCGGCGGTGGTGGCCCGGGGCCTGGGAGTGCCGGCGGTGGTGGGGGCGGAGGCCCTGAGGGTGGCCCCTGAGGAGGGCCGGGCCTGGGTGGACGGTTTGGAAATCCTGGAAATCCGGGAGGGGGACCTCCTCACCCTGGACGGGAGCACCGGGGAGGTCTTCCTGGGGGCGGTGCCCTTGGCGGAGGCGGCGGGTGAGGAACTTTTGCAGAAGCTCCTTTCCTGGGCCGAGCCTCACCGCCTCTTGGGGGTTAGGGCCAACGCCGACACCCCTTTGGACGCCGAGAGGGCCAGGGCATTTGGGGCTGAGGGCATCGGGCTCTGCCGTACCGAGCACATGTTCTTCCAGGAGGAGCGCCTCCCTTGGGTCAGGCGGCTGATCCTGGCCCAAACCCCCGAGGAGGAGGCCGAGGCCCTAGAGAGGCTTTATGCCTTCCAGAAGGAAGATTTTAAGGCCATCTTGAGGGCCATGGATGGCCTGCCCGTGACCGTGCGCCTTCTGGACCCCCCCCTCCACGAGTTCCTGCCACCTTTGGAAGAGCTTCGGGAAAAGGCCGCAGCGGGGGATGAGGAGGCTAAGGCCCTATGGGAACGGGCCAAGACCCTTTCCGAGCAGAACCCCATGCTGGGCTTCCGGGGAATCCGGCTCTTGCTCCTCAGACCGGGTATCTTCCGTATGCAGCTCAAGGCCCTCCTGGAGGCGGCCAAGGAGCTAAAGAAGGAGGGTTTTGACCCCCGTCCCGAGGTCATGGTTCCCTTGGTGGCGGATCCCAAGGAGGTGGAGCGGGCCAGGGCCTTGGCAGACGAGCTTTTCCAGGAGTACGGCCCCATCCCCTTCGGCACCATGATCGAGACCCCAAGGGCTGCCCTCCTGGCCTCGGAGATCGCTCCCTTGGTGGACTTCTTCAGCTTCGGCACCAACGACCTCACCCAGATGGCCTTTGGCCTTTCCCGGGACGATGCCGGCAAGTTCCTACCCCAGTACGTGGAAGCAGGCCTGTTTCCCTTTGACCCCACGGAGCGCCTGGACGAAAAGGGGGTGGGAAGGCTGATAAGGATGGCCGTGGAGGAGGGAAGGCGGGCCAATCCCCAGCTGAAGGTGGGGCTTTGCGGGGAGCACGGGGGGGAGGCCCGCAGCGTGGCCTTTGTGGCGGGGCTTCTGGACTATACCTCGGCGAGCCCCTTCCGTGTGCTCACGGCCCGCCTGGCCGCGGCCCAGGCGGGGCTTTGGGCCTCGAGGGCCGAGGCCAGTGAGGCGTTTGCCCAATAGCGGTTGGGCCTGGGGGAGTTCGCTGGTGTCAGAAGGCCCTAACCTCTACCCCCGCCTCCTCTAGGGCCCTCCGCACCGCCCGTACCACCTCGGGAGCATTGGGGTTGTCCCCGTGGATGCAGAGGGTTTGGGCCTTGACCTCTACTTCCCCGCCGTCCAAGGCCTCCACTTTTCCCTCCAGAACCATCCTTAGGGCGCGACGGGCAGCCTCCCCTGGGTCGCTGATCCAGCTTCCTGGCAGGGAGCGGGGGGCCAGCTGGCCATTTTTAAGGTACGCCCGTTCGGGGAAAGCCTCGAGGACCACCCTGAGCCCTGCCCTCCGGGCCTCCTCCTCGTACACCGTGCCGGGGAGCACCACCAGGGGAACCTCGGGGTCAAAGGCTTTGACCGCCTCGGCGATGGCCCGGGCGGTTTCCCGGTCCCGGCAGGCCTTGAGGTATAGGGCCCCATGGGGTTTAACGTGGTGGAGGCGTAGCCCTTCCGCCTTTAGGAAGGCGTAGAGGGCTCCTATCTGGTAGAGCACGTCGGCATAGACCTCCTCAGGGCTTAGGGCCATCTCCCTACGGCCAAAACCCACCAGATCAGGGAAGCCCGGGTGGGCCCCCACCGCCACCCCGTGGGCCTTGGCCAGGGCCACCGCCGCTTTAATGCGGGAGGGGCTTCCCCCATGAAAGCCGCAGGCCAGGTTGACCGAGGTTACATAGGGGAAGATCTCCCGGTCGTGCCCGTAAGAGAAAGTCCCGTAGGATTCCCCGGCATCGGCGTTGAGGTCTACGGTCATAGCCACCTCCTTTCCCCAGGTTATCCCCCCGTCATGGTGCGGGGTAGCCACGTGGCCATTTCCGGGAACAGCATGAGGAGAACCACCATGAAAAGGAGTATTCCCAGAAAGGGAGAGGCGTAACGGGCGATGTGGAACAGGTCCTCCCCAGTCAGGGACTGGATGACGAAGAGGTTGAAGCCCACAGGGGGGGTGATCTGGGCCAGTTCTACCATGATTACCAGGTACACCCCAAACCACAAGGGATCCACTCCAATGGCCTTCACCACCGGCAGGATCACGCTGATGGTGAGGACCACGATGGAGATACCATCCAGAAACCAGCCCAGAATGACGTAGACCAGGCTCAGGAAGAAGATGAGGGCCACAGGGGTAATCCCCGCCTCCACCGCCCAAGCGGCCAAGGCCCGGGGGATGCCGGTGAACCCCATGGCCAAGGTCAAAACCCCGGCCCCTGCCAGGATCAGGCCGATCATGCTGGTGGTGCGGATGGCCCCCATGAGGCTTTCCCAGAACATCCTGGGGGAAAGCTCCCGGTTGAGGCCCGCCAGAAAAAGCGCTCCCGCTACCCCTATGGCGGCCGCCTCCGTGGGGGTAGCCACCCCAAGGTAGATGGAGCCTAGGACCAGGAGGATGAGGAAGAGGACAGGGAGGATGGCCAAGAGGCCTGCCAGGGTCTCGCGCAGGGGCTTTCTGGGCTCCTGGGGAAGCTCCTTCCGGTAGAGAAAGGCCAAAAGGGCCACCAGGAGCATGAAGAGGAGGGTCAGGACCACTCCCGGCACCACCCCCGCCATGAAGAGCCGGGCCACCGATACCTCTGCCATGACCCCGTAGACGATCATGATGACGCTGGGAGGGATAAGGAAGCCCAAGGTACCGGCCCCGGCTAAGGAGCCCAGGGCCAGGGGTTTGGGGTAGCCCCGGCGCAGCAGCTCGGGCAGGGTGAAGCGGCCCACGGTGGCGGTGGTGGCGGCGGAGGAGCCGATAACGGCGGCGAAGAGGGCGCTGGCCACCACGTTCACGTGGAGAAGCCCTCCTGGGAGACGCGAAAGAAGGGGGCTAAGCCCCTGGAAAAGCCCCTGGGCCAGCCGGGAGCGGTAGAGGATCTCCCCCATCCAGACGAAAAGGGGTAAAGCGGCCAGGCTCCAGCCCGAGGTGGAGGTCCAAAGGGCAGTGGCCAGGTTAGGTCCTGGAGGGGCGGAGGTAAAGAAAGCCAGGCCGGCCAGGCCCACCAGGAGGAGGGCCAGGCCCACGTAAACCCCCAGGGCCAGGAGGAGGAAAAGGAGGCCCACCAGGATAAGGCTTTCCCAGAGGAGGCTCATTCCTCCCCTCCCTGCCAGGCTTTCAGGCCCGCCTCGAGGAGGGCCAGGGCGAAGACGCTAAGGCCCACCGCCAGAAAGCTCTGGGGAAGCCAGAGGGGAAGGGGGAGAAGCCCGGGAGCCAGGTCTCCATAGCGGAAGCCCTCCGCCACTTTTAGCCACGCTTGAATGGAAGCATACAGGGTGGCTAGGAATCCGAGCCCCAGGGCGAAGGTTTCCAGGGGGCGCCTGGCACCGGGAGGAAGCTTCCCCAGCAAAAGCCGTACCCGGATGTGCCCCCCGGCCCTGAGGGTGGGGGCCAGCCCCAGGAAGATGAGCCCGGCGGTGGCAAACCCTGCCATCTCCAAGGCCGAGGGCACCACGAAGCCCAGATACCGCCCCGCCACCTGGGCCAGGATCACCAGGAGGATGAAAAGACCCATGAGGGCCGCCAGGAGCTCGGATAGGCGGAAAAGGCCCTCGAGGGTCCTCCCTAGAAGCCTCATCGCCCCAGGTACTGCCGGTAGACCTTCACCCCGGTGGCCCCAGCTTGCTTTTGCCACTCTAGGATCATGGTCTGTCCCACCTTCTTGAGGTCGGCCAGCAGGGCAGGGGAGGGCTTGACCACCTGCATGCCCCGGCTTGCCAGGGTCTGGAGGGCCTTTTCCTCCTGCTCCTGGCTTAGCCGCCAGCCCCGCTCCTCCGCCCGCTTGGCCGCCTGCAACAGGGCTTCCCGGTCCTGCGAGGAGAGGCTTTCAAAGGCCCGCCGGCCAATGACCACCATGTTTTTGGGAATCCAGGCCTTTACATCGTAGAAGTAGCGGGCGAAGTCCCAGGCTTGGCTGTCTACCCCTGTTACCGGGGAGGTGACCATGGCCTCCACGATCCCGGTGGCGAAGGCCTGGGGGATGTCGGCAGCCTCCACCTGCACCGGGTTCATGCCAAGAAGCTCCGCCAGCCGGGCGGTGGCGGGGTTGTAGGCCCGGAAGCGCAGGCCTTTCAGATCTGCCCCTGAGCCTACAGGCCGTTTGGTGTAGAGCCCCTGGGGTGGCCAGGGCACCGCGTAAAGAAAGACCACGCCCCGTTGGGCCAGCCACTTTTCCACCTCGGGGCGCTGGGCCTGGTAAAGCCTACGGGCCTCCTCGTAGCTGGTGGCCACGAAGGGGATGGAGTCCAGGTTGAAGAGGGGGTTCTCGTTGGCCAGAAGGGACATGAGCACCTCCCCCATCTGCACCTGCCCGTTCCTCACCGCGGGCAGGATCTGGGGATGGGGGAAGAGGGAGCCCCCGGGGTGCACGGTGATCCTGAGCCGGCCCCCCGTGGCCTCCTCCACCTCCTTGACGAACTGCTGGATGTTTTGCGTGTGGAAGTTGGCCGGTGGATACGGGGTAGCCATGTTCCAGCTCTGGGCCTGGGCCGCTACGGCCAATAGGACTAAGCCTGCCAAAAGGGTCCGCATATCTATGCACCTCCTAGCCCATTCTACCGCTTGGGCACCCGGTCCACGAACTCGTTGGTGTAGGTGCGCTTTAGGTCGATCGTCGCCCGGGCCACGTTGGGGACAAAACCCATCTTCTCCTGGAACCGGGCGAAAAGCTCCCGGACCTCCGGGCTCAGCTCCTCATTCCCCGGGACGCGGAGCCAGGAGATCACCATACCGCCACCGCCCGTATGGGGCCCCCAGAGGCCCCCCGATGCTTCGGGGCTCCCACGAAGATGAGGGCTCCGGCGGGGGGCACCTGGGCCAGGTTGGCCAGGTTTTCCAGGCCATATTTCCCGGCGCCTAGGAGGGTCACGTGGGCCTTAAATTCTTTGGAGGGGCCGTGATCTAAGGACAGGGTATCCACCCCCACCCCCACGATCTCCCGCTCCCGCACCAGGAACTCAGCGGCTTCCGGGGAGAAGCCGGGGAAATGGAGGGTCCCTGCGGCGTCTTGGTTTAAGAAGGCCTTAGGTTCACGCCAACGGGCTTCCCAGCCCGAGTGCATGGCCACCAGGGCCCCTTTGGGCAGGCGGCCGTGCTGGCGCTCGTAGGCCAGGATGTCGTCCACGGTCACCTGGGCATCGGGGTCCCGGGCAGCCCTCTCGTGGATGTGGATCACCGCCAGGGGGGCGATGAGGGTCTCTACGGGTAGCTTCTCCGCGGTAAGCCCCCCTTCCGCAAAGTGGGCGGGGGCATCCATATGGGTTCCCGAGTGCTCCCAGAGGTCAATGCGGTTCCCGTAGTAGCCGTTCTGCCGCACCGTGACCAGGGTGGTGATGCGCATGGGCTCGGCCCCGGGGAAGAGAGGGATCTCCGGGGAAAGCTCGTGGGTGAGGTCCACCGCCCGGCTAAAGGCCTTCCCCGGTACCTGGACCTGGGCCATGGCCCGGGTTGCCAGAAGCCCTAAACCCGCGCCCAACAGGGCCCTGCGGGAGATCTGCTTGGCCACTTCCTCCATCACCAGAGGGGCACACATGGTTTCCTCCCTTGTTAGGGCAAGCTACCACGGGACTGCAAAGGTATGCAAGCCCTAGCGCCGGGGGTCCAGGCGGTCGCGGAGGCCGTCCCCCAGGAGGTTAAAGCCCAGGATGGCCAAGGAAAGGGCCACCCCCGGGACCAGGGCGGGGTATGGGGAAAGGGGGAGGAAGCTCTGCGCCTCCCTCAGCATGCGGCCCAGGCTGGGATTAGGGGGTTGGACGCCTAGGCCCAGGTAGGAAAGGGCGGCCTCGGCCAACAAGGCAGCGGCGAAGGCCAGGCTGGCCTGGACCAGGAGGGGTCCTAGGAGGTTGGGAAGGAGATGGCGGAAGACCACCCGTCCTGGACTGGCTCCCAGGGCCAAGGCGGCCTCTACGAAGGGGGTGGTTTTCAAGCTCATGGCCCCAGCCCGGGTCACCCGGAAGAAGGCGGGCACCATGGAAAGCCCCACCGCCAGCATGCTGCTCACCGTGCCAGGCCCCATGAGGGCGGCGAAGAGGAGGGCCAGGAGCAAGCCAGGGAGGGCATAGAGGGCCTCCATGAGGAGGCTTAAGAGGCCGTCCCAGTGCCGGCCCAGGTATCCGGCAAGTAGGCCTGTGGCCACGCCCAGGGTAAAACCCACGGAGACAGCGATGCTTCCCACCAGTAGGGCATTCCTCGCCCCGTGGAGGAGGCGGGCCAGAAGGTCCCGGCCCAGGGGGTCGGTGCCCAGGGGATGGCTGGGGGAGGGGGGAGCAAGGCGGTGGAGGAAGTCGGGGGCGTTGGGGTCCACGGGGTAGAGGAAGGAGGCCAGGGCCATGAGGAGGAAGAGGCCCACCAAGAGGCTTCCCAGGAGGAGGCTTGGGCTACGCATACGCCACCCGTGGGTCCAAGAGGCCGTAGAGGAGGTCCACCAGGAGGTTGAAGAGGACGATGAGGGCCGCCATGACCAGAACCAGGCCCTGGAGAAGGGGGTAGTCGCGGGCCTCGAGGGCGGTGAGGGCCAGGCTTCCCATCCCCGGTAGGGCGAAGACCGCCTCCACCACCACCGCCCCGGTGAGGAGGAACCCTCCTTCCAGGCCCAGCACGGTGATCAGGGGAAGGCTTGCCGGCTTTAGGGCGTGCTTGAGGAGCACCCAGGTCTCGGGGACTCCCTTGGCCCGGGCGGTGCGGATGTAGTCCTGGCCCATCACCTCCAGCAGGCTCCCCCGGGCCATGCGAAAGAGGATGGCCGCCCGGGAAAGGGCCAGGGTGAGGGCGGGGAGGAAAAGGTGGCGCAGGGCTTCCCATGGACTGGAGAACCCTGGGAAGCCGCTGGCGGGGAAGAGGGGCAGGTGCACCGCCAGGGCGTAGAGGAGGACCACCCCCAGGAAGAAGGTGGGTACGGATTGCAAAAGGGCCATAAGGCCACTCAGGGCCAGGTCCCACATGGGAAACCTAAGGGCTAGGAGGGCCAGGGGTAGGGCCAGGAAAAGGGCGCCGCCAAGCCCTAGGAGGACGAGGGCCAGAGTGAGGGAGATCCGCTCGCCCAGGAGTTCGCCCACGGGCTTTCCGTAGCGGATGGACTCCCCCAGGTCTAGGCGGAGGGTGCGGGTGAGCCAGTCCGCATAGCGTTCCCAGGGAGGTTTGTCCAGGCCGAGGGCCCGTTCCAGGGCCTGCCGAGCGGCTGGAGACGCCTCGAGGCCCAGGATGGCCTGTACCGGGTCCCCCGGGAGGAGGAGGAGAAAGACGAAGACCAGGCTGGAGGCCAGCCACAGGGTGGCCAGGGCCAGGAGGACCCGCCTCAGGAGAAAGCTTCGCATCTAGCGGCTTAAGTACACCCGGGTTACGTTGAGGCTCGGGGTGGGCTGGTTCTGCCACCAGCCCATGACCTCCTTGCGCATGGCGGCGATGTAGGGGGCGTTCATCACCCAAAGGTTCACCGCATCCTGGGCCAGGAGGCGTTGCATTTCCTTCATAATCTCGCAGGCCTGCTGGGGGTCGGGGGTGCGCAGGTAGCGGGTGTAAAGCTCCCGGAAACGGGGGGAATCGTAGCGGAAATAGTAGTTCGGGTTGGCGTAGATGCCGATATCGTGGGGCTCGGAGTGACCGATGATGGTCATCTGGTAGTCGGCCCCCCGGAAGACCCGAGAAAGCCAGGTGGCCCACTCCACCACCTCCAGCCGGGCCTGGACTCCCATCTGGGCAAGCTGGGCGGCGATGGCCTCGCCAAGCCGCCTCTCGTAAGGGTAGGGAGCGGCCAGGGTGAAGGTGAAGCGCAGGGGATTGTTGGGTCCATACCCCGCCTCTTGCAGAAGGGCCCGGGCCCGGGCAGGGTCGTAGGGGTAATAGCCGGAGAGGTCTTCGTAGCACCTCTCCCCGGGGGAGCGGTGGCTACCGATGGGGGTGCCAAAGCCCAGCATCACCCCTTCCACCAGGGCCTTCTTGTCCACGGCGTGCTGGATGGCCCGCCGCACCCGGAGATCGTTGAAGGGGGGGCGGCTATTGTTCATCCCCACAGTGATCTCCGTGGTGGTGAAGCCAGTGACCACCTTGAAGTTGGGGTCCCGCCTGAGCACCAGGGCGTTTTCCGGGCTCACCCCCAGGCCGATCACCTGGATGTCACCTGCCCGGAGGGCGGCGAGCTGGGCGTTTGGATCCGGCAGGAAGCGGAAGAAGACCCGGTCCAGATAGGGTAGGCCGGGCTCGTAGTACCCTTCAAACCGCTCCAGCCTCACCCCTACGCCCCGCTCCCAGGCCACGAAGCGGAAGGGCCCGGTACCGATGGGCTGGGTCTTCTGCTCCTCCACCCGGCCTTTGGGTCCGATCACCGAGTCAGGCCGGGCCAGGTTGAAGAGGAAGTCCTGGTTGGGCTGGCGCAGGCGGAAGACCACGGTGTAGGGGTCCTTGGCCTCCACGCTCTGGATGTCCTGGTAGTACTCGGGATGGGTGTGGCCGGACTTGGGATCCCGGGCGCGGTTAAACTTGAAGATCACGTCCTCAGCGGTGAAGGGGGCGCCGTTATGGAAGCGCACCCCCCGGCGCAAGTAAAAGGTCCAGGTGAGGCTGGAGGGGCTTCCCTGCCAGCGCTCCGCCAAGGCGGGGACGCTCTCCCCCTTCTCGTTGAACTTGACTAGGCCCTGGAGGACGTTGTCGTAGAGCATGCGGGGGATCTCCTGGCTGGTGGAGGCCGTGGGGTCTAAGACGGGAGGCTCGGCCAGGATGGCCACCCGAAGCTCCCCCCCTCTCGGCTGGGCCAAGGCCAGGCCTAGGCTAACCAGAAGGAACAAGCCTAACCGCTTTCCCATATCTTCCCTCCCTTTCCCCATACTATGCCTGGGGGCTCCCATGCCCGAGGCATCTACTCCAGATAGAGCACCGCCAAGGCGGCGTAGACCTGGGCGGCTTGGACCACCTCCTCCAGGTCCACCCACTCGTCCACCTGATGGGGCAGGGTTTTCCCGCCAGGTCCCATGACCACCACAGGAAGGCCTGCCCAGGCCCGGAGGAAGGTACCGTCTGTGGCCCCTGGCACGCCGCCAAAGCGTACGGGGAGGCCGAGAAGCCCCAAGGCGTTCTCTGCTGCCCGCACCAGGGGATCCTCCCGGGGGGTTTCCACGGGGGGGCGGTCCTCCAGGACCTCCACCTGGATTCCCGCCAGGGTCTGGATGCGGTCTACCAACTCCCGGTGGTCCAACCCGGGCACGGTGCGCACGTCCAGGGCCAGTTCGGCATGGGCGGGGATCACGTTCATCTGCCCCTCCCCCGCACTGGCTACGAGCCGGGTAGGGGTGAGGTAGGGAGGACCCAGTAAGGGATGAGGAAGCGTTTCCTGGAGCTCCTTTTGGATTCTCTCCAGTTCCAGTACCAAGCGGGCGGCCTTGGGGATAGGGTTCTCCCCGGCGTAGGGCATGGCCCCATGGGCCATCTTTCCTGGGAAACGGAGTTGGAGGCGCAGGGCCCCCTTCTGCCAAAGGCAAATCTCCATCTCCTCGGGTTCGGCCACCACGGCTCCCCGGAAGCCCTGGGCGAACCCTCCCTTTATGAAGGCCTTCACTCCCAGCATCAACCCCTCCTCGTCGGCCAAGGCGGCCAGGCGCAGGGTACGCCGGGGGCGGCCTAGGGTCCGTTTCACGGCCAACAGGGCGGCCACCAGGGCAGCCAGACCTCCCTTCATGTCGCAGGCTCCCCGGCCGTACAGCCGCCTCCCTTCCACCACCCCTTCGTAGGGGGGGTAACGCCAGAGATCTTCGTCCCCGGGGGTGACCACGTCGGTGTGCCCCTCGAGGATCAACCCCCCTTCTCCCTCCCCTAGATCGGCCATCAAGTTAGGCCGGCCAGGGGCTGCTTCCTGCCGAAAGGGGCGGAGGCCCCGCTCCCTTAGGTACTCCTCCAGGAAGGCCACCACTCCCTCTTCCCCGGGTCCAGGATAGTGGCTTGGGATCCGGACCATGGCCCTTAGGAGCTCCACCACCTCCCTTTCGTCCACCGCTTCCGCCGCCAGGAGGGCCTTTTCCATAGGCTTCGGGCTGATTATACCGCGGTATGCTGGGGCCAAGGAAAGGAGGAGAGCATGAAGGACTACCGGGACCTCTTTAACCTCGAGGGGCAGGTGGCCTTGGTGGTGGGAGCGGCCTCGGGGATCGGGCGGGCCTCGGCGGAGGCCCTGGCGGCCTTTGGGGCCAAGGTGGTGCTGGCGGACCGGGATGAAAAGGGTCTGGAGGAAGCCCTCGAGGCTATCCGTGGGCAAGGAGGGATGGCGGAGGCCCACCTCCTTGATCTGGCGGAAAGGGGAAAGGCCGAGGGGCTGGTGGAAGAGGTATACCGGGTCCATGGTCGGCTGGACACCCTGGTTTCCACCCCGGCCATCAACGTGCGCAAACCCCTTCTGTACTACACCGATGAGGAGATCGACCGGGTGGTAGACCTCAACCTGAAGGGAACCCTGCGCCTTTTAAGGGCCGGGGGGAGGGTAATGCGGGAACAGGGTGGGGGGAGCCTCATTGCCTTTGCTTCCATCCGGGCCCTGGTGGTGGAGCCAGGCCAAGGGGTCTACGCCGCCACCAAGGCAGGGATTCTTCAGATCATGCGTACCCTGGCTGCAGAGCTCGGGCCCTTTGGGGTTCGGGCCAACGCTGTGGCCCCTGGGCCCATAGAAACTCCCCTCACCGCCCCCATCAAGGCTCACCCCGATTGGTACCGGGCCTATGGGGAGAAGACCGCCCTTAAGCGCTGGGGAAGGCCCGAGGAGGTGGCCATGGCGGTGGTGTTCCTGGCCTCGCCGGCCTCTAGCTACGTGACGGGTACCCTGTTTTTGGTGGATGGAGGTTGGACAGCGGTGGACGGGCGGTTCACCCCGCCCCTTTAGGGCGCTCCCAACCCTAACCCTTGATAGCCACCAGGACTATCCGATGCTTGATGAGGATGCGGCCTCCAGGTTCTTCCTTCACCACCAGGGAGCGGACGCCGGGGGAAGCCTGGGCCAAGACCTCCTCTACCCGCATGGCTTCCGTACCTTCCGGGTCAAGGGGGTAGAGCCACCGGGACCAGGGAAGCTCCTCTGCGAACTCCTCTAGGTGGAGGAGGTTGAGGCCCGTATCCGCAACGAGCCTTCGCCACTCCTCTACGGTGTACGACCGTACATGGGAGTTGTCCCGGGCTGCCTCGAGGGCATTGAAGAGGCGGGCGGCCTCCGGGTTTGCGGGGGCCACCATGTCGGCGATGCCCAGACGGCCTCCAGGCTTCAGAACCCTGGCCATCTCGGCCAGGGCCTTGGTGATGTGGGGGAAATGATGGGCGGCCCGCCGGCTGGTAACCAAATCGAACTCCTGGTCAGGGAAGGGCAGGGACTCCGCGTCCCCCACCAGGAAGCGGACATTGGGGAGGCCCCGTTCGCAGGCGGCTTGGGCAAAGGGGATGGCCATTTCTGGAGTTAGGTCGATCCCGATAGCTTCCCTTACAAAAGGGGCCAACGCTAAAGCCGTGTGGCCCGGGCCCGTGGCCACATCCAGGACTTTTTCCGAGGATCTGGGTTCCAAAAGCTCCAGCAACCTCTTCAGATCGGGGCCGCCAGCATGGCTGCTGCTTCGGGCATACTCCTGGGCGTGGCGGGAGAAAAAGCTCCGGGCTAGCTCCTTCGGCCCCTCGCTCACGGTTTCCTCCAGGCCCCATTTTACGTCCGGATGTTGACGGGAGCTGGGTGGTCCATGGACGAGGCTCCCTGGGCGGCCACGGCCCCGGCGGTGGGGATCCTGCTCACGGTTCTAGCCTTCAACCTCCTGGGGGATGGGCTAAGGGACGTGTGGGATCCCCGGGGACGCTAGGCCACCCGTTCCCCTTCCAGGTACACCTCTACCACCCTCAGGGCCTCGTCCAACGCCACCAGGTCCGCCCGCTTGCCGGGGGCGATCTCCCCGCGGTCGGAAAGGCCCAGGTAACGGGCTGGGTACAAGGATAGCCTCCGGGCGGCCTCCTCCAGGGGTACCCCCCAGGCCACCAGGTTCCTTAGGGCCTGGTCCAGGGTGAGGGTGCTCCCCGCCAGGGACTCCCCCAGCCACACCCCCTCCCTCCGCTTCTCCACCCGGTGGGCCCCCAAGGGGTAGACCCCATCCGGCATCCCCGCCGCCGCCACGGCGTCGCTCACAGGGTAAAGCCCGGGGATGGCCTTCAAGGCCAGGCGGATGGCGGCGGGGTGCACGTGGAGGCCATCGGGGATGATCTCCGCCCACGCCCCCCGCTCCAGGGCCAGGCCCACCACCCCGGGGGCCCGGTGGTGGAGGCCGGTCATGGCGTTGAAGAGATGGGTGAAGCCCACGGCTCCTGTCTCCAGGGCCGCACGGGCCTCCTCATACCCCGCCTCCGTGTGCCCCAGCTGGACCCGCACCCCCCTCTCCGCCAGGAAGCGGATGAGCTCCAAGGCCCCGGGAAGCTCGGGGGCCAGGGTGACCACCCGCACGGGGGCCAGGGAGAGGAGGCGCTCGGCCACCTCCGGGTCCGGGGGGAGGGGAAAGGGGGGCTGGGCCCCCAGGCGGTGTGGGCTGAGGAAGGGGCCTTCCAGGTGCACACCCAGGAGGGCCTTACCCCAGGGGCCTTCCATGGCCCTCCGGATTCCTTGGAGGGCCCTTTCCAGTTGGTCCAGGGGGGCGGTGACGGTGGTGGCCAGGAGGCCGGTGGTGCCGTGGCGGAGGTGGAAGCGCACGGTGGCCTCCACGCCCTCCTGGCCCTCCATCACCTCCCTGCCTCCTCCCCCGTGCACGTGGAGGTCCAGGAAGCCGGGGAGGATGTAGGGGCCATCCACGGGGGCTTCCTCAATGGCCTCAACGCGCTCGGAGAAGTGGAGGCGGCCCCGCAGGAAGCCATGGGGGGTGAGAATGCGGCCTAAAAGCATGCTTCCCTCCTAACCTGGGTGTACCACTTGGCCTGCCCTTAGGTCCTGGCCTCCCGTGGCCCGGCCCAGTACATTGGCCTCCCCAAGGGCGTACAGGTATCCCAGGATGGCGAAGGCCAGGGCTTCCCGCACCTTAGGGTTCTCCATCACGGACACGGGAAGACCTTGAGAAAGAAGGGCTACCAGAACCCGGTTTCTCGCCCCACCCCCGGCCAGGAGAACCTGGTCCACCGGGCCCACGAAGCGCCGGTAGGCCTCGAGGATGCTCCTTGCGGTGAGTTCCAAGAGGGAGCGGAGGAGGCGGCCGGGTTCCTCTGGCCGGGAGGGCAGGTTTTCCAGCCGCCACACCTCCCGTCCCGTGGTCTTGGGTGGGGAGATCCGGAAGTAAGGATGGGAAAGCCAGGCCTTAAGGGCCTCCTCATCGGGCCTAGCCTCCTCCGCCAAGGCCGTGGCCTCTTCCCAGGTGAGCCCCAGGGCCTGGACCGCCTCGTCAAAAAGGCAAACCCCAGGCCCGGTGTCAAAGGCCACCAGGGAGCCTGGATCTACCCCCTGGAAGTAGGTCAGATTGGAGATGCCCCCAAGGTTGTGAACGGCCTTGCGCTTGCCTGCCTCCCCGTAGAGGAGAAGGTCCGGGTAGGCCACCAGGGGGGCCCCCTGGCCCCCGGCCGCCAGGTCCACGGCCCGGAAGCCAAAGACCACGGGCACCCCTAGGCCCAGGGCCAGGTAGCTGGGCTCCCCCAGCTGGAAGGTGGCCCTCGGGGGCTCGTGCCACACGGTCTGGCCCGAGAGGGTTACCAGCTCGGCCCTACCCCGAAAGGGAAGGGCGGCATCCCGGTAGAACCGGCCCAGGTCGTGGTGAAGAAGGGCGATCTCCCGGGTGTCGGCCTGGCGCATGGCCTTAAGCACCCGCCCCCGTAGCCCCTCTGGATACGGCACCTCCCGGTGCTCCAATACCCGGTGGGAAAGGTGGGGGGGGCGGCCGGAAAACTCCGCCAGGACCAGGTCCACCCCGTCGGCGCTGGTGCCGGACATGAGACCCAAGACCCTCATGCGAGCTCCACCAGAAGCTCGTACCGGTCGGCGCGGTACCAGCTTTTCACCCACTCGATGGGCCGGCCATCCTGCAGATAGCTGATCCTCTCCAGATGGAGGAGGGGGCTTCCTGGTTCCACCCCTAAGGGCCTGGCCTCCTCCCGGGCGGCCACGGCCCGGAGCCGTTGCAAGGCGCGCACCGGCCTTAGGCCCTTGGCCTCGAGGGCCCGGTATAGGGAGCCCTCAGGCGGTTCCGCCAGGGCCCAGGCGGGCAAGGTGGCCCGCTCCAGGGCCATGGGTTCCCCGTCCGCAAGCCTCAGGCGGAGGAGGCGGAGCACCTCCTCCCCCGGGGAAAGCCCCAGGGCCATGGCCTCTTCCGGGGCCGCAGGACCCTTTTCCACCCCCAGGACCTTGGTGCTGGGCTTCATGCCCAAGGCCTCCATCTCCTCGCTAAAACCCCGAAGACGGGTGCGGAAGGTGGCCCTTTTGGCCACGAAGGTACCGCTCCCCTGCCGGCGCACCACCAAGCCTTCCTCCTCCAGAAGGTCCAAGGCTTTGCGCACGCTATCCCGGGAAACCCCGAAGGCCTCGGACAGGGCCCGTTCTGGGGGAAGGGCATCCTGGAAGTTGCCCTGAAGGATACCTTCCCTTAGCCGCCGGGCCAGTTCCAGGTACAGGGGACCGTGGGCCATGGTCGCATTGTACCACTTGCCTACCAATAGCGGACCGTTATACACTTGGGGCTATGCTGGCCAAGGCCCTCGTGGAGGAAGCGGTAGCCAGGGGTATGGTTCCTGGGGCGGCCCTCGGGGTGGTTCATGGGGATGGCCGCAGGGAGGTCCTCCACCTGGGGTGGGCCCAAAGGGTACCTGAGCCGGTTCCCTTGGAAGAGGGTTTCTATTTTGACTTGGCGAGCCTTACCAAGCCGCTTTTCACCTTGCGGGAGGTGTTGCGGGCGGTGGAGGAGGGCCTTTTGGATCTGGATGACCCCCTCTCCCAGCACCTTCCCGAGATGCTCTGGCTTAAGGACCACCCCCTCAAGGGGGTGAGCGTGCGGGCGCTCTTAGCCCATGCGGCGGGCCTCCCGGCCTGGGAGGCCTTGTACACCTGGGGGACAGGGGAGGGTTTAAAGGCCCGGGTGCTCCAGCATCCTTGGCCCCTGGGAGAACCGGGGTACTCGGACATCGGCTACATCCTCCTGGGTCTTCTCCTGGAACGTCTGCGGGGCAAGCCCCTTGCGGCTTTTCCTTTACCCCAGGGCCTTAGCTTCTCCCCGCCTCCTGAACGGAGCGTGGCCACGGAGCTTTGCCCTTGGAGGAAGCGGGTGCTCCGGGGGGAGGTGCACGACGAAAACGCCTTTGCCTTGGGGGGTACAGCGGGCCATGCGGGGCTTTTCGGCACCCTGGAGGGCGTTTTGGACCAGCTCGCAGCCATTCTCCAGGGCACCTGGCTTTCCCGGGCCGCCTTGGAGGAAATGCAAAGGCCCCATGGGGAGCGGCTTCTGGGCTGGGAGAGGAAACGGCCTGGTTGGCATGGGGGAAGCCTAGCGTCGGAAAGGGCCTTTGGCCACACGGGCTTCACCGGGGTGGGGGTGTGGGTAGACCCTGAGCGGGGGTATGCTTGGGCCCTCCTCACCAACGCCATCCACCCCACCCGCCACCGCCCTTCCCTCGCCCCCTTGCGCCGGGCGGTGGGGAATGCCTTGGCGGCGGAGGTGACGAGATGACGGAGAGGGTGGCCCGGCGGTACCAGGACCTGGACCTATGGCCGGCGGAGGAGGTCCTCGAGGCCCTTTTTGAGGCCCAGCTCCGGGCCATCGCCGCCTTGAGGCCAGCCCTCCCCGCCCTAAAGGAAGGAGCGGCGGCTGCGGCAAAGCGGCTTCGGGCGGGAGGCTTTTTGGCCTATGCCGGGGCCGGGACCAGTGGACGGCTGGCCGTGCTGGACGGGGTGGAGCTGTGGCCCACCTTTGGTTTTTCCCGGGTGCACTTCCTGCTGGCGGGAGGAGATGAGGCCCTTTTTAAGGCGGTGGAGGGGGCTGAGGACCGGTATGAGGAAGGCCTAGCCCAGGGCAGAAGCCTGGGGAGGAAGGACGTCTTGGTGGCGGTGGCGGCGAGCGGCCAAACCCCCTTCACCCTGGGGGCCCTAAGGGGGGCCAAGGAGGGAGGGGCCCTTACCGTGGCCTTCGCCAACAACCCTGGAACTCCTTTGCTTGCCGAGGCGCGCCACCCCGTCCTCCTGGACACGGGCCCCGAGCCCATTGCGGGAAGCACCCGGCTTGGGGCCGGCACCGCCCAAAAGGCGGCCCTCAACCTCTTCTCCACCTTGGTCATGGTGCTCTTGGGTAGGGTGTACGGAAACCGCATGGCCCGCATGCGGGTGCAGAACCAAAAGCTCTGGGAGCGGGGGGTGGCCATGGTACGGGAGATGGCAGGGGTAGGGGAGATGGAGGCAAGGGCCCTCCTCGAGGCCTACCCCGACCCGGCCCTGGCGGCCCTGGTGGCCTTGGGAGTAGAGCCCCAAAAGGCCCTGGCCTTGCTGGAGGAAAAGGGGGTCCGAGGGGCGCTGGCGGAGGTGGGGAGGTGAGGCCTTTGGCCCTCTTGGCCGGTATGGGCATAGCGGTGGCTCAGGCGGGAAACTTTCTCATCGTGAGCTTCAAAGGGGAAGAGGTGCCGGTGGCCCTTCTCAAGGAAATCCGGCCCGCTGGGGTCATCCTTTACCCCTCCAACCTCCGCCGGGATTCCCAGGGGGTGGTGGCCCGGCTCAGGGCCCTGGATCCCAACTTGCTTCTCCTGGTGGACCAGGAGGGAGGACCCTTTACCTCCTACCGGGAGGGGGTGGTGCGCTTTCCCTCGGCTATGGCCCTTTCCGCCAGTGGAGATGAGGGCTTGGTGCAGCGGGTGGGATGGGCCTTGGGGTGCCAGGTGCGGCGGCTTGGGGCGGATGTGAACTTGGCGCCGGTTCTGGACGTGAACACCAACCCTAATAACCCCATCATCGGCCTTCGCTCCTTCGGCGCTGACCCCGAGCGGGTGGCCCGCATGGGTTTGGCCTTTGCCCGGGGGGTGCTGCGCTCCGGGGCCAAGCCCGTGGGCAAGCACTTCCCCGGGCATGGGGACACAGGGGTGGACTCCCACCTGGACCTGCCCCGGGTGGACAAGCCCAAGGAGGCCTTGGAGGGGGTAGAGCTCCTTCCCTTCCGCCGCTATGTGGCCGCGGGGATGCCGGCCCTCATGACTGCCCACATCCTCTTTCCCGCCTTGGACCCTAAATACCCCGCCACCCTTTCGGCCAGGATCCTCACGGGCTTGCTCCGAAAGGAAATGGGCTTTTCTGGATCAATCCTTACCGATGACCTGGCCATGGGGGCCATCCGGCGCCACTTCGGGGCGGGGGAAGCGGCGGTCCTGGCCGTGAAGGCGGGGGCGGACCTCCTCCTTTTGGAACCCGACGAGGGGGTCATTCGGCAAGTGCATGCCCGTATGGCCAAGGCCCTGGGCAAGGAGATCCCCTTTGCCCGGGCTGAGGAGGCCAGGAAGCGAGCCCAGGCCCTTAAGGCGGGCCAGGGGGAATGCCCCTTCACCCCGAAGGAGGAGGAGGCTTTGGCCCTCGAGGCGGCCCGGCGGGGTGTGGTGCACCGCTTTGGCCCCCTGCCTATACCCGGGCAGGGGACTTTGGTCTTGGGCCTGAGGATCTCCGACCGCTACGGGGCGGAGCCCACCTTGGCGGACCTTGCCCCCCAGCACCTTCCCGGAAGCCGGGGGCTCAACCTTTCCGAGGACCCCACCCCGGCGGAGATGCAAAAGGCCTTGACGGAGGCCAGGAAGGCGGAGCGCCTGGTGGTCTCCACCTACCGCTGGCTTGGTGGAGGATCCAAGGAGGGGCAAAGGGCCTTGGTTAAGGAGCTTTTGGCCCTTGGCAAACCCCTTTACCTGGTAGCCTTGGGCAATCCTGACGATCTTCGCTTCCTCCCCGGGAGGCCTGCGGGCTACCTGGCAACCCACGGCTACCGCGCGGTCCAGGTCCGGGCCGTGTTGGAGGCCCTGGCGGGGGTCTACACCCCCACGGGGCAATGGGTGTACGGAGGTGAACCATGAAGAGGTGGTGGATTGGGCTTTTGGTGGTCTTGCTGGGGCTGGCTTCCGCTCAGAGGCTGGTCCTGGCCAGCTGGGGAAGCCAGGAGGAGATCAAGGCATACCAGGAAGTGCTCAAAGTCTTCCAGGAGAGGAATCCGGGCATCCAGGTGGAGTACATCAACATCCCCTCCGGGGAGTACCTGGCCAAGATCACCGCCATGATGGCGGCCGGCACCCCGCCGGATGTCTTTTTCCTCAACAACATCGACTTCCCGGGGATGGCCTCCAGGGGCGTTCTGGCTCCCCTGGACGCCTTCATCGGGCGGGACAGGTACCCCACCGCCGACATCTTCCCCGGCATCCTCAAGGCCTTCCAGTGGGAGGGGAAACAGTACGGCCTGCCCCGGGATGTGTCCAACCTGGTGGTCTTCTATAACCGGGACCTTCTGAAACGGGCGGGCCTTCCCGACCCCAAGCCCGACTGGACCTGGGAGGACTTCCTGGGCTACGCCAAAGCCCTTACCGTGGAAAAGGATGGCAAGAGGGTCCAGTGGGGGGTGTCCTTCCAGACCTTCTACCTCTTCTGGCAACCCTGGGTCTGGAGTGCAGGTGGGCGGTTTTATGCGCCTGACCACAGCCGGTTCCTGCTGAATAGCCCAGCCTCCCTGGAGGGCTTGCAGTTCTATCTGGACCTCCGCTACCGGCACCACGTGGCCCCCACCCCCGAGGAGGCCCAGGACCGCGGGGCCTTCACCATGTTCCTAAACGGGCAGACGGGGATGATCGTGGACGGGCGCTGGCGGGTGCCCACCCTTAAGGCCCGGGCCAAGTTCGACTTCGACGTGGTGCCCTTCCCTCGGGGTAAGGCGGGGAGCATCGTGGACATCGACGGTTCCGGCTGGGTGATGGCCGCCGGGACCAGGAACCCGGAGGCCGCCTGGAAGCTCCTCTCCTTCCTGGCCGGCCCCGAGGCCAGCCGCATCTTCACCAGGACCGGGCTCATCATCCCCGCCCGGGGGGTGGATGTGAGGAACGTGGACCGGAGCATCCAGAACCTGCGGGATTTCTTCGTGCCCCCGCCCCCCAAGAACCAGCAGTACTTCCTTACGGTAAACCGCACGGCAAGGCCCACGGAAACCTTTGAGCGCTGGAACGAGGCCCTGCAGCTCATCAACAAGGCCTTGGAACCCGTGTGGCAGGGTAAGGCGGAGCTGAAGGCGGCCCTGGATGGCGTGGCCCCCCAGGTGCAGAAGATTCTGGACGAGGTCCAGGCGGAGCGGAAGAAGAGGCGGTAAGGCCTTAGGCCAGGAGGCCCAGTGCGCGCCTACTATCGCTTTCCCCTCCTCTTCCTCCTGCCTTCCCTGGTGGGCTTCCTGGCCTTTAACCTGGGGCCTATCCTGGCCAGCCTCCTTCTCTCCTTTATCTCCTACGATGGTCTCAGGCCCCTCACCCTGGCCACCTTCCGGGAAAACTGGGTAGGTCTGGAGAACTACCGCCGGCTCCTCGAGGACCCCGTCTTCCACAAGGCCTTCATCAATACCCTCTTTTACGTGGGGGTGGCGGTTCCCCTGGAGATCCTTGTGGCCTTGCTCCTGGCACTGGGTTTGAACCGCCCCTTGCCTGGGGTGCGGCTTCTGCGCACCTTGTACCTCCTGCCCACGGTGACCAGCGTGGTGGCGGTGGGCCTGCTTTGGCGTTGGGTCCTAAACCCCACCGTGGGGCCGGTGAACCTCTCCCTGCGCTGGGTGGGGGAGAGGATCCAGGGTGTCTATGGCCTTTTGGGGATAACCCCTCCCCCCTGGGTGGGATGGCTGGCCAAGGAGGGGCCCGGATGGCTTTCCGACCCCGCCTGGGCCATGTGGGGGGTGATCCTGGCTTCGGTGTGGGCCGGTGTGGGGTTAAGGATGCTCATCTTCCTGGCGGGACTGCAGAACATCAACAAGGAGTACCTGGAGGCGGCCAGCCTGGATGGGGCCAACAGCCTGCAGCGCTTTGCGTATGTGGTCTTGCCCCTCCTTTCCCCGACGGTTTTCCTGAACACCCTTCTCGCCATGATCGGGGGTTTCCAGATGTTCGGCCTCGTGTACACCATGACCGGGGGAGGGCCCTTGGATTCCACCAACGTGCTGATGCTCTACCTGTACCGCAAAGCCTTTGGCGTCTTTCCCTTTGAGATGGGGTATGCTTCGGCCATCGCCTGGGTTCTCTTCCTCATCCTGTTTGCCCTCACCTATCTGCAGTGGACCCTGCGCAAACGCTGGGTGGTGGAGGAAGTATGAGGCTTTTGGGTAGGCTCTGGGACTACTTTGTCTATCTGGTCCTCTTGGCCGGGGGGCTCAGCATGCTGGTCCCCTTCTTCTGGATGGTCTCCACCAGCCTCAAGGCACCGGGGGCGGTGTTTGACCTCCCGGTGGAGGTGTGGCCCAAGGAACTGCACTGGGAGAACTACCAGCGGGTCCTCACCAGCGTGCCCTTTGGCCGCTGGTACCTGAACTCCCTGGGGGTGGCCTTGGGCCTTACCTTCCTGAACCTCACCAGCGGGGCCATGGCGGGCTACGCCTTCGCCCGTTTCCGCTTCAGGGGGCAAGGGGCCTTATTCCTCCTTTTCCTGGCCACCCTGATGATCCCCGTGCACGTGCTCATCATCCCCCTTTTCATCCTCATGCGGAACCTGGGCTGGGTGGACACCTTCTATGCCCTCATCCTTCCCGGCCTCTTTGATGCCTTCGCCATCTTCCTCATGCGCCAGCACTTCCTGCACCTGCCCAAGGAGCTGGAGGAGGCGGCCATCATGGACGGCGCAAGCCCCTGGCAGGTGTACTGGAAGGTGGCCTTGCCCCTGGCGACCCCCGCCTTGGCGACCCTGGGGACCTTCACCTTTTTGGCGGGCTGGAACAGCTTCCTCTGGCCCCTCATCGTCACCCACTCCCTGGAGATGCGCCCCTTGACCGTGGGCTTGGCCGTCTTCCAGGGGCAGTTTTCCACGGAATGGACGGTGCTCATGGCCGGGCTTACCCTGGGCACCATCCCGCCCATTCTGGTTTTCCTTCTAGCCCAGCGCTACTTCATCCAGGGCCTGACCTTGGGGAGCCTGAAGGGGTAGCATGCTGGAGCCCGCCTTTGAAAGCGCCTTGCGGGAGGCCCTGGATCGGTATCCCACCCCCTTTTATGCCTATGACTGGGGGCGGGTTCAGGCCCGACTGGGGCACCTCAGGGAGGCCTTTCCCTTTGCCCGCCTTTTCTACGCTCTGAAGGCCAACCCCCGCCTTGGGCTTCTTCGGCGTCTCAGGGCCCTTGGCTTGGGGGCGGAGGTGGTGTCCTTGGGGGAGGCACTCCGGGCCTACCGGGCAGGCTTTGGCCCGGAGGAGGTGGTGTGGAACGGCCCGGTCAAGACCCCGGAGGCCCTTTCCCACCTTAAAGGGCGGGCACCCCTTGTGGTGCTGGACTCGGAAGGGGATCTGGGGCGGGTGGCCCGGTACTTTCCCGAGGCCAGGGTTTTGCTGCGGGTGAACCCAGATCTCCCGGTGCACACCCATGCTCACCTGGCCACGGGGAGGGGGGAGAGCCAGTTTGGGGTGTTGCCGGAGGCGGTGCCGGGGCTGGTGAGGGCGATCCGAGAGCGGGGGTTACGCTTTCTGGGCCTCCACCTACACCTGGGCTCGGCCCTGAGCCGGGTGGAGGATTTCCTGGAAGGCTACCGGGTGTTGCGGGCTTTGTACTCCCAAGTGGGTCCCGTTTCCGTGCTGGACCTAGGGGGTGGGTTTGGCTTGGACCTGGACCTTAAGGCCTTGGGGGAGCCCATGGAGGACCTTGCCCAGCTCTACGGGGCCCAGGTCTGGCTGGAGCCGGGAAGGTACCTGGTGGCCGAGGCCGGGGTCCTCGTATCCCGGGTGGTGGGCCTTAAGGAAACCCGCAGGCGCTATGTGCTCCTGGACGCTGGGATGACCAGCCTCATTCGGCCTGCCCTTTACGGTGCCCGCCACCCCGTTCTGCCCCTGTACCCTCGGGAAGGCCGGGAGGAGGGGAGGTTCGACCTGGCGGGTCCCGCCTGCGAGGCTGGGGACATCATGGCCCGGGACGTGCTCCTTCCCGTGCCCCGGGAGGGGGAGGCCTTGGCCATCCTCGAGGCGGGCGCTTACGGTATCAGCATGAGCCTAACCTACCTGGACACCTCAAGGTCCTTGGAACTTCTCTGGACCGGGGAAACATGGGAAGTGCTCCGGGGCAGGGGAGTCCTGGGAGAGGCTTTGGGAAGGAGAGGAGTGCTACCCTCACTCAAGACGCTGGATCAGCCGTCCCACCTTCCCGTCCATGGCCAAAAGCCACCAGCCTTCTTGGGGAGGGCGGGGCAGGGTAAACCCCGTGGGCACCGCTTGCCAGACTCCTTGTTGGTAACGGGCTACCAACAAGGCCTGCCCGCGATTCCCGGAAAGAACCCGCCAGGGAACCCCCCCTTCCTTCCACCAGATCCGCACCCACCCCTGCCCCAGCCCCAAAGGGCTTCCGCTACCCTGGTAATAGGCCCAGGAAGAGGGGCTCAGCACGGTAATCCCTTCGGGTGCCACCTCCACCACCATGCCGGGGGCCAGGTAGGGTAGGAGGGGTGCCTGGACCCAAAGAGCCCGGCCCCCCATCCAAAGGGTGTTGTCCTCCACCCCTTCCACTTGCCCGTAGTAGCGGATGGCGGAGCGGTCTTCTCCTTTTTTGCCATCCCCCTTCTCCTCCTTTTTCTTCCTCCCCTCCCTTTTCTGTTCCTCTTCTTTTTTCCCCGCCTCTTCCCCCCAGGCGGAAGCCAAGAGGGCCATCTTCAGGAGGAGGAAAAGCTTAACTAGAAGGGTTCGCCGCTGCATGCTGCCACCTCGGTAGCCTTATGCGCACCCGTAGCCCTGGGTCGGCGTTGGCCAGTTCCAGTTTTCCGCCCAGGCGCCTCACCGCCTGCTCTACCAAGGCGAGGCCGAGGCCCAGCCCCTCCTGGCCCTTCTGCTTTCGGAAAAAGGGCTGGGTAAGGTGATCCAATGCCCCCTCGTCCGCCCCAGGTCCATGGTCCCTTACCTCCAGGACCACCTCGGCCCCCTCCACGCCCCAGTGCACCTCCACGGGGGGTGCCCCGTGGCGGAAAGCGTTTTCTACGAGATTGTCCAGAATCCTTTCCAGAACAAGGGGGTGGGCCAAGGCCCAGACGGGCTCTTCCCCCAAGGGGCCCTTAGGGGAGGGATGGAGCCATAGCCCTTCCTGTTGCTTCACGTATTCGGCCAAAAAGCGCCGCAGGTCTAGGGGCACCAGGTCCACCTCCAGGTCGGCTTCCGCCCGGCTTAAGGTGAGGAGCCCCTCGAGGGTCCTTTCCATGCGGGCCAGGGCCTCCTCCAGGTGCGCCCGGGCCTGTTCTAGGGTCAATAGCCCCCCGTACACCGCCTCCAACTGGCTTCGCAACACGGCCAGGGGGCTACGGAGCTCATGGGAGGCGTAACGGGTGAAGAACCTTTCCCGTTCCAAGGCGCGCCGCACGGCCTCCACCAAGCGGTTGAAACCTTGGATCACCCGGGCGAGCTCCCTTTCCCGGGCAGGGGCCAAGGGTTTGGGAAAGCGGAGAGCGGAGAGGCTTTCCACCGCTTGGGCCAGCTCCTGAAGGGGTCGTGAGAGGAGGCCGGCGAAGTAGAAGCCAAGGAGAGCTGCCAGGACCAGTAGGGGTAGGAGAAGGGTCAGGCTTGCCCGCAGATAGGTGGAGAGGGCCCTCTGGTACTCCTCCACCCGGAGGTGGACCTCCAGGCGATACTCTCCCCAAGGGAGGGTGGACGTGCGCCAGGCCTCCCCTTCTAAAGGGACGAAGCCTCCCTCCAGGATGGGCGCGCCTTCTTGAAGGAGGCGGAATCCGAAAACATAATGGGTACCCAAAAAGACATCGGCCTGTCTGAGCCTAGGACCGGTTTCAGTCATCTCCAAGGCCCTGAGCACCCGGCCCGTTACCTCTGCCAGGTCTAGGGCGATATCCCGTTCCACCAGGTTGCGGAAGACCAGGTAGCCCGAAAGGAGGGAGAGAAGGCCGATGCCCGCGGAAAGAAGAAAAAATGCGTAGGCCAAGCGTGCCCGTAGGCTCATGGTTTCCCCAGACGGTAACCCCCAGGGACCCGTTCCACCACCCAAGGGGCCAGGCTTTGGCGAAGCTTTTGCACGTACACCCGGAGCACCGCCTCGCTCTCGGCTCCCGGGAAAAGCCTCTCTAGGAGCTCCTCACGGCTGAAGGTTTTGTCGGGATTTTGCGCCAGGAGTTCCAAAAGGGCAAAGGCCTTGGGGGAAAGGACGATCTCTTTTCCGGCAAAGGTAACCCGCCTGGCCACCAGGTCCACCTCGAGGGGGCCCCTTTGCAGCAGGCGCCCTTTGAAGTCGGCATTCCTGCGGGCGAGGGCCTTGACCCGGGCCAGGAGTTCCTCCAGGTGAAAGGGCTTCACCAGATAGTCGTCCCCGCCCAGTTCCAGTCCGTGGATCCGATCCCGTAGGCTATCCCTGGCGGTGAGGAACAGGATGCCCCCGCGAAAGCCGCCTTGGCGGAGGTCCATGGCGAAACGGAACCCTGCATCCTCCCCTTCGGGCAGCATGACGTCTAGGACCACCACATCGGGCTCGCCCTCGAGGAAGGCTTTCCAGGCCGCCTCGAGGTTCCTGGCTGCCAGGGCCTCGTACCGCTCCCGCTTGAGAAGGGCCAGGATGGGTTCCAGAATGCCCAGCTCGTCCTCTACCACCAAGACCCTCATGGCCTGCGCACGTAAAGGGCTAGGGCTCCAAGGAGACCGAGGCCGCTTAGGGCTAGGGGAGCCAGGGGCGGGGGAGGGGTTTCCTTTTCCCCCGGTTCCCCTAGCCCAGGGTAGGCGGGGTACTCCCTCCCTTCCTCGTCCACCAGCTGGACCGTGGCTGGCACCCCGGTCTCCAGGGCCTCCTCCATATGCTGGACAAGGCCCACAAGCCCCATTCCTCCCACGAGGAGGAGGAGGCCTATGGCCCAAGGCCGCCCTGCCCTCATTCCAAGGCCCGCAAGGGCAGCCAGGGCCCCCAGGCCCGCCGCCAAGGGGGCCAGGGCCTGGATGCCTTCGGTGTGGCCGGTGAGGAGGAGCTCAGCCAGGAGGGTTAGGCAACCGAAGGCGGTGAAGAGGGTTACCAGCTCGGGAAAGCGCTTCTCCAAAACCTCGCGCATGGGCACCTCCTTTAGTTTTCCCTATTCCAGGCCTTTCCGTCCAGCCCGTGGCAGTAGGCGCAGAAGTTGGGGGGGAGGACGGCGTTGAAGGCCCTTTCGTCCTCGGGGTTTCGGATCAAGGCCAGCTGGGCCCTTTGGAAGGCCTGGACCTGGGCGATTTCCCCTGGGGAGATGCCCAAGGCACCCCGGTGGCAGGCGGCACACTCCCTGGCCCCGCCGTGTTCCGCCCTGTCCCCATGGCCTGAGGTGAAGTTTTGTCCGTGGTCCTTGGGGGCGTGGCACTGGCCACAGGAGGCATCCCCCTTGCGCCCGAAAGCGGTGAAGAGGGGGTCCTTGAGGGGGCTTTGGCTTCCCTGGATTTTGCTCGGGCGGGTTTTGCCGTCGTGGCAGGTGGCGCAGAAGCGGCCTAAGGAGGTGGCCCCGTGGGGCTCGAGGGCCGGGCTTGGCGCCAGGCTCCGCCAGGTCTTGTTCTCGTCCAGGGCGTTGTGGCAGGTTTCGCAGGAACTTCCCTTGGCCCCAAGGGCGGCAAAGTGGCGCTCATGGCTGAAGACCACCCGGCTTATCTCCGTAGGTTGATAAACCTTCACCAGGTCCTGGGGGGGTTGCCACTGCTTTTTAGGCTTCAGACGCCCTCCTTCCACCTCCACGTACTGCCCGGGAATGACGGCGAGCTCTGGAGGCAGGGGGGAACCATCCGAGAGGAATGCCCGGGCCTTATCCGCATCCCAGCGCACATAGAGGTAGCGCTCCCCCCCGCTGGCCAAGGCCAGGCCCAAAAGGAGGAGGGGCCAAAGCCGCTTCACCTTGCCACCCCCTGCCCCCTGACCCGCACCATCACCCGGTCTTGCACCCGCATACCCATGAAGCTGGGGGCCTTGAGTCCATAGTCACTGAGGAGGAGCTCAAACTCGGCCTCAAAGCGCAGGGTTTTCCCCCCTTGTTCCAAGGTGTAGCGGACAGGAACCGCTATCTTGCGCTCCACGCCGTGAAGGCTCAGGGTTCCCTGGACCAGGCTCTTTCCAGGTTCAAAGGCCTGAATGTCCAGACAGGCCTTGGGGTAGCGGTCCACCTGGAACATGTCCCGAGTGTGCCGGTCCCGTAGGGGCTCCTTGGAATCCCAAGCGGAAAGGTCCAGGCAAACCTTTCCCTGGAGCAGGCCCTGGTTGGGTTCAAAGACCACCTGGCCCTCGAGGGTGGGGTTAACCCCGCGCCAGGCGCCCAAGGGGGCTCGAGCCTCGTAGGTGGCCTCCCCGTTTACCTGGAAGCTGGCGGCCAGGGCCCAGCCGATTAGGAACGAAACTCCGAGTCCTCGCCTCATGGCTTACCCTCCTCCCTATAGCTTGGAGCCATGGCGTAAACGGAGCGTAAGCAAGGGGCGGGGCCCTAGAACCCCGCCCCCATGGGCACCCATCTAGCGGCGCTTGAGCTCCACCTGGGTGGCGGTGATGGTGGTCCCGGAAAGGGCGCCTTTTACCTCCACCCGGTCGCCATCTTGCAGAAGGGCGAAAAAGCCTTGCTGGGTGTATTCCTGGTCGCGCCACTCAAAGCGGGTAGCGGGGCTAGTGGTCACCGTGTAGCCCAAAAGCTGGAAGGTGTAGGCGGTTCTGTCCACCGCAAAGACCGCACCCTCCCATTCCCGGGCTTCCCCCGCCCCCTGGCCCTTCACCTCCACCTTCAAGGCGTAGTACCGGCCATCGGCATCCGTTTGGGTGGGATCGTACCGCACCTCCACATAATCCCCCACCCGGATCTCGGCAAAGGCGATGGGCCCATCGGGACCGTCCCGCTTGAGAAGGGTATTCCCGTCCACGTAGAAGCCCATGTTGCCTATGGTGAAGGTACCCTGGTTGGGGTCAAGGGCGCTCACCATCCCCTTGGCCTCGGCCTTGGCCGGGTAGCTTTTGGGATACTTCACCTTTACCAGCTGGGCGTGGAAAAGGGTGGGGTTGTTGGCGTCCACCTGCCCTTTGGCCTCCACGTAGACCCCGTCCGTCAGGGTACCCACCACCTGGGCTTGGCTATAGTCCACGGTGTAGCCTAGGAGCTGGAAGGTTTTGTTGGTGGGGTCAAGGCCAAGGATGGGACCCTCCAGTTCCACCCGCCTCGAGGCTCCATACCCGTTGTTCCTCGAGGTCTTGAACACCACCTTGGTGGCCAGGACCGTGGTCCCGGAAAGGGTTCCCTTCACCTCCACCCACACCCCCTCCGTGGGGGTTCCCACCACCTGGGCCTGGGCGTAGTCCACCGTGTAGCCGTTCAAGGTGAAGCGCATGGCGGCCTGGTCCAGGTTCGTGGCCCGGCCTTCCAGCTCCACCTGGGAGTCCTGGGCCGAGTAGCGCTCGATGTAGGTGGCGAGGATGCCAGTTTGGGTGGCAGTTCCCTGGACCTCCACCCAATCGCCCACCCTCAGATCAGAAAGTAACAGGGTGCGGTAGGAACCCCCTACCTTTTCGTAAATCTGGGTGTTGGCATCGGTGAAGACCTGCTGCCCGAGGACCGTGAGGGTTCCGGTGTTCACGTCCAGGGCGGCTATGGGGCCCTTGAGCTCCACCTGGACCTCCAGGCTCTGGAGGCGGAGGGCACTTCCTTGGTCGGTCCCTTGAGCCACCACCACCATGCCCGGCAGAATCGGGCCGCTATAGGGTTCCCCCTCCCGGGTCAGGGATGCCCCTTGCAGGTCCAAGGGCTTGCCCAGAAGGGTAGGGTTGGTTTCCGTGCCCCCCACCACTCCCGCCACCTGGATCGCCTGGGGAGTGGACCCCGAGGGATTCATCTGGCAGGAGGCCAGGATGGCTAGACCCAGCGCCAGCCACACCAGCCGAGAAGAAGGCGCTTTCTTTGCCATGCTCCACCTCCGGGATGCACCCTACTCCCTTCCCGTAAACGGAGCGTAAACAGCCTAGGCCTGCGGGAGCCTGAGGGTAAACACGGCTCCGCCTTCAGGATGGCTCCCCGCTTGGATTCGCCCTCCCATGGCCTCCACCAGGGCCTTGGCGATGGCCAGGCCGAGCCCGCTTCCCCCCCGGGTGCGGGCGGGATCACCCCGGTAAAAGCGGCGGAACACCGCCTCCTCCTCTCCGGGCTTCAGCCCAGGCCCCGTATCCCGGACGGCCAGGCTTACCCAGCCCCCTTCCTGCCAAAGCTCCAGGGTGACCGCACCGCCTTCCGGGGTATAGCGGAGAGCGTTGTCCAGGAGGTTGTTGAGGATCCGTAGGAGGGCCTCCCTATCGGCCCGGATAAGGGGAGCCTCCCCTTTCAAGGCCAGGTGCACCCCTTTGGCCTTGGCCCGGGAGGCATGGGCCTGAAGGACTTCCTGGGCCAGGGTCCCAGGATGCAAGGGCTCTAGGGAGAGGCGCAGCCCCCCAGTTTCGGCCAGGCTCAAGAGGCGGATATCCTCCACCAGACGGGAGAGGAGGCGGACCTCTCTCTGTAGCCGCCTAAGGTGTTCGGGTGTGCAGGGAAGAAGGCCATCCTCTAGGGCCTCAAGGTCCGCCTGCAACACGGTGAGGGGGGTGCGGAGGTCGTGGGCGATGTCCGAGAGGAGTTGCTTTTCCTGGGCTTCCTTCTGAGCCAGCTCCTCCAGGAGTTGGTTAAACCCTTGGGCCAGCTGGGCCAGCTCGTCCTGCCCCTTCACCTGGGCCCGGCGGGCCCGGTTCCCCTGACGGTAGGCCTCGGCAGTCCGGGAAAGCTCCCGCACCGGTCGGACTAGGCTAAAGGCCAAAAGGGTCCCCGTCCCCAAGCCGAGGAGCAAAGCGGCTCCCGCTGAGAGGGCGATGGAGGACCTGAGTTCGGCCAGCATCCTGCCCTGGCGTAGCCCTTGACGGGGAGCCAAGGGATTGCCCGGAGCACCCAGGGCCAGGGCCCTTTCCAGGTGGCTCGAGGCAATCCTGTAGGCTAGGAAGCCTGAGAAACCCGCCACCAGGAGGGCTATCAGGGCCATGGATAGGGCGAGGCGTGTGGTGAGGCTCATGGCGTCTCCCTCAGGCGGTACCCGTAGCCCCGGATGGTTTCCACCATGGTGGCGCAGGGGCCTAAACGGGCCCGCAGGTTCTTCACATGGGCGTCCACGGTGCGTTCGTCGGCCTCGGTACCCAGCCCTGAAAGCAGCTCCTCTCGGGTCAGGGCCTTTCCCGCCCGGCTGGCCAACAGGTAAAGGAGGCGCACTTGAAAGGGAGTTAGGGCAAGCTCCTGTCCGTGGCACCGCACGCGAAAAGCCTCCAGGTCAACTTGCAAAGGGCCTATCTGTACGTGGCTGGGTAAGCGTACCAGGCCCTGGGCCCGGCGTAGGACCGCCTTCACCCGGGCCACCACCTCGCGGGGGCTAAAGGGCTTGACCACGTAGTCGTCCGCTCCCAGCTCGAGACCCAGGAGTCGGTCCACCTCCTCCGCCTTGGCAGTGAGGACGATGATGGGGGTGCGGTCCTCCTGTCGGATGCGCTTGAGGACCTCGAGGCCATCCACCTTGGGGAGCATGAGATCCAGGAGGATCAGGTCGGGCCGCGCGCGCCGCCAGAGCTCCAGGGCCCTCTCTCCGTCCCCCGCCCGTTCGGTCCGAAAGCCATTGGCCCTCAGGTAGCGCTCCAGGGTGTCGGCGATCTGGGGCTCGTCTTCCACCACCAAAACCAGTTCGCCGGGCATGCCCATAGCTTATGCGAAGGGGCTCCCCCACCGTGGGGGAGCCCCTTGGGTTTTGGCTTACCTACCCCACCAGGGGCCGAAGCTACCCCCTTGAGGGAAATAGGGGCAGGTGGGGTAGCCTGGGCCTTGGGGTGCGCCGGGGCCCACGGGCTGGCCCGTGCGGCGGCCGTAGGCCTGGGCTCCAAACGCGGGGCCGTAGACGAAGCCCGCATTGGGTCCGATTTCCCGCTGGAGCATGGCCCGTACCACCGCCTGGGTGCGGGTCTTCATCAGGGCGGCCTGGGCCTCGGTAAGGGCTCCGGACTTCACCGCCTCGTCTATGGCGGCGTTACGGATCTCCACCAGCTGGGCTTCCAGCTTGGCGGGGTCCACTCCCAGCTCCTGTGCGATCTGGGCCAGGGTTTTCCCCTGCCGGTGCAGGGCGATGAGCTCCTCCGGGGTTACGCCCAAAAGGGCGGCCACCTCATCGTGCAGGGTACCTGCAAGTCCCGCCGTCACCCCAAGCTGTGGAGCCCCTACACCAGCTCCCGGCATATTGGGACCTCCCAAGCCTCCCCTGGGCCCGTAGGCCAGCGCCAACCCTACCGCCGCAAGCCCTACAAGAGCGATCCAAGCTTTGCCTTTCATGATCCTCCTCCTTTCCGACCCCGGCTTCCTCACCCAGGGTCGGCTTAAGGGTAGGCCTGGTCAGGTGAAGGTGGGAGCCTGGTTCTATGAACGGAAGGTGAACGGTCTAGGGTTGGAGAAGGCCAAACAGGGGCCAGTGTTCCTTAAGGAGCTCCGGGTGCCACTGGACCCCCAGGAAAAAGGGGTGGCCTTCCAGGGCCACCGCCTCCACCAGGCCGTCCGGGGCCACGGCCAGGGGCTTTAGGCCCCGTCCCAGGTCCTTGATCCCCTGGTGGTGGTAGGAGTTCACTCGGAAACTGGGGGGGAAGAGGCGGGAGAGGGGGCTTTCCGCCACCAGGGTCACCCCGTGGGCCAGGGCAGGGGGTGGGCTTTTCTGGAAGTGCTGGACTCCGTGATAGCCCTGGGACTCGAGGTCCTGGTAAAGGGTGCCGCCCAGGGCCACGTTCATCACCTGGATTCCCCGGCATATCCCCAAGGTGGGAAGCCCTTTCTCCGCTCCGTAGCGGGCCAGAAGGAACTCGTGTGCGTCCCGCTCGGGGCTGACCTCGCCCAGCCGGGGGTGGGGTTCCTCCCCGTAGCGATGGGGATCCACGTCGCCCCCTCCGGGAAGGAGGAGCCCATCCAGGTGGGGGAGGATCCTCTCCAGGGCCTCGGGGCCCTGGGGCGGGAGGAGCACATAGGCCAGGCCTTGGGAGGACAGGGCTTCCAGATAGAACTCCAAAAGGCCCCAGAACCTTTTCGCCATAAGGCCCTCGGCCGTGCGGTACTGGGTGGCGATGCCGATGAGGCGCATGGCTTCATGCTACGCCAGGTGAAGGGTTGCCCACGGGGGTGGAGGCAGTATGATGGAAGCGCTTCTATGCAGGGGCGACAAAGGAGGCAGTATGGGCAGGATCCTGGCGGTATGGGTATGGCTTAGCCTAGCCCTGGCGGTACCGGTTACCTTCCGCTACACCCCTCCCTCCGGGCTCGAGGTGCGGTCGGTGAGCCTGCGGGGTTCCTTCAACGGCTGGGGGGAAACCCCCATGCAGAAGGAGAACGGGTCCTGGGCGGTGACCGTGGACCTGGACCCCGGGGAGCACCAGTACAAGTTCTTCATCAACGGCCAGTGGCCCAAGGACATGTGCCACGACCCCACCTTCGGCACCCCCATGGTGGACCCCATGGCGGCGGGCTGTGTGGACGATGGCTTCGGGGGTCAGAATGCCCTGATCGTGGTCCAAGCCCCGGTGGCTTCCGCTCCTCCTCTGGGGCCTGTAGCCCTGGACTTCGTCCACGATCCAGCGGACGCCCAGTATGTGTCCTTTGCCGATGGCAAGCTGTCCCTGCGTTTTCGGGCAGGGGAGGGAGCGGTGGCCGCTGCTTGGGTGGAGGTGGGAGGGGAGAGGTTGCCCATGCACCTTCAACTGGGTTTCCCGGGAAGCGAGGTTTGGCGTGGAACCCTGGCCAAGGGCCTGGGGGCCTACCGCATCCGGGTGCGGACCCAGGATGGGAAGGAGGAGGTGTTCGGCCCCTTTGAACCTCCGGGAAGCCCCTTCGCCGAGGTGGCTTGGGTGGGCGAGGGGGTGGGTTACCAGATTTTCCCGGAGCGCTTCTACAATGGCGACCTCGGTAACGACGCCCTGGCCCTGGAAACCGATGAGTACCGCTTCAACCAGGTATGGCAGCGCTCTTCGGGGCCCAAACCCCATCTTTCCCGTTGGACCGACCCCCCTTCGCCCTTGCACTGCTGCCACCAGTACTTCGGTGGGGATCTCGCCGGGGTCCTGTTGAAGCTTCCTTACCTCCACAGCCTGGGGGTGACCCTGATCTACTTCAACCCTCTTTTTGACTCGGGCTCAGCCCACGGTTACGACACCCACGACTACCTGAAGGTTTCGCCCAAGTTTGGTGACAAGGCCCTTTTGCGCAAGGTCCTGGACGAGGCCCACCGCCTGGGCATGCGGGTGATCTTTGACTTCGTGCCCAACCACACCGGTTTGGGCTTTTGGGCTTTCCAAGACGTGGTGAAGCGGGGTCCACGCTCCCCGTACTGGAACTGGTACTTTGTCAAACGGTGGCCCTTCCTGCCGGGCGATGGATCGGCCTACGAGGGGTGGTGGGGGTTGGGAAGCCTGCCCAAGCTGAACACCGCCAACCCAGGGGTCAAGCGCTACCTAATGGAGGTGGCCAAGTACTGGATCCGGTTCGGGTTTGACGGCGTGCGGGTGGATGTGCCCGGGGATGTGCTCAACCCCCACGCCTTCTTTAAGGAGATGCGGGCCGAACTGAAGGCCATCAAGCCCGATGCCTACCTGGTGGCGGAGGTATGGCAGAGGGACCCAAGCTGGCTAAAGGGGGACGAGTTTGACTCCCTTATGAACTACGCCATCGGGAGGGATATTCTCCTGCGTTATGCCAAGGGGGGAAACCTGGCCCTGTACAACGGCCGCCGGGTCCTTTCGGACCTGGCCCGGGTTTATGCCCTTTACCCTGAGGCGGTGGCGGGCATGGGCTTTAACCTCATCACTTCCCACGACACCGCCCGCCTCCTCACCGAGCTCGGGGGTGGGGGCCTGAGGGATGTCCCCAGTCCGGAAGCCAGGGCCCGGGGGCGGCTGGCGGCAGCCATGCTCTATGCCCTTCCCGGGATTCCCGTAACCTTCCAAGGAGACGAGTGCGGTTTTACCGGGGAAAGGCCAGCCGAGCCCCCCCACGAGCTCAACCGCTACCCCTTCCAGTGGGAGAGGTGCCACGGGGAAACCCTGGCCTTCTACCAGGCTCTGGCCGGGTTGCGCCGGGAGCTTCCCGCCTTGAGGAGTGCGGTGTTCCGCACCTACTTCGGCGAGGGCCACCTGCTGGCTTTCTTACGGGGGGAGCCGGGAGAGGGGGAGGTGCTTGCCGTCTTTAACAGCGGCCTCGAGGCCACCCTCCTGCCCTTGCCCCCGGGTGGCTGGCGGGATCCTCTGGAGGGGCGGACCTATCGCAAAGAGGTCACCATACCCCCCCTGGGCTTCCGCTACCTGGTCCATCTGGGCCGGTAGCAGGCCTGGCCTGGTGGGAAGTCGGTTGCCGCAAAACTTGCACCTATACTCCTCTGCCGCCTTCGCCACCCTCCCCTTCCTGGCGGGGGTCAGGGGGATGGGCCTGGTGGGACCGAAGGACAGGGGAGGGAAAGCGTCTTGGGGACCTCAGGCGGAGCCCTCCTGGGGTGCACCGGTTTTTGGCGCCTTCCCTCCTGGCCTACCTGCTGGCGCACTGGGTGCGGGCGGCGAGGGAAGAGGAGAGGCTGACCTAGCGGGAGAGGCGGGGTGCAGGGCTCGTCCCTTGCTGGCTGGGCTGGTGGCCCCCGGGTAGGGGAGCAGGGAGCTCGTGTTTATGCAGGATGGGCGGGAGGTGCAGGTTTTGAGACTCCTTTCCTTCAGACCCGGGGTGCGGGCCAAGGGGCTGGCCCGCCTGCAAGGGGGGTTGGGCTGAACCGTTTGGGCTCCAGGTTGGCCCTAAGGTGAGGTTCGCCAAGAAGGCTGTACGCCGGGGAGAACCTACACCTCCGCGCTCGGGCGGCGGTGGTGGTCCACCGCCTGGTGGAGGCGGATCCCCCAGAGGGTATGCCCTAAGGTCCTCATATCCTTTCCTCCTGTTTCGTTCTCTAAGCCCAAACGAGATGACGCCTACCGAAGGCCCTTTCCGGGGCCCCCACCCTGGCGCAAGCCAGGGTGGGGTGGTATCATAGGAGGAGTCCCAGCGCCACCCCCACCCCGTAGCCCAGCGAACCCACCAGGAACAGCGCCCTGGGCATGCTCTCGTGGGTGGGGGAGGGGGCCTGTCCGTTTAAGGCGTAGGCCCCTCGTTTGCGCAGGCGTACCCCAAGCCTTAAGGCCAAGGCGGCCATGGGGAAGCCGGCGTTGGGGGAAGGGGTCTTTTTGGCCTCCACCAGAAGCCGGGACCAAAGCCGGGGAGGGCAGAGGAGAAGGCCGGTGATCCGCGCCGGGACCAGGTTCAAGAGGTCGTCGGCCCTTGCGGCGAAGGCACCTCTTTTCCCATGCTCCCGGTAGCCCCACATGGCGTCTGCGGTGTTGGCATAGCGGTAAAGGGTAGCTCCCGCAAGCCCAAAGAGGGCGTAGTAGAGGAGGGGGGCCAGGAGGCTATCCGAGAGGTTTTCCGCCAGGCTTTCCAAGGCCGCCTCCCGCACCTCCTCCGGGGAGAGGTCCTCTGTGGGCCGGCTCACGATGCGGGAAAGCCTGGCCCTGGCTTCCTCCAGGTCCCGGCCCAAGGAGGCTTCCACCCCCCACACCTCTTCCAGGAGCATCCTTAGGCTGAAGAGGGGCTTGAGGAGAGGGCCTAGGAGCAGGAAGCCCCAGGCCATGGGTCTAAGGAGGAGGTCCAGAAGAAGGGCAGGTAGGGTGAAGAGGAAGGCGCCAAGGGACCAGTAGAAAGCTCCTCCCCAAAAGCCTTGCACCCGGGGCCAGGCCCAGGCCAGGTACCGGCCCATGAGGACCACGGGGTGGAGGCGGGCCGGGGGTTCCCCGAAAAGGGCGTCCAAAAGGAGGGCCAAAAGGAGGCTCACGAGCCCCCTTCCAATCGGTCCAAAACCCGCCTGGGCCAGTCCAGGACCACGGCGCTACCGGGGGGGAGGAGGGCGTCCTCCCCCAGGGTCCGGAGCACGGCCCGGATCACCCCTCCGTGGGTAAAGAGAAGGGCGGGGCCTCTAAGCCCTTCCAGAAAGCGGAAAACTCTTTCCAAGAAGGCCTCGAGGCTCTCCCCACCAGGGGCTTGAAAGCCCTGGAACCGGAGGAGGGCCTCCTGGTACCTGGGTTCCAACTCCTCCCAACGGGCTCCCTCCAGGGCGCCAAAGTGGATCTCCCGCAGGGCGGGGGTGGGGAAGGAGGGGATGCCAGCCAGGGAGGCGGTTTTAAGGGCCCGCTGAAGGTCCGAGCTGTAGCCGGGGAGGGAGGGGAGCCTTCCCCTGAGGCTTAGGGCCTGGGCCTCTCCTGTGGGGGTGAGGGGCAGGTCGGTCCATCCCAGGAGGCGGTGTTCCCGGTTCCAGAGGGTTTCGCCGTGGCGCACCAGCCAAAGCTCCATGCTCCAGAGCTTATACTTCCTACCATATGGGATACCAGGAGGTTTTGCAGGCAGCCAAGGGGCGCATGGAACGGCTCACCAAGCCTCCCAGGTCCCTGGGCTACCTGGAGGAGGTGGCGGTACGCCTGGCCGCCATCCAGGGGCGGCTTAGGCCAGAGCTGGGCCCGGGGGCGGTGGTGGTGGCCGCCGCCGACCATGGGGTGGTGGCGGAAGGGGTCTCCGCCTACCCGCAAGAGGTTACCCACCAGATGGTCCTGAACTTTCTAAGGGGAGGGGCGGCCATCAACCAGCTGGCCCAGGCAGCGGACTGCCAGGTTTACGTCCTGGACGTGGGGGTGAAGGGGGAGTTACCCGACCACCCCGGATTGCTTAAGCGCAAGGTGCGCCCGGGGACCGGGAACCTGAGCAAGGAGCCCGCCATGACCCTCCTGGAGGCGGAAAAGGCCTTGGGGGCGGGGAGGGAGGCGGCCTGGTGGGCCGTGGACCGGGGGGCCACGGTGCTGGCGGCTGGGGACATGGGCATCGGCAACACCACGGCAGCCAGCGCCCTCACCGCTGCCCTCTTGGGCCTTCCTCCGGAGGCGGTGGTGGGCCCGGGCACCGGGGTGGGGGAGGAGGGGCTTAGGCGGAAGCGGGAGGCGGTGGCCAGGGCCCTGTCCCGCCTACGCCCGGGGATGGAACCCTTGCAGGTGGCGGCGGAGGTGGGAGGGCTGGAGCTTTTGGCCATAGCGGGGATCTATCTGGAAGGGTACGAAAGGGGCCTTCCCCTCCTTTTGGATGGCTTTCCCGTTTCCGCAGGGGCCCTTTTGGCCTTTAGGCTGAACCCCCAGATCAGGGGCCACTTTTTCGCTGGGCACAAGAGCCGGGAGCCCGGGCACCGGTACATCCTCGAGGCCCTGGGCCTAAGGCCCCTATTGGACCTGGACCTGGCCCTGGGGGAAGGAACAGGGGCGGTGCTGGCCATGCCTTTGCTGCGGGCGGCGGCCCGCATTCTGCACATGGCCACCTTCGAGGAGGCGGGGGTTTCCGACCGCGCCTAGGCCCATGCTCCGCGCCCTGCGCCTGGCCTTGGGCCTTCTCACCGTGTATCCCCTGGCCCCCCAGGGGACCAGTCCGGAGGACTTTCGGCGAAGTACCCTGTTTTTCCCCCTGGCGGGCTATGCCCTGGGGCTTCCCCTATCCCTCTTGGCCCTTCTCCCCCTTCCCCAGGGGTTTTTGGCGGCCTTGATGCTCGCCTGCCTTTTGGGCCTCACGGGGTTTTTGCACCTGGACGGGCTTCTGGACTCCGCCGATGCCCTTTTGGCCTCGAGGTCCAAGGAGGAAAGGCTTCGCATCCTCAAGGACCCCCACCTGGGTCCTTTCGCCTTTGGGGTGGGGGGGCTTTACCTCCTCCTCCTTTGGCAGGCCTTGGCCCTGGGGCCCGAACCCCTTTTCCTCCTTCTCCTCCCCGGCTTCGCCCGCTTCGCCATCCTGCCCTTCCTGAACCGGTATCCCCTCTTGCACCCGGGGATGGCCAGCCTCATCCGTGGGGGGCCGGTCTTCGGGGCCTTCCTCCTTGCCCTTCCCTTCCCCATCCTCTACCCCTGGCCGGCCCTTTTGGCCTTGGGCACCGCTTATGGGGTGGCCCGCTTCGCGGTGGCCCGCCTGGGGGGGATCAACGGGGATATCCTCGGGGCCATGATCGCCCTCTCGGAGCTTGGGGGCTTGTTAGGCTATGCCCTATGGAAGAGCCTAAGCGGGTGAAGCCCAGGGGGGAGCGGCGGGGCCTCCTTTTGGTCTACACGGGGGACGGCAAGGGCAAAAGCACCGCCGCCTTCGGCCTGGCCCTCAGGGCCCATGGCCGGGGCCTAAACGTTCGCATCTTCCAGTTCCTTAAGCACCAAGGCGCCCGCTTTGGGGAGCACCGGGCCCTGGCCCGGCTGGGCATCCCCATAGAGGGCCTGGGGGATGGCTTCACCTGGAAAAGCCGGGACCTGGAGGCCTCCAAGGCCCTGGCCCAAGAGGGCTGGGAGCGGGCCAAGAAGGCCATCCTCTCGGGGGAGTGGGACCTGGTGGTCCTGGACGAGGCCACCTATCCCTTGCGCTACGGATGGGTTTCCCTGGAGGAGTTCGTGGATGTCCTAAAGCACCGGCCCTCCCACGTGCACGTGGTGGTGACGGGCCGGCTTGCCCCGGAGGCCCTGCTGGACGTGGCCGACACGGTCACGGAGATGCGCAAGGTCAAGCACGCCTTTGACCAAGGGGTTCCGGCGCAAAGGGGGATAGAGCACTAAAGCCTAAGGGCCCGGCCCGCCACCATGAGGTAAACCTCCTCCGCCTCCCGGGCGAAAAGGGCATTCACCTCCCCCAAGAGGTCCCGGTAGCGCCGGGCCAAGGGGTGGGCGGGCACGATCCCCATGCCCACCTCGTTGCTCACGGCGATGACCCGCTTGCCGCTATGGCGTAGGGTTTCCAGGAACCGCCTGGCCTCCTGCAAGGGATCCAGGCCCCTTTCCAGAAGGTTGGCCACCCAGAGGGTCAGGCAATCCACCACCACCGTGGGGTGGTGGGCCTTGGCCAGGGCTTCCACCAGGTTCAGGGGTTCCTCCAGGGTTTGCCAGGTGGGGGGGCGCTCGGCCTGGTGGCGGGCGATCCTGGCCGCCATCTCCTCGTCCCGGGCCTCCGCGGTGGCGATGAGGGTGGCCAAGGGCCCGGCCAGGCGTTGGGCGTGGCGGCTTTTGCCGCTTTTCGCCCCGCCTAGGAGAAGGAGGAGGCCGGGGCTAGGGGGAGGGTCTGGGGTCTTTGGCCAAGAGGCGAGGGACTGGGGTTTTCCCCCAAGCCCCAGGGCCCGGTGAAGGGCCTTCAGGTCCAGGTGGTTCTCCAGGGCTTGGGCCAGCTCCTCCAAGGAATCCTCCAGCCCCTTGGCCTCCTTACCGAAGAGGGCCCGTTGCACCCCGGGGTTTTCCAAGAGGCCGTGGAGCCAGGTGGCGAGGAGGGAGCCTTCCTGGTGGAGGAGGGGCAGGCCCTGGCCGTGGTGGATCTCGTACCCCTCCACCTCGAGGCCATTCAGGCTGCTCCAAAAGCCCCGCAAGCCCTCCAGGCGGATGCGCCTCTCCTTCACCGTCTTGGGCCTTTCCAGCCGCACCTGGAAGGGGAGTAGGCCAAGCCCAGGGAAGTGGCCGCGTTTCTCCACCCCCTCCTCGTCCCAGATGGCCTCGGAAAGCATCTCCGCTCCGCCGCAGACCGCCAGCACCGGCTTGTTCTGGGCCAGGTGGCCTTGGATCAGGGGTAGGAAGCCCCTTAGCCAGGGGAGGTCCTCTGCGGGTAGCCGGCTTCCCGGAAGGATGAGGAGCCAGGCTCCTTCCGCCTCCTCGGGGGTGCGGGCGTGGACCAGTTGGGCCAACTCGCTTAGGGGCCAGAACTCATCCAGGTTGGAGGCATGGGGGTAACGGAGCACCGCCACCTTGGGGCCCAGGCCCGGCCTTGGCCGATGGCGGAACCCATCCTCCTCGGGAAGCTCCAGCCCCAGCATGGGTAGGGTTCCCAGAACGGGTACCCCGGTCCACCCCTCCAGAAGCCCGTAGGCGGGCTTTAGAAGCTCCAGGTCTCCCCGGAACTTGTTGAGCACGAACCCCAGTAGCCGCTTCCGGTGTTCCCCAAGGAGGGCCCAGGTGCCGTAAAGGGCGGCCAAGGCGCCCCCCTGGTCCACATCCGCCACCAGCAGGGCCTTGGCCCCCGCCCACTCGGCCACCTTCAGGTTGGGAAGGTCGGGCCAAAGGTTTCGTTCCACGGGGCTTCCCGCCCCTTCCATCACCACCAGGTCGTACTCCTGGAGAAGCCCTTCTAGGGCCTCCCGCACCGTCCCATCCAGATGGGCCCGCCGTTCCTGCCAGGACAGGCGGGACAGCTCCGGGCTGGCCCGGCCCAGGAGGATGACCTGGGAACCCCTTTCCCCCATGGGCTTCAGGAGCACGGGGTTCATGCGGGGTTCAGGGGGAACGCCCGCCGCCATGGCCTGGAGCCACTGGGCGCTGGCCATCTCCCCCCCCGCCACCACCCGGGCGTGGTTGGACATGTTCTGGGCCTTGAAGGGGGCTACCCTTAGGCCCAGGCGCCGGAAGTGGCGGAGGAGTCCTGCCGTGAGGAGGCTTTTCCCCACGCCGCTTCCCGTGCCCCAGATGGCAAGCGCCTTGGCCCTCATCGTACCCCCGTGGGGACCCAGCAACGTCCCCGGTTCAAGGGTGGGCATGGGGGCCGAAGGGATAGAGGGCCTCCCATAGGCAAGTTGTCTCCTTGAGGCAAGGGGCTAGGTCCTTCATCCCCTCAGTGTACCCGGGCCAAGACCTCCTTTAGGGCTTGCAAAAGGGCCTGGATGGCCTCCTCCCTTTGGGCGGAAAGCCTGAGCCACTCCCCTAAGCCAAAGCTGGTGGCGTCCCGCACTCGGATGCCCCCTTTTCGGAGGGCTCTTGCCACCTCCGTGGCCCGACCCACCCGCACCAGGAGGAAGTTGGCGGGGCTTTCCCGCACCTCGAGGCCCAGGCCCCTCAGGCCCTGGGCCAGAAGGCGCCTAAGCCTTTGGAGCTCCCTTTTACTCTCCTCCAGCCACGCCTGGGCCCTGGGGTCCAGTTGGCCTTCCAGGAGGGCTTCCCCGTACACGGAAACCGGCCAGGAAGGGGCCAGGTGCTGGAAATAGGTGAGGTCCAAGGGGGCTACCAGGTACCCGGCCCGCAACCCCGTAAGGCCATGGGCCTTGTTGGGGCCAAAGAGGAGCCAGGCTTCCTGGGGCAGGGGAGGAGGGCCCTCCAGGAGGGGATAATAGGCCAGGTCCAGGACCAAGGCTCCGCCCGCCCTTTCGGCCGCTTCCTCCAAAAAGGGGTAAACCTCCCCTGTGGGGTTGTTGGGCACGCAAAGAAAGGCCAGGGAGCTTCGCGGAAGAAGCCTTAGGAAGTCCTCCGGGGTTTCCGCCTCCCAAAGGGGTAGGTCCAGGGCCCTAGCGGCCCGGGCGTACTCGCTGAAGGTGGGCTTCAGGAGGAGGATGGGGCCCCTTAGGTAGTTCCAGCGGGCCAGGCGGTGGATGAGCTCGCTGCTGCCCGTGCCCACCGCCACCTGTTCCATGGTGACCCCGTGGGCTTCCGCCAGCATTTGCCGAAGGTTCCGGTAAAGGGGGTCGGGATAGCGGCTTGGGTCCTTCGCCTCCAGGTACTCCAGGATCACGGGGTTGGGGCCCAGGGCGTTGGCGTTGGTGGAGAAGTCGTAAAGGGGTTCAGGCCCTCCGTCGGGACCGCCATGGATGGGCTTCAAGACGTCGTCCAACATAACCCCATGGTAGGGCGGGGTTCCTGAGGGCATCTTAGGCGGGGCGACGATCTCGGGTAGGGAAGGGGGGTGGCTGGGAAATGGCGGTGGACCAAGGTCTGGCCCCACGCCGCAGGAATGGGTGCCTGGCGTTAGGCGAGGATCCCCTCGGGTCGCATGGGAGGGATAGTCCAGGTGCCCTCTCCTCCGGTACCCCATCCGGCTCGCCAGGCGCACGTAGTGCCTGGGGTCCTGGGGGGCGAGGACCGGGAAGGTGTAGCGGGCCTCCTCCCCTGGGGGTGGGCGGTGGAACCGGCTGCGGGCCTCCAGGAGGGAGACAGGGCCTAAGGGTGTTCGCCGGAGCCCGACTCGGAAGCCGGGATGGCCGGGCTAGAGCTTTGCAGAAGTTCAAGGAGCTCTTGAGAGCAGGAAGTGAATGGTATTCTAGAGCCAGCTGGCTTCGGGAAGGGCGCTAAAACCAACCCCCAGGGGGTGTGCGTAGGATAGGATGGGCGAAGGATGAGCCTCGAGGGTCTCTCCGATGAAGCCCTCCTAGCCCTGGTGGCTAGGGGCGAGGAGGAAGCCCTCCGGTGGCTCTTCCGGCGCTATGCAGGAGCGTTTTTGGCCCTAGCCAGGAGGATGGGCTTAGACGCCAACGCCCAGGAGGATGTGGTGCAGGAGGCCTTTTTCAGGGTGTGGAAGAACGCTCGCCAGTTTGACCCCCGGCGGGCCCCGGCACGGGCGTGGCTCCTGGCCGTCGGCCACCACACCGCTGTGGACTTCGTCCGCCGTCTGCAGGCCCGTCCTAAGCCCCTGGAGCCTCAGGTGGACGAGGCGGAGGAGGCCTTCGACCTTCCGGGGGACGGCCTGAACGAGGAGGGCCATCTGGACCGCATCCGTCTCCAAGGGGCCCTGAGGCGCCTTGATCCGGAAGAGCGAGAGGCGATCCGGCTTCTCTACTACCACGGCCACTCCCACCAGGAAGCGGCCAGGCTTTTGGGGATCCCCCTGGGCACCCTAAAGACCCGGTTTAGGCGCGCCCTATTGCGCTTGAAGGAGGTGCTCCGTGAGCCCTGAGGAGGTGCGCGAACTCCTACCCCTCTATGCCCTAGGCGCCCTTTCCCCGGAGGAGCGCTCCCGGGTGGAGGAGGCCTTGGCCCGTTACCCCGAGCTTTGGCCTGAGGCCAAGGCCCTGATGGAGGTTGCCGCTCACCTGGCTGAGGGGGATCCGCCCGCACCCGTTCCCCCGGGGCTGGAAGCCAAGGTCATGAGGCGCATCCGTGCCCACCGTTCCTTTCCCTGGGCTTGGCTGGGGCGGGTGGCGGCAGCCCTTCTGCTTCTAGCCCTGGGGTATGGGGCCTTCCTGGGGGGAACCTGGCTCTTGGCCCTGCGGGAACCCGCTACCCAGGTCTTCGCCCTGGTGAGTCCTCAAGGGGAGATGGTGGGCCGGGTAATCCTAAAGGCTGACCGGACCGCCCTGGTTCTGTTGAACCGGTCTTCCCCCAAGGGAAGGGTGTTCCAAGCTTGGGGTCTTGGCCACGGCGAACCCACGCCCCTATCCACCTTCCGTCTGCCCCTAAAAAGCCTTCGCCTGCCACCAGAAGCCCTCGCGGTTGCGGTTTCCCTGGAGCCACCTGGGGGAAGCCCCAAGCCCACCATCCTGTTTGGTCTTCCCCGCTAAGTCCAAAACCCCACCTCCCTGCGAAGGGCAGAGCGAGGGGGCGAAGAGGCCTTCTCAAGGGAGGTGAGGTTATGCAGGAGAAAACCATGGTGCGCAGGCAGTTTGTGAAGGTGTTGACCGCAGCCGGGCTCTCCGCGGCCTTTGCCAAGGGGTTCCTTGGCCAGGCCTTGGCCCAGTCCAAGGGGATCGGCGACCTGGACATCCTCAACCTGGCCCTCACCGCGGAGTACCTGGCCAGCGACTTCTACACCCGGGCCTTGATGGTTCCCTTCCCGGGGGATATCCGCGACTACCTGGCCGAGGCCCTCAAGCACGAGGAGGCCCATGTGCAGGCGCTGAGGGACACCATAGCGGGACCCTTCAAGGCCACCCCGGTGGCCCGGCCCCAGTTCACCTATGGGGACCTCCGCTTTGATGCGGCTAGCCGGCTTAAGGTTTTGGAAACCCTGATCGCCTTGGAAACCGCCTTCACCGGGGCTTATCTAGGGGCCATTCCCCTGATCCAGAACAAGGCGGTTCTTTCGGCGGCGGCCAGCATAGCCATGAACGAGGAGGCCCACCTGGCGTTGGCCCGGGATGCCGTGCTTGAGCTAGGGAGTAAGGTGGAGGGTCCCCAGACCCCCGTGGGCCGGGCCTTCGCCAAGGCCATCACCCCGGAGGAAGCCACCAAGGCGGTTCAGGGCTTCATCCGCAAATAGGGGGTAGGGTGAACCGTAGGGACGCGCTGACCCTGGCCGGTCTACTGGGAGCAGGCTGGGTGGCGGTCTTTCTGGACTCGGCGCAGGCCCAGGGGGGCTTGGTCCGGGCCGTCCTCATGACGGGGGCGGAGGTGGTGCCTAATCCCGTGGACACCCCGGCCCTGGCGGTGGTGAGGGTGGAGGTGCAGGGGCCAAGCCTTCTGCTCCAGGGGGCGGTGGCCAACCTGGCCGGCTCCTTCCGCGACTACACCCGGGACCCGGTGGACGATCCTGCCCTCAACGCTCGGCTCATCAGCGCCGTTCACCTCCACCGGGGCCCCCGGGGACAGAACGGACCCTTGATTCAGGCTCTGCGGGTCAACCCCGCACCGGATGGGAGGAGCGCCACCTTTTTGGACCGGATTGAGCTTGGCCTCGAGGACCGCTCCCGGCTTTTCCGGGGAGAGCTCTACCTGGACATCCACACCGCCGCCTTCCGTGCCGGGGAGCTGCGGGGGCAAATCCAAGTGCGGTAGGAGATGGGAAAGGGAGGAGATATCCCATGAAGAAGGCCAACCTGGTCCCCGCGGATGCCAATGGGGTGGCCTTCGGGCGCACGGTGAGCGAGGTGCTTAGGATCGTCTACCTCACCGGCAACACCGGCGTCAGCATGGGTGGATTCTTCCCCCAAGGCCTAAACGGCCGTTTCCGAACCTCGTAGGACCCGGGGTAGGGGGGGCAGCCCTTGGGCTACCCCCCTTTTTGCCTACCCCTCAAAGAGGCCTGGCTAGATGAGGCGAAACCCCCTTCCCTCGTAGAAGGTGGGCCAACGTCCAGACCCCCTCTGCCACCCGGTGGGTCAGGGCCTGGAAGGGCCCAGCGTCCAGAAGGTAGGCCTGCCGTCCCCGAAGATAGCGGTCCAAATACCCTCCTCTTGCCCGGTGGTCCGCCACTGCGGCCAGGGCCTCCTCGAGGCTGTAGCCGCAGAAGGCCATAAAGACCACCTCCGCTTCCGGAAGGTCCATGGGGTCCACCCGCAGGCTGGGCGTACCCGGCTTAGGCCCCAGGTACCGGCCCCCAGCCAGGGCCACCAGCTCCGGTACCCAGTGCCCGCCCAGGTAGGGGGGGTCCAGCCACTCCAGAAAGGCCACGGAGGGACGCCTAGGGGGAGGCGGGGGCAGACGGGAAAGCCCTTCCCGAATCTCCTGAGCCAGATGCCTTCCCCTCTCCTCCACGTCCAGGGCTTGGGCCAGGGCCCATATATCCAGGAAGAGCCCTTCCAGCTGGGTGCCCCGGAGTTCCAACACCCTGGGGGGCCTTGGGAAGAAGGCGGTGGCCAGGGCCGCCTGCTGGGGGGTGACCGCGCACACCTGGCAGACCCCTTGGCTGACCAGCAGGTCTGCCTCTAAGGCTGCCAGCACCTCCCCCCGGATCTTGTAGAGGGGCTCCCCCCTCCCGTGGGCCTCCCGCACCCGCCGGTCGATCTCCTCCTGGGGGAGGCCCTTGGGGATAAGGCCTTCCGTCACCACGGGAACGCCCTGGGGATTAGGACAGCTGTGGCTTACCCCTACGGGCTCGAGGCCCAAGGCCCTTAGGAGGAGGGTTCCCGAGGGCACCAGGCTGACCACCCGCACCCTCTTAAGCTTAACCCTCTTTCCTCTCTTTGACCATTACCTGACGAAAGGCCGCTAGTATGAGTGGGTTATAGCGACAGGAGGTGATGCGCGTGACAAAGGCTTTCATTGGTGAGCTCCTTGGAACCTTTCTCCTGGTCCTTCTGACGGTGGGCAGTGCGGCCGATGCGCTGCTGGAGCCCCGGCTCTCCCCGGGTGCCTATGGCTATGACGCCATCGCCTTGGGATCGGGGCTGGCGGTGCTGGTGGGGGTTCTGGCCAGTCGGCCCCTTTCCGGGGCTCACTTGAACCCGGCGGTGACCTTGGCCCTAGCGGCTTTTGGCCTCTTTCCCTGGCGCCTGGTTCCCCTTTACCTGATAGGGCATTTACCGGGGGTTTCCTGGGCGCTTTGGGGGCCTTCCTGGCCTACCGGGAGGGGCTTATTGCCCAAGGGATGCCCAACGTGTTCTCCACGGGGCCGGGCTTCCTGCGCACCGCGCCCGAGGCCCTTTATGGCTGGACCGGCCCGGCGGTGGCCGAGGCCCTGGGCACCTTCGCCCTCATGGCCGTCATCCTGGTAGCCGCACGGGACACCCGGCTTCTTCCCCTCTTTCTGGGCCTCACCGTGGCGGCGGTGGGCTATGGTCTGGGAGGGCCTGGCGGCTTTGCCCTCAACCCTGCCCGGGACCTTTCCCCCAGGCTTCTGGCGGGCCTTTTGGGGGTAGAGGGAGCCGCTAGCCCCTATCTTCTGGTCCCGGCCCTCTTCCCCCTTCTGGGAGCCCTGGGGGCCACCCTCCTCTACCACCGCCTTGGGGTTTTCAAGGGCTAGCCCTCGCAGGCCCGGCAGGAGAGGAGGAGGTCGCGGCTATAGGCCTGGGCGGCGCTGGAGCTGAACTGGTAGTAAAGCGCCTTAAGCCCACTCCGCCAGGCGTGCAGGTAGAGCTCGTTCACGTCCTTGGGGGGTGCCTCGGGGTGGATTACCAGGTTTAGGGACTGGCCTTGGTCAATGTGCTTCTGCCGGGCGGCTGCTAGGTTGATAAGGGTCTTTTGCGACACCTCGGCGAAGGTCTTGAAGACGTCCTTCTCCTCGTCCGTAAGGAAGTCCAGGTGCTGCACGGAGCCATTCCTTTCCAGGATGCTCCGCCACACCCGTTCCTCGTCCTTGCCCTTTTGCCGAAGCAGCTCTTCCAGAAAGGGGTTTTTGAAGGGTACCCGGGCCTTTTGCAGGTCCTTGAGGTAGTAGTTGCTGGTGTAGGGTTCAATGGAAGGGGATACCTGGCCCAGAATGAAGGAGCTGCTCTTGGTGGGCGCGATGGCCAGAAGGGTGGCGTTTCGCCTTTCCATGACCTGGGCCAGCTCGTCCTCAGGGTGGCGCTTTCTCAGCCAGCGGCTTGCCTCCTCCGCCTTCTCGCGGATGGTCTTGAAGATGAGGTTGTTGAGGAACAGGGCCTCGGGACTCTCCAGGGGGATCCCCTTGGACTGCAGGTAACTGTGCCAGCCCAGGACTCCGATGCCGATGGCCCTATACCGCTTGGCAAAGCGCACGGCGCGTTCCATGTAGGGGATGCCCTCCGCCTTTTCAATGAAATCGTCCAGCACCGAGTCCAGGAAGACGGTGAGGGTTTCCACGGCATCCGTGTCCTTCCACTCGTCAAAGTGGAGAAGGTTTAAGGAGGAAAGGCAGCAGACGAAGCTCTCCTCGGGGCCGGAGGGGAGCATGATCTCGGTGCAGAGGTTGGAGGCGTGGATGGTCTTCCCCAGCTTCCTGAACACCTCCGGGGCCTGGCGGTTGGCGTTGTCCCGGAAGAAGAGGTAGGGGATGCCCACCTCGGCCCGGCTTTTGAGCACCTTGGCCCATCTTTCCCGCTTTTCCCTATCCCCGGCCACCATGGCTTCCAGCCAGACGTCCCCCACGGAAACCCCCCAGAAGAGGGACTGGATCTCCCCTCCTTCCCGTTGGACCTTCAGCCACTCTTCAAAATCAGGGTGCTCTATGGGGATGTAGGCGGCGCACTGGCCGCGGCGGGTGGAACCCTGGTTGAAGACCTCAATCACCCGGTCAAAGAGGGAGGCAAAGGCGTAGGAGCCGTTGCTCTCCCCGTTGTCGCGAATGGGGGCCCCCCTGGGTCGCAAGGTGCCCAGGTAGACGGAGGTTCCCCCGCCCTGCTTGCTCATCATGCCGATCTCGGCCACCGCCTTGAGAATGGAGGCGGTATCGTCCTCCACATAGGTGCCGTAGCAGGAGATGGGTAGGCCCCGCCTGAGGCCGTAGTTGGCCCAGATGGGGGTGGCCAAGGAGTACCAGCCCTTAGCCATGTACTCCTGGAACTTGCGGGAAAACCCCTCAATCCCCGTAAGGGCCTCCGCCCGGTCGGCGATCTGGGTTACACGCTCCTCCACGGTCACCCCGGGGAGGAGATAGCCCCGGCTCATGTAGAGGCGGGTCCACTCGTTGGCCCAGTACCAGGGTTTGTACTCCCTCTTGGTCTTTAGCATCCTTACCCTCCCTCAAAACAGGCTTTCCGGATCGTAGCTCTGCACCCTGCGGGCGTAGGCCACGCTTCTCTTGTTGAAGAAGTCCACCTCCTTGTCCGCCAACAGCTCCAGGTCAAACCACTCCGTGTCCTTCAGGAGATCCCTTTGCACGGAGAAGGGGGCGGGGAGGCCATGGAGGGAGAGGGTCTGGTTGTACCGCCACTTCAAGAACTCCAGAACCTCATCCCTTGCCACCGCCGCCACGTCTCCTTGGGCGAAGATCCAGTCCAGGAGGGCCTCCTCCGCCCGGAAGAAGGCCTGGACCCGGTCCCATACCTCCTGGGCAAAGGTGGGCCCGAAGAGGTCGGGCCTCTCCTCCTTAAGGATGCGAAGGAGCTCCACCCCAAAGAGTCCGTGGAGGTTTTCCTCCTTGCTGGTGGCTTCTATGGCGTTGGAGATCCCCTTGAACCGGCCTAGGCGCTTGTTCAAGGCCATGAGCACATAGAACTGGGAGAACAAGGAGGCGTGCTCGGTGAAGGCGGAAAAGAGGAGGAGGGCCAGGGCGTAGTCCCTAAGGCTACCCTTGTGGGCATGGGCCAGCACCTCTCCCAACCGGCGGTGCCTTTCCCGGAGGGCGGTTTCCCTTTCCAGGGCTTCTTGGAAGCGGTCCTCGAGGCCCAGGAGGTCCAGGAGGTGGGCGTAGGCGTTGGCATGGCGCACCTCGCTTTCGGCGAAGGTCATGCCCACCTCCGCCACCTCGGGTTTGGGGAAGACCTCGTAAACCCTGGCCCAGAAGAGCTTCACGGAAAGCTCCACTTGGGCGATGGCGAGGAGAGAGCGCTCCACCAGGGAGCGCACCTCCTTGGGGGCGAGGGCGTAGTCCTGCACGTCGGCGGTGTAGCTAAACTCCGTGTGGAGCCAGTAGCTGTGCCGGATGGCGTCCCGATAGTCCAGAAGCCTGGGGTACTCGTAGGGGCGGTAGTGGGGTCTAGGTTCTGTCAGCATCCTTTCCTCCCATGCGCTCCCTTAGCTTTTTGGTGGCCTCCACCATGTTCCTGAGGTTGGCCACGGCCTCCTCCGGCTTCCGGGTTTTGAGGCCGCAGTCGGGATTCACCCATAGGCGCTCCGGGGGCAGGTGCCGCAGGTAACCCTGGAGCCGGGCTAGGATCTCCTCCACCCTGGCCTCCAGGGGGGAGTGGACGTCAAAGGCCCCGGGGCCCAGGTCCACGGGAAGGTCCGCTAGGGCCTCCAGGAAGCTCGGGTCCTGCCTGGCCCCCTCGAGGCTCACCACGTCCGGGTCCATGGCCTCCAGGAAGGGCCTTAAGGCGGCGTAGTCGGAGTAGCAGAGGTGGAGGTGCACCTGCACCCCGGGAGGCAGATCCCCCACCACCCGCAAGAAGGCCTCCCTCACCACCTCTAGGTAGCCGGGCCTTTCCCTCTCCCGCAAGGGGAGCTTTTCCAGCAGGGCGGGTTCGTCCACCTGCACCATGCGGATCCCTTGGGCGGCCACCTCCTTCACCTCTTCCCGCAGGGCCTCCGCCAGGGCCAAGACGGTTTCCCGGAACCCTACCCCCTGGGGCAGGTAGCTCCAGGCGGCCAGGGTGATGGGGCCTGTGAGGATGGCCTTTACCGGCTTGGGGGTGAGGCTTTGGGCGTAGAGGGTTTCCTCCAGGACCAAGGATCCCCGGCGCTTGGGCGGGGCAAAGAGGATGGGGGGGCGCCAGACCCGGCTCCCGTAGGAGAGGACAAAACCCCCCTGGGTGGTGTGGAAGCCCTCCAAGCGCTCCGCAAAAAACTCCACCATGTCGCTTCGTTCTGGCTCCCCGTGGACCAGAACGTCCAAGCCCAGCTCCTCCTGAAGGCGGATGTTCTCCCGGATGGCCTCCTGTATCCTTGCCCGGTAGGCCGCGGGGTCCAGCTGCCCTGAGCGCAGGCGCCGGCGGAGCGCCCTCAGTTCCTGGGTCTGGGGAAAGCTGCCGATGGTGGTGGTGGGAAAGGGGGGAAGGCCCAGGTCCTTTTGCCCTTGGCGCCGAACCTGCCGGGAGGGACGGGAAGGGGGGATAGGGGAAGGAACCCGGTCCCAGGGGAGGGGGGGAGTGTGCCAGGCTTGGGCCTCAGGGTTGCCCTCTCCCAGAAGAAGCCCCTTGAGGAGGGAGAGCTCCTTCAGCCGTTCCACGGCAAAGGCCAGCCGGCCCTCTAGCCCAGGGGGCAAGGGTTCGGCCACCCGCCAGGGCAGGTGGAAGAGGGGAGCTTTGCTGGTGAGCCAGACCTCCTGCCCGGCCTCCACCACGGGAGTTAGGGCCTCCTGGAGGGCGGCCAGGTCCGTACGCCACACCCCGTTCCCCTCTACCACCCCCAGGACCAGGGCCGTACCCGGGGCGGGGTGGGGCAGGGGGCTTCCCGGCTGGTACACCAGGCCTAGCCCTTTCAGGGGCAACTGGGCTAGGGCCTCAGCCACCCCTGGCTCCAGGGGCAGGTAGTAGGTGAGGAGGACCAAGGGGGTTCGTTCCGCCAGGGTGCGGTAAACCGGCAACAGCCAGGACAGGTGGTCCCCCGCGCCGTCCAGCCCCAAGGCCGGTTCCTGTAGGAGGACGGTGCGGCCCCCGGCCCACCCCAGGAGCTCCCCGTAGGCCTCTCCTAGGGCCTCGAGGTGGGCTTGAACCTCCATGGGGGAGGCGGGCGGGTTTTGCGCCAGCCGCACCAAGGTGTAGGGGCCGATCAGGGTGGGAAGCCCCTCTTCTTGAGGGGCACCTATGGGGTAGGGAAACCAGCCTGGCCTTGGCGCGTACTGGGGCCTCTCTGGGAGGCGGGGCACCAGGTAGTGGTAGTTGGTGCCGAACCACTTCCTTAAGGGAAGAGCCCCATTGCCCCGGGCTAGGGCGTAGTAGGCCTCGAGGTCCCCCGCGGGCGCCGCATAGAGGCCCAAGGCCACCGCCAGGTCCAGCATGGGGTCGTAGAGGCTGAGCTCCCCTGCGGGGTGGAGGTCCACCGCCTCCCGATAGGCGGTTGCCCTTAGGCCCTCCAGCTCCTGCAAGCCTGCTAGGAGCTTTTCTTGCGAGAGGAGCCCCGACCAGAAACCCTCCAGGAGCCTTTTGTACTCCAGGTTAGGGCCCAGGCGGGGTAGACCAAAGCCCAGGGTGCGGATCATCTCTCCCCTCCCAAGGGGGGCACAGGAACGGGACGCCCCCTTTCGTCCACCGCCACCAGCACGAAGCCTCCCCTGGCCGCCAGATAGGCTTCTTTACCCGCTTCTATGGGCTCTACCCACATCTCTACCTCCACCCGCATGGAGGTGTGGCCCACCTCTACCACCCGGGCCCTGAGCTCCACGATGGAGCCCAAGGGCACCGGGCGCTTAAAGTCCACCGCATCCGAGTGAACGGTTACCACCTTCCGCCGGGCATGGCGGGTGGCGGCCACGAAGGCCGCTTGGTCCATCCAGGCCAAGGCGGTGCCGCCAAAAAGGGTTCCGTAATGGTTGGTTTCCCCAGGGAAAACGGTATGCACCATGCGCGTTTCCTTCATGCGAAACTCCCCGCATCCTTCTCTGGAAGGGATGACCCCCTTTCGCCAGGGAAGGGCAAACCCCTGTTGCCTTACGCCGATAGCCGCTTGGCCCCACGGCTCTGGGCCACAGTTTGTGAGGGGGTTAAGGGTCTAGGGTCCCACAGGCATCACCACCTTCACCCTTGCCTCGAGGGCTACGGGGTAAGGCCGCGAAGCGGGTACTCGGGCTTCCGGACGGGGCCGGTTACCGTTGCGGGACAGCGCCGGACTTGCACCGGACTTCCCCCACCGCCAGAAGGCGTCCAGGCCTGTCGGCCTGGCATCGCGGCCGGGACACCCCAAGTTTTGGGTGTCCTGCCAGGGAGGCTACCATATGTTGATTGCCGGGTCAATACCGGTGTAATTGGCCACTACATTTGAGACACCTTGGGGAACCGACCCCTCCCGTATCTTAGCCAG